>JAWOHM010000150.1:0-11609 GCA_046485165.1 Thermoplasmata archaeon
GGAGGTCAGGATCGGCCGCAAGAGGGGAAAGGACGGGCGCGTCGACCCCCAGGAGAAACCCACCATCAAGATAGGGCCGCCCACGGTCAGGGAGGCCAACGGCGCCACAAACCTGCTCACACCCATGGAAGCCAGGCTTAGAAACCTCACTTACATGGCGCCCATTCATCTCACTTTCACCGTGATAGAGAACGGCGTCGAGAGGGAGCCGGAATCAGTTCATATAGGCAACCTGCCACTGATGGTGAAGAGCAAGAAATGCTGTCTGGACGAGGAGAATATCGACACGATGTTCTCGAAGACAAGCGAAGAGGTGCTCTCGAAGTTGAGCTACAAGGACAAGCTGACAAAGCTCGGAGAAGACCCCTGCGACCCGGGCGGATATTTCATAGTGAGCGGCACCGAGCGCGTCCTCATATCCCTTGAGGACCTGGCACCCAACAGGGTACTTGCCGAGTACAATGAGAGGTACGGCACCAGAACGGAGATTGCCAAGGTGTTCTCGCAAAAGGAAGGCTACCGTTCCCTGACCCTGCTCGAGAAGAAGAAGGACAGCCTTCTCACGGTATCCGTGGCCGCCGCAACCGGCCAGATACCGCTTTACATACTCATGAAAGCGCTGGGCATGGAGAGCGACGAGGACATTTACAATGCCATAGTCTCCGACAAGAAGATGGATACTGTGGTCTATGCGAACATCGAGGAATGCCAGGATGATAAGCTGTACCCGCCAACAGGCATCAACTCCTCAGAGGATGCGGTTCTATGGCTGGAGAAGAAATTTGCCACTGGCCAGGCAAAGGAATACAGGGAAAAGAAGGTCGAGTCCATAATAGACAAGGCCCTGCTTCCCCACCTGGGTGACGGCCCGGCAGACCGCTTGAAGAAGGCGGTTTTCCTGGGAAGGATGGCCAGGACAGTCCTGGAACTCTTCCTGGGCATGAGGGGCGAGGATGACAAGGACCATTACGCCAACAAGAGGCTGAAACTCTCCGGTGACCTGATGGAGGACCTGTTCAGGGTATCGTTCACCAATCTGGTCAAGGACCTCAAGTACCAACTGGAAAGGGGCTATGCAAAGAAAAAGAGCATGAAGATCAGCTCGGCCATAAGGCCGGACCTTCTCACCCAGAGATTGCTTCACGCGCTTTCCACGGGCAACTGGGTGGGCGGCCGGGTGGGCGTCTCGCAGCTGCTGGACCGCACATCCAACATGAGCACGATGAGCCACCTTAGGCGTGTCACATCGCCTCTAACAAGGAGCCAGCCACACTTCGAGGCAAGGGACCTGCACCCTACCCAATGGGGCAGATTATGCCCCAATGAAACTCCCGAAGGCCAGAACTGCGGCCTGGTGAAGAACTTTGCATTGCTCGTGGACGTGAGCGAACGCTCCCACGACCGCGAGGTGAAACAGATCCTTATCGACCTCGGGGTCAAGGAGATCAAGAGCCAGCAAACCAACCTTACAAGGGTTTACGTCAATGGCGACCTCGTTGGAACTCACGACAGGCCCGATGACCTGATCAAGGAAATCAGGGAGCGCAGAAGGGGTGGATTACTCTCGCATGAGATCAATTTAAGATTTGACAGGGAAATGAACGACATCATCATCAACTGCGACGAAGGCAGGCTCAGGAGGCCTCTGCTTGTGATAAAGGACGGCCGCTTAATGCTGACGAAGAGGCATCTGGAAGGCCTGGCAAGCGGCCGCATGAAGATGAAGGATCTCATCAGGGAGGGCGTTGTCGAATGGATCGACGCAGAAGAGGAGGAGGATTCTTTCATAGCGATAACTCCTTACACGGCCCCCCACAAATGCATAGCATGCTCCAAGTTGCTTTCTGAAGGCAACGTGCTCTGGGACAATGTCGGCCTGTCCGAGCCGATGGTGAAGCTCTCCTGCGGTTTCTGCGGCGGCGACATGGAGGTTCCCAAGCAGATACTGCCTGAGCACACACACATGGAAATAGACCCCATGCTGATATTGGGCGTGGCTTCCGGAATGGTCCCGTACCCCGAACACAACTCATCCCCCAGAATTACCATGGGCTCCGCAATGGCCAAGCAATCTCTGGGCATGGCTGATTCCAATTACAGGATACGGCCGGACACAAGGGCGCACCTCATGCATTACCCCCAGCAGCCAATGGTCCAGACCGAGATCATGAAATACGTGAATTTCAAGGAGAGGCCGGGCGGCCAGAATTTCGTTGTGGCTGTGAGTTCATACCACGGCTATAACATGGAAGATGCACTGGTCTTCAGCAAAGCCTCCATCGAGAGGGGCCTGGGGCATTCCTCTTTCTTCAGGACGTACAAAGCCGAGGAGAGGCGCTACCCGGGCGGCCAGGAGGACCATTTCGAGATACCCCCAACCGATGTCAGGGGCGCCAGGGCGGACGATGCCTACAACAACCTGGACGAGGACGGCCTCATAAACCCGGAGGTCTATGTCAAGGGCGGCGACGTGCTGGTCGGCAAAACATCCCCCCCGAGGTTCCTGGAAGAGGACACTGACTTCCTGACGCCGCAGAAGCGCAGGGAAACATCAGTCATCGTGAGGCCCGGC
Organism: Thermoplasmata archaeon; assembly: GCA_046485165.1. Classification (GTDB taxonomy): domain Archaea; phylum Thermoplasmatota; class Thermoplasmata; order SG8-5; family SG8-5; genus UBA147. The sequence continues at coordinate 2,573 of JAWOHM010000150.1, forward strand.
GAGAAGGGCTGGGTGGACAGCGTCATGCTCACCGAGACGGAGAACGGCTCCAGGCTGGTCAAGGTCAAGGTCAGGGACCCGAGGATACCCGAGCTCGGGGACAAATTCGCATCTCGGCACGGCCAGAAGGGCGTTATTGGCCACATAATATCTTCAGAGGATATGCCGTTCACGGAATCCGGAATGACCCCGGACCTGATAATCAATCCCCACGCCATCCCGTCCCGTATGACCGTGGCCCACGTGCTGGAAATGATAGGCGGCAAGGTCGGCGCCATGGAAGGCCGTTTCATTGACGGGACGCCATTCAGCGGCGAGAGGGAAGATTCCCTCAGAAAGGCCCTGATAGAAGCCGGTTTCAAGCACAATGCCAGGGAAGTGATGTTCAACGGCGTCACGGGCGAGATAATCCATGCGGACATATTCATCGGCGTCATCTACTACCAGAAGCTGCATCACATGGTTTCCGGCAAGATGCATGTGCGTTCCAGGGGCCCAGTGCAGATACTCACAAGGCAGCCCACCGAGGGCCGTTCCAGGCAGGGCGGCCTCAGGTTCGGAGAGATGGAGCGCGACTGTCTCATCGGCCATGGCGCGGCAATGGTCATAAAGGACCGCTTGCTGGATGAATCCGACGGCACGACCCAGTTCATCTGCGGCAACCCGAAATGCGGCCATGTCGCAATGATGGACCGCCGCGGCGTATTGAGATGCCCGGTCTGCGGAAACAATTCCAGTGTCTACCCGGTGCAGACCAGCTATGCTTTCAAACTGCTTATGGACGAATTGCTGAGCCTTGGCGTGGCCATGAGGCTCCAACTGGAGGAATTGAAATGATAAGGCGCGGCGTAAACAAGCGCATCCACGGCATAAAGTTCGCACACCTCTCACCCGAAGAGATAAGGCGCATGTCTGCCGTGAAGATCATCACGGCCGACACATACGATGATGACGGCTTCCCCATCGAGATGGGCCTGATGGACATGCACATGGGCGTCATCGAGCCCGGCCTCAGGTGCAAGACATGCGGACAGAAGGTTGACGATTGCCCCGGCCATTTCGGCCACATTGAGCTGGCAATGCCTGTCATACATGTCGGTTTCGTCAAGGACATAAAGCGCCTGCTTCAATCCACATGCAGGGAATGCGGAAAAGTGCTTCTGACTTCCAGCCAGATCGAAGAGGAGGAGAACCTTCGCAAGATGCTCGAGGAACTGGGCGGCGACCTCACCGAATTCGAGAAGCTGATGAAGGACACCGCGAAGACAGCAATGAGGACGGTATGCCCTCACTGCAATGCAGAGCAGCTCAAGATTTCTCTCGACAAGCCATCAACATTCCGCGAGGAAGGCCACAAGCTGACCCCCAAGGAAGTGCGCGAGAGACTGGAGAGAATCCCGGATGAGAGCCTGGTCCCCATGGGCCTGAATCCGGAAGTGTCAAGGCCGGAATGGATGGTGCTCACCGCGCTGCCTGTCCCGCCGGTCACGGTAAGGCCCTCGATAACGCTGGATTCCGGCGACAGGTCGGAGGATGACCTCACCCACAAGCTGGTGGACGTCCTTCGCATCAACCAGCGCTTGAGGGAGAACAGGGACTCCGGCGCACCGCAACTGATAGTCGAGGACCTGTGGGAGCTCCTGCAGTACCATGTGACCACATACTTCGACAACCAGACCTCGGGAATACCGCCAGCCAGGCACAGGTCGGGCCGCCCGCTCAAGACACTGGTCCAGAGATTGAAGGGCAAAGAGGGGCGTTTCAGGTCCAACCTATCCGGAAAAAGGGTGAATTTTTCAGCCCGCACAGTCATATCGCCGGACCCGATGCTGTCCATAAATGAAGTGGGCATCCCGTGGTTTGCCGCAAGGGAGCTGACCATTCCGATACGCGTCACCAATTTCAACCTCAACGTGGTCAAGGACTTCATAATGAGAGGCCCGGAGCCAGTCACCGAACTTGGTGATTACCTTGCCGGAGTGAATTACGTCATCCGCGAGGATGGCAGAAGGATAAAGGTCACCGACAAGAACGCCGAGACAGTGGCTGAGAACATAGACATCGGCCACATCGTCGAGCGCCAGATGACGGATGGGGACATAGTCCTATTCAACAGGCAGCCGTCCCTTCACAGGATGTCCATGATGGCCCACAAGATACGCGTGATGAAGGGAAAGACTTTCAGGTTCAACCTGTGCGTCTGCCCTCCGTACAACGCAGATTTCGACGGTGACGAGATGAACCTTCACGTGATACAGAGCCCCGAAGCAATTGCAGAGGCCAGGATATTGATGCTGGTCCAGGAGAACATACTTTCTCCCAGGTTCGGCGGGCCTGTGATAGGCGGCATTCATGACTACATCACCGGCTCATTCATGCTGACCCACAATGACCCGATGTACTCTCAGGACGAGACCTCACTTATCCTCAGCAGGATCGGCCGCGAGGAATGGCCCGAACCGGCCAAAACCGTGGACGGCAAGAGGCTCTGGTCCGGAAAGGACCTCTTCAGCATGTGCCTGCCAAAAGAGCTGGACATCTCGTACAAGTCCTCCATATGCCAGAAATGCGATGTCTGCAAGAAGGAGGACTGCGAATTCGATTCCTACGTTGTCATAAGAAAGGGGAAATTGCTCAAGGGGACCATAGACGAGAAGGCCCTGGGCGCTTTCAAGGGTATAATACTTGACAAGATTGCCAGGGATCTCGGGCCGAACGAAGCCAGGCTCTTCCTCGAGATGGCGATAAAGATGGCTGTCAGTTCCATCATGATACACGGGTTCAGCACCAGCATCGACGATGAGGACATCCCGCTGGATGCCAGGATGCAGATACAGGAGTTGCTCCAGGACGCCACCAAACAGGTCCGGCGTTATGTGGACGCCTTCAACGACGGCACTCTTGAGACCATGCCAGGCAGAAGCCTTGACGAGACCCTGGAGATAGAGGCCATGCGCGAACTCGGCCAGGCAAGGGACAGGGCAGGCCAGATAGCCAGCAAATACCTCGGCCTGGAAAATTCCGCCGTGGTAATGGCCAGAAGCGGTGCGAGAGGCTCCATGCTGAACCTCAGCCAGATGGCCGGATGCATCGGCCAGCAGGCCGTCAGGGGCGCGCGCCTTTCCAGGGGATACCAGAATCGCACGCTCCCGCATTTCGAGAAGGGCGACCTGGGTGCCGAGGCAAAGGGTTTCGTGAAATCCTGCTACAAGTCTGGCCTCAACCCCACCGAGTATTTCTTCCATAGCATGGGCGGCAGGGAGGGTCTGGTCGACACGGCAGTCAGGACGTCCCGGTCCGGCTACATGCAGCGCCGGCTCATCAATGCGCTGGAAGACCTGAAGGTCATGCAGGACGGCAGCGTCCGGAACACCGCGGGAACGATAATTCAGTTCAGCTTCGGCGATGATGGCATAGACCCATCAAGGGCCATCAACGGAAAGGCCGCCGACATCGATGACATACTGTTCCAGCTGCTCGGAGACCGTGATGACATAGACCTCAGCGCGAAACTGAACGTTGTCAGCTACGGAGCCATCGAGAGGGACATGGACACCGCCGAGGGCATTGAGGAAATCGAGACAGAACCGGAGGAGTGAAGATGGCAAGGAAAGACACAGTCAACGCATTGATACGCCGCGGGGTGAGCGCCAAGGTATCCGAGGCAATTGCCAATGCCGGCTTCAAGATTGGCGACCTGAAGAAAGCGCCGTTCGAGCTCCTGCTCAGGTATCTCTCGGAAACTGACGCCCAGGACCTTCTCAACAAGATCGGCGCCAAGAAGAAACACATGGACATCAAGTCAAAGACCAGAACCAAGGCGCCGGCGAGAGAGAAGGAGGAAAAGAAGCCGAAGGCCAGGCGCACGGACCTCAAAGTGCCAGTCAAGGTCAAGCCGCTCAACGTCCAGGAGAAGAAGATAGCCGAAGCCCTGGGAAAGAAGAAACTCTCACTTCCAAGAAACATCATCGAGGAACTGGCCCAGTACCAGGACCGCCTCGCTCTGAAACAGAAGGACCTGGACAAGGTCATTGAGATGGTGGTCGAGCAGTATGACCTCCACAAAATAGACCCCAATGAATCCATAGGCATAGTCTCGGCCCAGTCCATCGGCGAGCCTGGAACGCAGATGACCATGAGAACCTTCCACTACGCCGGTGTGGCGGAGATCAGCGTCACGCTGGGTCTCCCCCGCCTCATCGAGATTGTGGATGCGAGGAGAATTCCCAGCACGCCCATGATGACAGTCTATCTCAAAGGGGATGAGAGGGGCGACCCTTCCTACGCGAAGAAGGTGGCATCCTCTCTGGAAGAGACCATCCTGCTCGACATCGCGGAAGTCAGGACCGACCTAGACGGCATGCGCCTGGTCATAGAGCCGAACACGAAGAAGCTGGATGTCAAGGACATAACCCTCGACAACATAATATTGGCATTGAAGAAGGAGAGGCGCTTGAAAGCCGTGGTCGAGAAGGAGGGCACCACCATATCTGTCAAGCCGGAAACCCCCCAGTTCAGAAAACTTCACCAGCTGTACGAGATAATCAGGGATTGCAGGGTGAAGGGCATCGAGGGCATTAAAAAGGCAGTCATAAGGAAACAGGACAACGAGTACGTGGTTTACACGGAGGGCTCGAACCTCGCCAAGATGCTGGAGAATGATTACGTGGACTCTGCCAGGACCAAGACAAACAGCATCATCGAGATATCCCTGGTACTCGGAATAGAGGCCGCAAGGAAATCCATAGTGGATGAGGCTGCGAACACTCTGTCGGAGCAGGGACTGGCCGTTGACAAAAGGCACATAATGCTTGTCGCCGACATGATGACCAACGACGGCGATGTCAAGGCAATAGGCAGGCACGGCATCTCCGGGCGCAAGTCCAGTGTGCTGGCCAGGGCGGCCTTTGAGATCACTTCGACCCACCTTCTGAAGGCCGGGATAATCGGCGAGACGGATGCGTTGGACGGCGTGGCCGAGAACATCATCGTCGGCCAACCCGTCACAGTGGGCACCGGCGCAGTGAACCTTGTATATTCACCGGAATTGATGAAGAAGAAAAAGAGGGATTGAAATGGATATCAACAGAGCATTGAGGACCGCGACCAAGACAGGTGAAGTGGCATTCGGTCTGTCCCAGGCGAAAAAAGCCATAGCCAGCAAGAAGGGCAAACTCATCGTGATAGCATCCAACTGCCCGGCCAAGGAGCTCAGGGAACAGAAAGAGATACCGGTGATGGAATTCCCGGGGAACAACAGGGAGCTGGGCTCGGCATGCGGAAAGCCGTTCTCGGTCTCCGTGGTCACAGTCATCGCACCGGGCGAATCCCAGATTCTGGCAAAGTAGGTAATCCGATGGCGGAAGTGAGGCTCGACAATCAGACATTGCTCCATATCGGCCTATTTGAGAAGGTCACCCATGTCCGCATACGCGACTGCGTGGAGATGGAGGACAAGATAATATTCATGGTTGACAATGGCTGGATAACCAAGGCCGTGGGCAAGAACGGCGAGAACGTCTCCAGGCTGCGCAAGGCACTAGACAAGACCATCCAGATAATCGAGTATTCTGCTGACCCACAGCAGTTCGTGAAAAGCGTCTTCCACCCTTACGGCGTTGAGAGCGTGGAGCTGGAGACCCGCAACAATCAGATACATGCAACGGTGAAGGTCAATCCCGTGCTGAAGGCCAAGGCCATTGGCAAGCAGGGAAGGAACCTGAAGGTGTTTCGCGATATTATTTGCAGGCATCACGATATACAAAGTGTTAGTGTTTCTTAGGGGCTAGGGTCTGGCTTGGTTATTGATTGTAAGGGTCTAGCTTGGTTATTGGTTCTTAGGGGCTAGGGACTAGGGTATAGGGTGTGCGCTGACCGGCACCGAGGGACGGGGGCGTCACCCCCGATACAACTTTCGCCCCGGCAAATCTTTTATATCACGTTGCCGGATGCGGTCGCATGCTCGATTGGTTCACGGCCCTCCTCATCGGCGCCATCCAGGGATTGCTGGAATGGTTGCCCGTGTCAAGCTCCGGCCAGACCACTGTGGTCATGGTCAACTTCATGGGCATACGCCCGGAGTTTGCCATCACGTTCGGCTTGGCCGTTCACATCGGGACTGCCATGGCCGTGTTCGCCCGCTATCCCAAGCAATTGCTGGGAATGCTGGACATCAGGACGGCCACCGGGCCCAAGAAATTCTACTGGGTAACCACAATTATCTCGCTTCTCTGCGCCCTCCCGATAATGCTTCTCCTGGAGTCGACATTCGACAGCGAGCTGTGGACCGGATTGACCATCACGCTGCTCATCGGCATTGCCCTGATAATCACCGGCATCGTTCTGGGCAGGGTGCCGAGGAGGGCGCTGCGCCCGGTGAAGGATGGCAGCTGGCCGGATTACCTGCTGGTGGGCATGGCCCAGGCCTTCGCGGTGTTGCCGGGCATATCCAGGTCAGGCATGACCATGGCCGCGCTTCTCGGGAGAAAATTCAAAACAATCGAAGCGCTCACCTTCTCCTTCCTGCTGTCCGTTCCGGTCTCCCTTGCGGCATTTGCGTATGTGGTCGTCTTCGGCGAGATGGTGGCCACATCATTGTGGTTGCTGGCAATAGCCGCGATATCATCATTCGTGCTCGGTTACATATCCATGGACATGCTGATTTCAGTTGCCCGGTCCTTCAGATTCTCGAAGACGTGCCTTTTCCTCGGCAGCCTGGCGATACTTCTGCCACTGCTTCTCTGGTTCCTGTGATGGCCTTTTCGGTGTCACGGTTCCGTCGACTGCCTCGATATCTCCGGACAGCCATTTGGACAGAATATCCGCCCATGGCCGAACATCTATCTCCGAGTTTATGACCAGGTATGGCGTGCCGCATTTCTCGATGGGTTCCTTTTCATAATTCAGCAGGGCATAAACGGCAGGCGTGGCTGTCGAGCCATCCCTGTTCTTCTTCCTGTTCCTCTCCATGGCTATTTCCAGGCGTGTTTCCAGGAATGCCACCAGCACCGGGCGGCCAGTCTCTGTGGCCGGCCGGACACTCCATAACCTGTGCTCTTCGGTCAGATTTGTGGCATCCGCTATCGCGCTCCATCCCATGCGCAGCGATTCGGCTATCAAATGCTCTCCTATCTGAAAAACAAGCGCGTGCTCCTTCTTCTCGTATGTCGGCTCGCTCCGCCCCATGTGCTTGGCCACCACCGGGCGGAACTCGTCCGCCCTCACCACGCAGACATTGCCTTCCATCCTCTCGGTGATGAGATTCGTGAGATGTGATTTTCCAGACATCGGCAGCCCGGACATCACGAGAACTTTGGCCTTGCCCGGTCCATTGGAATTGTGGAATTTCGAGGCAGAGACAATTTCTCGGTATGCCCTTTCCATGACATCATCCTGGGTATCAGGCATCGAAAATCTCTCCGCTGGCCTTGCTGGCCTTTCCCATCCTCTTGCTGAAAAGGAACATGAGATTGTCCTTCCCATCGCGCCAGGTGTTGAGCTTCACCTCGCCGACCCTGGGCGTGTAGCGTATGGGTATCTCCCTGTACCTGCATTTCCTGAATGCCTCTATCTTTATCTCTTCGGAAAGCGCCATTTTATCGCTGACCAGGTTGAGCTTCGGAAGGATGGAGCGCCTGAACACCCACATGCCGGTCTGCGAATCTGCGGATTTCATCGAGAAAAGAACGTTCATGGCCACTTTCAGCCCCCAGTTCCCCAGGCGATGCTTTCCGTTCATCACTCCTTTCTCCAGTTCGGAAAGCCTGTCCCCGGATATGAAATCCACATCCTCTTTTTCCAGGATATTCACGAATTTCGGGATGTCGCCTGCCGGGTAAGTGCAATCCGCGTCCAGGGTGGCGATGTATTTGCCTTTTGCCTGGGCGAATCCGGTCTTGTAGGCTCGCCCGTAGCCCCTGCGCGGCTCCGGAATCACTCTCGCGCCCTTGGAAGCGGCAATCTCCCTTGTCCTGTCCTTCGAATCCGTGTCCACTACCAGGACCTCGAATTGCATTTCTTTCAAGGCGGCGTTCACCTCATCCATGACCTTGCCGATGGCTTCTTCCTCGTTCATGGTGGGGATTATCACTGACACTATTGGTGATGTCATTGGCTAGCGAATTGTGCCATGTTTTAAAAAGGTATCTATGGGACCAGGACGGCTGCGGCGATGACCGTGGTCCAGAGTCCCTCCTTGTCCGCGACAGCGGATTGGGTCACATGCCTGGTTTTGACATCGGCGCCGCCCATCTTGAATATGTCCTTTGCCTCATCATATCCCGCATTGACGTTGAATTCAATTCCCAGAGTGGATGCCAACATCTTTGCCGCAAGGTCCTCTGCATATTCCCCGCAGACCTTCTCGGTCTGCCCGAAGGAATGATGTTCCGAGAGGTATCCGTAATGCGTCGGGTCCACGGGATTGGCCATCCCTATTGATGCGGCCATCAGCCTGTTGGGTTCGTTGGATTCGTTCTGGGCTATCACAACGAAGACTATCTGCCCCGGCTCCAGCATGGCCAGGCCTTTCTCCCTTGTTATCACTGTGGCGCGCGGAGGGAGTATGGATGATACCCTCACGAGATTGAATTTCTCGATTCCGGCTGATCTGAGCGCGTCCTCGAAGCTGCTCAGTTTTTCTTTGTGCCTGCCTACCCCCTTCGTGAAGAAAACGTTCTTTGGAAGGAAAACGTTATCCGGTGACATGAGGCGGGGAAATGGGTTTTGGTATTAAGTCTTTATTATGAAATTTTTTATTATTGAGAATATAATCTACGCCCGTTCAAGATAACACAACAAACTTTAATAACAGAATGTTATCTGGCGTTTGTTGTGCGAGGATGGCCCAGCCTGGTATCCGGACGAATTACTTCGTAACTCGTCCTCCCTCGGTTGAGCAAGCTCAACCTCGGAGGCGCCGGATTGCTAAGCCTTGCCTTACCATTAAATAAATAATCACATTCATGTATGTTCAATAGCATAAGCAATAAGCGAGGATGGCCCAGCCTGGTAAGGCGCAGGATTGCTAATCCTGTGC
>JAWOHM010000056.1:0-17808 GCA_046485165.1 Thermoplasmata archaeon
TGAATTCCTCGGGCACTCCGGGCCTGTTGATTGTCCAATGGCCCGGCCGGAGCGGTTCCCATGTTCGGGCACCCGCCCAGTCGAGGCCTGCCAATGCTTCTCCGATGGGCGTTGAGGATGAGAGGAACGGATTGGCTATCAGAGTCCAGGGCGCGGAAATAGATGTCGCTATCTTGCCGGCCATGTCCGCGCAGTATGCATGGTTCCCGGCTTTGTCCACGGCCCTTACGATGTAGTAATAATTCGCACTGGAACCTGCCCCGATATCGGATGTGGAGCTGCCGGAAACGCGAAGCGCCCTGCCGGCCGAGTGATTGTACCAGGCATACAGAGAGCACCCGGCTTCGAACTGCGGGGCGAGGATGGTCACATGGCCCAGTACTTTGTCGATGGAAAAATCCATATCCTGGGCGAGGCTCTGCCACTCGCCGGAACCGGTTCTCATGAAAAGGGAAATGTCGAGGATGTTATCGTCCGGGAGGTAGAAATATGGGGGGCTGGAGCCGGTGACAGGGCCATAGGCCGTGATGTTGGTCTCACTTGACCTCTCGAAGGTCCAGGAGGTTTGGCCGGCCGGCGGGGCGTAGAATTCGGGATGCGCGGTTTCCAACGGGTATCTGAATGCCGAGGGGCGGGTCTCCCTGAACACTTCGTACCGCACCACGTCTGTTGATGCTGAGGGGGCCCAGGAAAGAGTGAGGTCGTTCGCCGGGTCGCTGGGCGTGATGTTGGCGAAGAGGATGCGCCTGTTCGTGCCATTGTAAGCCGAATACCACACTTTCGTTTCCGCATCCGCCATCATGACGCAGCACTGGTCTGCTTCTAGCATGTCGTATTCACCTGCCGCCCCGACATCAATTGCCATGCCGAACTCGTTCCAATGAATGCCATCATCGGACCGGGAATGGATTATCTTGAAACGGCTGCCATCATAACGGGTGTAATACATGTGGTACGTGCCATTGTGATATGCCACGTCCGGGCTCCATATCACGCCGTCGCCGCAGAAGATTCCGGCACCTTCTGGCGTAATATCGCCCATGTATTTTGTCCAGACCAATCCGTCGGATGAGTTTGCATACAATATCCTGTGCCTGAGGCCGTCGAAACCGGTGTACCACATCTTGTATTCGGTTGTCTTGAGGACGCTGGGAAACATGGAATGATATGAATCTGGTTCATTGGTGCTGCCTATGTCAAGCGCGACCCCGTTCTTCAGCCAGTTAATGCCGTCTGAGGAATTGGCGAGCATGATGCGGGCGGTTGTTCCGTCCGAGCCGGAGTACCACATCTTGTATTCGCCATCGAATACGACAGATGGATGAGCCACATAATAATCGTCTGGCTGGCCCGAAGTCCCCGGCTGCAGGACTGCGCCATACTTGGCCCACGCCAAGCCGTCTGATGAGTTCGCATATGCTATGCGATATAACGACCCATCGTAAGCCGTGTACCACATCTTGTATTCACCGTCCTTGAATATCACGTCTGGGGATTGTGCGTATTTCAAGTCATAGCTGGCCCCCACGTTTAGGACCAGGCCCCGTTTGATGAGTTCGACCCGAGACCCGGCCAGCGCGAGATTGGTTGGGGGGTCCGGCGGAATTGCGTCCACTGTGAACCCCCAAGAATAATCGAACGCATTCCCCAGGATGTCAGAGGCAGATACGCTCACATTTATCATTGCCCCATCGGAATATGGAGCTGGCGGGATATAAGAGAGATTGAAACCAAGTGGGATTGCATCCAGGGTCGGGGTGACCGGTATGCCGTTTACATGCATTGTCAGTGCTGAAAGGTTGAGCGGGCTGGGATCCCTTGTCTCGATGGAAATGCAAGGAACTGACGGGGCATATCCGTTGCCTGGCGGGGAGCCCGGCGAGTGTGATGGGGGCATAACGTCCCCGGATCCCATCTGTGCGAGTTCCGCGATGGTGGCCACGGCCAACTGGGTGATGTTGGCGCAATAGGTGAAGTTCAGGTAATCAACCGTGTCCGTGACCTCATGATAGTTCGGATTGGTGTTGAACCTCTTTTCGATGAGCATTATTGCTGGGTAGGCTGGTGCGAAAGATGCGTGGTCGCTGCTTCCGAACAGAAGGTCGAGTGGCGAGAGTGAGATGATGTCGCCATATTTTTGTATCGTCTGCTTGGTGGAGTTGACCATTGAACCCGATGCTGAATAATTGTACCAGGCGGTCAGGTTCTCAAATTCTGATATCGGACCAATGCCGGATGACAGGTCGATGAACCCGGTGGTGCGGTTGAGCAGATAATCGCCAGATGGCCCTTCCACCAAACAGAGGGGGGTGCCCGGTGCGCCCTGTTCTTCCAGAAAAAGGTTGCAATCGATTATGTAATCATGCCCCAGCCAGAAGTGAACGGCTGTGTCGTTGGCCGGCGCCGGCCCGTACACGCTTTCATTGGCCGCCGGCATCTTGTCGCCGTTCTCTCTGCATAGGTAAAGCTCTTTCGTGCCCCAGGGGGGGTTGAACGCAATCATGTCCAGATTCACAACTCCCCGTATATTCTCCCCCAGCGCGATGATGTGGTCGGTGTAGTTCATGCTGCCCTTCAGGCCCAACTCCTCCCCGCTGAAAGCGATGAAGCGGATTGTATGGGTGAAATTGTAATCCGAGAGGAGCTCCGCCGCTGCCATCACCGCGGCCACACCGCTGCCGTTGTCATCCGCGCCCGGGGCGTTTGTCCATGACATTCCGCTATACGTGGAAACAGAATCATAATGCGCGCAGATTATGTATGTCTCGTCGGGCGATGTGGCCCCCGTCTTCTGGCCTATGACATTGCGCATCCTGTAGCCCCCATACGTGAAGTCGTGGTAGCTCGTCTCCAGCCCGTTCTGAAGGAAATGTTCGTTGATGTAATCGGCGACGGCGAAGCACTTGTCTCCCCGAAATGCGTATCTGGTTTTGTAATCCTGAAGTGCCTGGACGTGCTTCGCCATCAGGCTCTCGTTTATTCTGAGAATTATCTCTTCAATCGCGTTCGTGGCGTTGAAATCTGCCGTTGCAGGTAAATCTGATTGCCGCGGGATATCGCCGATGTTGGGATTCGTGCCGGATATGCTCGGGATGGATAAAGCCATGAATGAAACTGCCAGTATAACACTTACCAAATTTACCGTGACGGTTCCGTGCCAGACCCAGTTCATAATTCTCTGTTAGAACATATGTTGGCGCGGTTACTTAAATCTATTGGGCGATTCGGCTTCAAAAGGATATTTATATTGAAGCTGTTTGTCACGCCCAGGAACGGATTGCCGATGAACAAGGACAGGATGAAGAAAACGCTGATAGGCATCGGAAAGGATGTGTTTGTTGCTTTCACCATCGTGTGCGTGGTGATGCTCTGCCTCTACGCTTACTGCGGTATTTGGCCGCCCATGGTTGTGGTGGAGTCCGGAAGCATGCAGCGCTTCGACGACAGGAGCGTTGTGGGCGTCATCGACACGGGGGACATGGTCTTCGTGAAGGATATCGGGGGTGTGGATGATATAGTCACATATGTCGATGGTGAAGCCACAGACTATTCCAAATACGGAACCTACGGGGATGTCATCATCTATCGGCCGAACGGAGAGAAATTTCGGACCCTGCAAAACAATGAGACCGTGGCTGTTATTCCCATCATCCACAGGGCGGTGGTCTGGTTAGAAATCAACGAGACGCTGGCGAATCCCAATTTCTATGGCATAGATTATGCTAACATCACTTTCGATGTGCCGTCAATGGGGATGTATGGCTCCAGAGACATAATTTCATTGACCAATTATGGATACTGGAAGGATGATGTCGCCATCAACCTGGACGGCATCATGGTCTATTATGAGGGAAGGGGGAAAGTGCCGCATGGCGGTTACATCACCATGGGAGACAACAACGTGCCGTTCTACGACCAACCGAACATCGGTTACTATGAACCGGTTCTTCCTGATTGGATAGTGGGCAGGGCGATCGGCGAAATCCCCTGGTTCGGCCTGATCAAGCTCAAGGTGACGGGGTCGCCGCTGTACGGCGTACCGCGGAACAGCTGGACAGGGCTTTATGCCACGCTCTTCCTGGTGCTGGTCGTGCCGTTCATGGTGGACATACTGGCGCCGAGATTTGTGAAATGGAGAAAGGACAGAAAAAGTGTTGGTATATCGGATGTGGGGGAGCCTGTAATGCCTGAAAACGCCGGCGAAGCAGAGAAGCCGGGCGGCGGCATAGAGACACCGCCGCAAGTGCCCGATGAGCCGGTCGCAGACAAAGGGGCGGATGCGGGCATTATGCCGAAATAAGGCTAGAAATATTTATAATGGGGAGACCAATCCGAATGCGGAATCACGAAGATGATGCGAAACATGTTTAAACTTAACAAAATACTAACGCGATTCACTGTTGCCCTAGGGCTCTTCATAGTGATGGTTATTATCCTTCAAAGCTCTGCTTCTGCACAGACTGTCCTGGTGGAAAGAGAGAGATACGAGACCATACCCTTCAATGCGGGGTCTCTGGTCATACCTATGGACGAGAAGCAGGGCGACATGACTCTGAGCTTCGGATTCATCCATGCGCTTCTGAGGAATGACACTCTTTGCTACAGGCTCATCGGGCCGCCTGACCCGACCATAATCACTGACGAATATCCGATGGGTACCAGCTATGCGGGCGGACCGTTCATAATCACCGGCTTTGACGCGAAAACCTTCCTGGACGTGTGGGGAGAATTCCCGGGGGTTACCGTCCATAACGTGACCGCAAGGTTTACCTCTACCAGGGCTTACAAAATCGAGCGCCCCACCAAGATACTGGTTGTTTCCAGGGAAGATGATTACATGCAGCACGGATTCTCGCCGGCCTTGCTGGATAGCATGAGGATTCCATATGAGAATTGGGTGATTTGGGACCTCCAATGGTATGTGAGCGAGAGCCCGGACAGCAACCCCCTCACAGAAAACGATTTGATAATAATAGAGGGGCCGGGAGCCAACGGCGTGATGTCCAATACAATGAGAGCGGCCCTCAAATCGGCAGTCATATCAGGGAAGAATGTCATATTCTCGGGAAAGGCCATGAAAGACCTGATTGTTATTTTCCCCGGTTGCGTCAGCGTGAAACAGATTGATGAAAAAATAGAGCTCACTGCAACATTCCAGCATACAGAGGAATCGCCGTCCCAGTATTCTGGGCCCATGACAATGAATCTCACCACCGCCGACATGGTGGCTCTGACGCCGGGATACGAAAACCTTAAACCGGTGCTGTATGCGGATTATGGGGGGGCCCAGCTGCTGTTCTCGGCATACTTCAGGTATTCAAAGGGCATGGTGCAGGTGCTTTCCTTTGACCCGAATCCCCATGTGAATGTCACGACTGGAACCCATGAGGTTTCAGACAGAATCGCGCAAATCCTGTTCGGCAACCGATTCGTCCAGGCCCCGCCCGAGAAGCTGCAGCCGCCGCCGCCGATGGGCGCAGACGGCACACCGCTGCCTGCTGGAACGATTCCGCCGCCGCCGCCGCCGCCGCCACCGCCGCCGCCCAGCGTGCCAATGGCTACTACGGTTCCGGCGCAGTATCTCTTCGCCGGATTTGCCGGGATAGCCCTTGGCGACAGGATGAAGTCCAAGGTGAAGCCGAAAATCGGCATAAGGCATAAAATAAAGGTTCGTGCTTGAGGTGCTTGAAATGAAAAAAAATCTGGCAATCATAATGGCATTTGCTGCCTGCACACTGATGGTCACGGTTTCGACTGCCGGCGCAATGGCACAGGGCGTCGGGACCAGGGTGGGCGAGGTCGGGTGGCAGTATGATGGGTTCAACCAGAACCTTCAGACGACTGTCGCGCCCGATGATATCACGACCTTCGACCAAATTACCATTACAATCACCTCAAGGATAGAGGAGGTCTGGATCAACAGGGCCAGCATATGGGGGGTGGTCTACCCCAATGAGGGCGTGCAATTCCCTTTCTCATTCCCATTCCAGAAAAAGACCGACACTGTGTTCGAGTGCATAATCGAGCCGTTCCCTCTCAATGGATATCGCATCGATTTTTACATAGTGGCATATGACTATTTCTTCTCGCCTATCGATTCAAGAGACTCCATGAGCTTCAGCTACGACGTCGTGGGCAGCGGGTGGCGGCACGAGACTTTCTATGAAAATATAGAATTGACATACTGGCCTCTGCGGGCCAACGCCACCGAGGATGTGTCTATCAAGCTCAGATCGATAGAGAACATATCCATCTCCGGAGCCAATCTCTATGTCACCTACGAAACCCCCGAGGGCGACCTGCGCGAAGGCGGCTGGAACTTCTCGAGGTCCAATGTGAACTCGACGGAGATGCAGAGAACCATCCCGGGCTATCCAGCCGGAACCAATGTCACGTTCTGGGTAACTGCCTGGGACCAGTACAACACACCTTTCACTTCGAGGATGTACAATTACAGTGTCATGGGAATTGCCGAATACACGGATTTCCCGTTCGAGTACACCGATGCTGATGGAGACAGGAGCGGATGGGTGCCGGACGATACCATAATCCTGCCCATGGCCGGGATGAGCGCCCTTGCAATCCCACTGTTCATCTATCTCTACGCCATCAACGTCAGGAGGAGGAAGAGGGCGGTCGACCTGGTCAAGGCCAAGCAGCCCGATGCTCAGGACGCGGAGGTGATGCAGGATGAGTAGCCTCATGATGGCCAGCAAGACCATGTTCGGCGACATGATCGAGAGGGAGAGGCGCTACCCGTGGATACTGACGCCGCTGCTGTTCTTCATACTCGGGATATTCGGGACCACCTGGATCCCTTTCTACCCGGCCTGGATGGTCGTCCTGGTGTCTGTCATCGTTGCCGTGGTGTCAATCCGGTTTCCCTACCTATCCTTGATAATGCTGAGCATCTTCGTCTGCGCGGCTGCGGGATACCAGCTGCCCGAGTTCGGGCTCTTCATGCTGTTGTTCATGCTCGTCTCGCTGATTATCTCGCTGTTCGAGTGGAAGCTTGGCTACCTGGCATTCCTGATGATATTCCTCTCCAGGTTCGGGCTTTCCATGGTCGTGCCTGTCGTGGCCGCAACCATGCTGCCGTTGGTCCTTTCGGTGGCCGTCCTGGTGTTGGGCGGGACCTTCCTCGCATTCCTGGTCACATGCGGCAACATGACCGTGGCAGGCATGCTGGTGGGGCCACAGCATCAATCCAGCTTCATGGTGTTCTTCGAACCGACACTCAACAGTTTCACACCCGCTGACGTGGGCATCGCGCTCCTGGGCATACAGAACGCGAACCTCGACATAATCACCAGCGTGATAGGGGACAACCTGGGCCTGTCGGTGGCGCCGGTGGTGCAGATATTCCTCATAGGGATTGCGGTCTTCCTCGTTCACAGGTTCTTCCACAGGGAAGTGCCAGATTCGAAGTTCAGTATGCTGCTGGCGCTCATTCCGCCGGCCATCATCGCCGGGACATTCATCGGGTTCTACAGATTTTTGCTGGAACCCGGCACTGCGGGCTATGGGGCGGGCGGTCTGCTGTTCGGCGCCATATTCGCGTCCATATTGGTGGGCAGGGCGGGGAAAGAATTCTTCCAGCCATATTTCACCAGCATCGAGCTCGAGGCGAGCGTGGGCACCAGAATATCCGACATGGAGAACCTGGGCCAGAGCAGTTTCGAGCTCGTTGGCGGGTTGGAGGATGTGAAAGAGGACCTGAAAGAGTCCATCATGGTGCCGTTGCTCATGAGCGATGTGGCCAAGAAATATGGCATCGACCCGCCCAAGGGCGTGCTGCTGTTCGGGCCGCCCGGCTGCGGCAAGACCATGCTGATGAAGGCCCTGGCCAATGAATTGAGTGTGGAAATGGTGACTGTAAAATGCTCCGACATCATGTCCAAATGGTACGGCGAGTCCGAGACAAAGGTCGCGGACCTGTTCCGCATGGCCAAGGAGAGGAAGCCGTGCATCATCTTCTTCGACGACCTGGAAGCCATGGCAAAGCACAGGGACCTGTATGCCGGGGACGATGTCACGCCGAGATTGCTGAGCATCATCCTGGCCGAGCTTGACGGGATGGACCAGTCCGCCGGGATCATCCTGGTGGGCACAACGAACAAGCCGGAGATGATAGACCCGGCACTGCTCAGGCCCGGAAGATTTGATAAGATCATCTACGTCCCGCCGCCGGACATTGAAGAGAGAAAGGCGGTGCTGAAGGTGCACCTGAAAGGGAGGCCCATGGAACCCGACATCGACTTGATGACGGTAGTGACCAAATGCGAGAGGTTCAGCGGCGCCGACATGGCCAACCTTGCAAGGGAGGGCGCCACAAGGGCGATGAAGCGCGCCATAGACACTGGCGAGGATGCGCTTGTAACGGCAGAGGACCTGAACTATGTCGCGTCGGTCATCAAACCCAGCATAACCCTTGCCATGCTGGAGACGTATGAGCTCCTGAAACTCGATTTCGAGAGGAAGATGCACAAAGTGAAGCGCGATACCGGCAGAAGGGGTGTCAGCTGGGATGACGTCGCGGGCGTTGACAGGATAAAGAAGGACCTCCATGATTACATGCAGCTCCTGATCAAGGAACCGAAGGTGCTGGAGGACTTCAGGCTGAAGACCGGCAGGGGCATGATGCTGTTCGGGCCGCCCGGTTGCGGCAAGAAATACATAATGAGGGCTGCGGCAAATGACCTGGAGCTCACCATACAGGAAATAAACGCCACCGAATTGCTCGGGGGCCACACGCAATACACGCCTTCCATCAAGGAGATATTCCACAGGGCCAGGGAATCCGCTCCGTCCATTGTTCTCATAGAACATATAGATGTCATCGGCTCCAAGGACGTGATAGAGGACCCGGAGGCAGGAAAGGTCATGGGCCAGATACTTGCGGAGATTGATAATGTTGACGCAAGGGAACATATCCTGATCATAGCCACTACCAACCGCCCACACATGTTGCACTCCAGTTTGTTGAGGCCGGGAAGGTTCGACAAGCTGTTCTATGTGCCTCCGCCGGGACTCGATGCCAGGGAGAAGATATTCGGCATCTATCTGAAGAACATACCCCTGGCAAAGGATGTGGATGCCAGGACCATGAGGGAGCTTGCAGAGAAGAGCGACAACTACAGCAGCGCGGACATAGCCGCGGTGGTGGACGAGGCGAAGCTCATGGCGGTGATAAATACCGCCGACATAGCCAAGCGCGCTGTTTCCAGGGAGCACCTGCTCGGCGCCCTGGATAGGGTGGAGAGCTCTGTCAACCCGGACGACCTGGAATCCGCAATGAACTTCATGAAGGTCTATAAAGCGAGGAAGAGCTGAGATGACGAATACCGAATGGATACTGCTCATATCGTTCATAATCTATGTTTGCCTGATGGCCGTGGGATTCAAGTATCCCAGGACAAGGGAGCATTGGACCAAGGAGCGGAAGCAGACGCTCCAGATATTGATGAGCGCCACGGTGTTCCTGATGCTGTTCTTCCTGCTGTGGTATGTTTCCGCGACCGTTGACTGGCCGGACGGCGTCCTGATGACGTTCTGGGTGTGCGTGTTCGCATTTGCCGGGTTGCTCCTTGCCGGCATCTTCGCGCCCCAGGGCATAAAACTCAGGCTGGAGAAGAGGAAGAAAGAGGCGAAGCCCCAAGAGGATGATGAGTAGGCCCGCCAAGCGATTAGGCATGATTCGGCGTATGATTTTGCCAAAGCCACAATAATGATTAAGTATGCATTCGGATATCAAGATTCAGGCCCTAGGACCTGAAGGATGTGTGCGCATGAAAAAAATCTCAGACGAGGATTATGATTTCGATTACCAGAAAGTGTACAAGAAGTTCAAATGGGATGTTCCCGAGTATTTCAACTTCGGGTTCGATGTGGTTGACCGCAGGGCCATGGACCGCACCAAAACCGCCCTTCTGTCAATCCACGCGGATGGCACCCATGATTATCATACCTTCTACGACCTCAGCGTGCAATCGAACAAATTCGCCAACGTGCTGCTGAAGCTGGGCCTGAAGAAGGGCGACCGCGTCCTGGTGATACTTGAATCAACGCCTGAATGGTACATCTGCCTGCTTGGAATGTACAAGTTGGGAATCGTCCCGATGCCCGGAACGGTGCTTCTCACTTCCAAGGACATAAAATACCGGGTGAACCGGGCCGAGGCCAGCATGGTCATAACCGACCTGAGCCATGTCGGCAGGGTCGAGAGGATAATGGAGGAATGCCCCACCCTGAAGCATCGCATGATTGTGGACCACAATGTGCTCGAGTGGGTATCCTACAAGAGCGAGATGGAGAAGGCGCCGGAGGAACTGGACATGAAGAAGGTGGAGAAGACCAAGAGCTCCGACCCGATGATGGTCTATTTCACCTCGGGAACGACCGGGCCGCCGAAGATGGTGCTGCACACCCATTCCTACCCCATCGGCCATGAGGTGACGGGGAGATACGCGCAGGCCCTGACGCCTCACGACCTGCACTGGACCATTTCCGAGACCGGGTGGGCCAAGGCCTCATGGGGGAAGTTCTTCGGGCAGATGATTGTCGGAGCCGCTATCATCCAGTGGGAGACGCCGGGTAGGTTCGATGCGGACGGGCTTTTGCGATACATGGAGAGGTTCGGCGTGACAACGTTCTGCGCACCGCCGACAGTCTACAGAATGCTGGTCCAGATGGATCTTTCCAAGTACAACCTGAAGCTCAGGCATTGCATGTCAGCGGGCGAGCCCATGAACCCCGAAGTCATCAAGGTCTGGAAGGAGAGATTCGGGCTGGACATATACGACTTCTTCGGGCAGACTGAAACTGTATGCGTGCTGGCCAATTACCCCAGCATGCCGATAAAGTATGGGTCGGTTGGGTTGCCGACACCGGGCCACGACGTCAGGATAGTGGACGATGAGGGGAAGGAACTGTCGCCCAATCAGGAGGGAAACATTGCGATATTCCTGGGCAATGGCTGGCCCCCGGGGCTGATGAAGGAGTACTGGCAGGACCCGGACGCGATGGCGAAGGCGTTCCACCATGATTTCTATTTCACAGGGGACAAAGCGTACAGGGATGAGGACGGCTATTTCTGGTTTGTTGGCCGCGATGACGATGTCATCAAATCATCCGGATACCGCATCGGACCCTTCGAGGTCGAATCGGCATTGATGGAGCATCCCGGCGTGGCTGAATGCGCCGTTGTCGGCGCGGAGGACCCGGGCAAGACCAGGGGAATCGTCGTCAAGGCCTTCATCATCCTGAAGAAAGGGTACGGGCCTTCCGACAAGCTTACAAAGGAAATCCAGGACCATGTCAAGAATACCACCGCGCCTTACAAGTACCCCAGGATAATCGAGTATGTGACGGAGCTACCGAAGACGATTTCCGGCAAGATAAAGAGGAACGAGCTGCGGAAGGTGGAGAAATAGCCCACGCACAGATTGCTCCTAACATGCGGCCGTTCAATCCATGGCATTCCTCTCCAATCAGAAAGGTTTATACAAGAAGATTGCATACATTATAAATGGTGAGAGTTGTGGATAACGGCTATGACGACTCAGATGATTATGATGATTCTTTCGAGTTTGACTATTGCGTGAAATGCGTTAAATTGGTGCACTCGAACAAAGCCCAGTGTTTTCATTGCGGGAGCTCTGTCGCCTTTCCGGAGGAGCCGGCGCTCGCCGACCTGGTGAGGAATATCACTGCAATTTCCCAGAGCCTGTTCTGCACCGTTTGCGGCACGATTACCGCCCCGAGGAAGGTGACGGAGCAGCGCAAGGCCGGGCTGCTCACCTCCAGGACCGAGACCGTGGAGAGCACTGTCTGCAGCCACTGCGGCCGGGAATACGATTTTAACGAAACCTTGGGGGCAGGGGGGTCTTGGGCCTTTGCAAACAATGATGCAGATGTCGCTGTGGAGTGCGGCGCGGTCTTCCCGATATTCGAATGGGATAAACCCACGAAGACCTGGACCGGACAGCTCGTGTCCATGAGGGCGCTGAGGGATGCCGCCTTCCAGAGGGTCATACCGGATGCGCCGGACAAGGCAAAGGCGATATTCGAGGAGTTCATATTCTGGGAGATCAAATTCACATTGAAACATACCAAGTTGAAGGAGGAGGATCTTCGCAAGAGCCATATCTTTTGGAAATTTATCTACGAGGGGAATCTGTGGGGTGCCGCCCAGGCTGCGCCTTTGCGCTCGAACTCGGTTACGCCCGAAACGATACAGAGAAGCCTACTCTTCAAGGGCTACGGGGACAGGAGCGCCCACCTCAGGTTCATGAGCGAGAGCTTTCAGGCTCTGGGCGTCCTGGAGCGCGTGAACAATTACCTATCCCATAAACTGGGGACCAACGACCTTTCTGAAATCATTTACGGGGACGAATTCTTTCACGACGCGCAGTTCAGGCAGAGATTCTTGGACATGGTGGGCGTCGTGGCCACTCAGGATTTCGCACCGGTGCCGCAACATTTGCCACAGCCCACTCAGGGAGGCGCCCCGATACCCTCGGTTGCGAATGAGCAGGGTGGCGGTGGCGAGCGCAAGCCGCGCCAAAGGCAATGGAATTACAAAATAGAAGACTATGTGGAAGTCAGTGACGTGAATGTAAGTGTAACGAAAGGCTATGTTGATTATTACAAAATGCTTGCCGGTGTGCAAAAGAAAAATCCTGACGGGACATATGCGCAAACCTCTGTTCAAACGAAGCAGGAAATGTTGGGAAAAACGCTGTTGACGGAGAAAAGGCAACTGTGCTTCATCGACCACAGAACGAAGACAACCTGGCACTGGTTTGGAGCGAAGTGCTACATGCCCCCGAAAAGGAACGTGTTCTTCCTTGCTGCGAGACAGTGGGAGCTCAACAGAGACCAGAACAAACAGGCCAACGTCTGTTACTTGGAACAAAAATCAAAACCGTGGCTGGCGGATACAAGAGGCTACGACCTGAGAATGATTATTCAGGGGGAAGAGCCGGTGGAGTTTTGGTCTCTGTTCGATGTGGACATTCCTCTGCCTACCTGTATCCCGTGCGATGAGATCCTGCGATTGGACAAAGAGAAGAAGATATGGCACTGCCCGAAATGCAACCTGCAGAATTTCCATTTCCCGTTGAGTGCGAGCAGCCAACCTTCCAATCATCAGCATGTGTTGGTTTCGATTGGTGCCATCAATGTGCCGGGCGAGCCTCCGAAGAATGCATATGAGTGCTCAATATGCCATGAGCGTTTCATACCGTGATTCCATGTCAGAAAGCAATATTCGTGCCTGGAGAGTTCGATAATGTTCATAAATATGTTCAGTGGTGATGAGTTCCTATTGGCCGAGGGGCTTACCATATTGCTTTTTTTCATATTGACGGTGATTCGAGTGCGCCTTCCTGAGGGTAGTAATTGGGCAATTGCTGTTGGCCTGGGGAGGATTTATTGCATCTTTTCTTTGTTCATGGGAATGGCTTCTGTATCGTATGAACTCATGAACAGCGACGGAGATTTCGTTTCACTCTTCATGCAGATGGTTTTGGGCATTGTCTTGTTCACTTCGTTCACCATCCTTCAGAGGTACCCTCCGACAGGGCACAGTCTGGCCTTGAAAATTGGCAAGATAATGTTTTTTATTTACATTTGCATTTCAACTTCATTCTTAGCCATCATGTGGGTAGAGGAGCATTACGGCATGACGCTGTTCCCCCTCGCAGTGTTGGTCTTCTGGATTGTTGTCATAATGATTTGGGCGAAAATTGTGGAGATGCGTGGCCCTCCGCCTGACAAGAGCACCCTTGAGCAAAATGCCAAGGCATCGGCAGACGCTTACTGGAGGATGCAGGATTCACGATATCAACCGCCGCCGCCCGGGTCGGGATAGTGAGGCTCCCCACAGATAAATCTGGGGGCATCCTCAATCGTTTCATGCTGAATGACATGCCGGGATTGGTTAGAATAAGTCTTGAACTGTGTTAGACGGGCTTGTCCGTCGCTATGAAGGTCGCTCTGCTTCCAGGTCGGCCTGAAAGCAGCTCTGCTTCCAGGTTTGCCTGAAAGCAGCAGCACCCAGGCGAGGCGTGTTTAGTGGTCAAGGCCTTCATCATCATGAAGGGGGGCTACGAACTTTCCGACAAGCTCACAAAAGAGATTCAGGACCATGTCAAGAACACCACCGCGCCTTACAAGTACCCCAGGATAATCGAGTATGTGACGGAGCTACCGAAGACCATATCCGGCAAGATAAAGAGGAACGAGCTGCGGAAGCATGATTAATAATCGAGGACTCGGGCTGAGCCGCGCAGTTGGGCTTTCACCTTGATTGGGAGAAGTGCTTACGTCTCGGGCAGTAATACCTTTGTATTGTCCAAGTTTCCTTAATATGGATAATCAATCACAGGTTTCCGATTCGATATTATTATATAAGTTAAGATAAATACGGAAAAAAGGTGAGAGCGTGGGAAATTGCAAAGATAAGATGGATGGCAAAAGCGAAGATAAGAACGTCAACATGACCTCGGGCGGGGGTGAGGTGGCGAGGATTATCGGTTGCGCCCCCAAATCTTATAAGATGGCCCAAGTGGGTAGATATAAAATCGATTTGACGGGGGAATCGTAATGCCAATCGGTTTGGATTATCTATGGATATTGGTATATATACTGACTCTTTGCGCCTGGTCCTATATCTCCTATTGGTTCATAAAAGTAAGAAAATTATTCGCGCAGATACTCGAAAGCAATATGGTTTTATGCAATGTCTTCTCGATGTTAATCGTCATACCCGTCTTCGCTGGGCTGGCAATCTGGGGATATTTCATGGTGATGGACGAGTACTGGTTTGGTCTCGTATATACAACATTGGGATTGGTTTTCCCTCCCCTCATGAGCTTCATGTGTTTCCTTTCCCTGTGTGCCATAATGAACCTGGGAACCCAGCATGCGATGATTCTAGTGATTGTGCTGTTCGGAGCCCAATTCATAAGCATCCTGAAGGTTCTGTATGACACGAAGAGCATTTTAGAAATCCGCCTGATGATCCACGGCTATCAGGGGTTGGTCGGCGTTGTCGGGCCATCAATGTTTAAGGGCAGCATAAAGGCGGCAATATTCTTTCCATGGCTCCTGTTCAAAATGAGGCAGTTCAAGAAGAAGGGGGATATCAAATTCAAATACGATTATTCCACAACCTATACTGGGGGTGACATGTACTTGACCAGGTGGAAGGAAGTGACCATCACCTTCGAATATGACCTGGAAGAAACGTTGAAGCGGCTTGAGGAGGCGGGCCCGGTTAAAAAGGGAAAGGAGTTGTTCCGGGTGGAGGTGGTCAGCCGTGTTGACGGGGCTGGCGTTAAAGTAAAGGCCAAATTCATCCCGGCGATTTTTCAACTCGAAGCGTTCAGGGACAAGACAAAATCAACACTGGAGGCTGAAATCTCCATCAAGCACAAAATAAAATGGTCGGTGATACTTGTCGTCATGATAGACCATGACACGGGTGAGATAGTTGTGTGGCGCGAGAGAGACCTGTCGGAAAACATTCAAATAGAGTTGATGGAAGCGTTGAGCAAGGAATTGATATCAAAGGAACTATCGACGCAAAGGCTTGTAAATTATTCATTGACGCATATCGCGGAGGGCAATGAACCACCTGGATTCCTTACATTGTTTCCTGGTTTGCATCAGATGCAAACAATGCAAAATACAGGCAATTGCCCGCGTTGCGGGGCATATGTCAACCCGGGGATGAAGTTCTGCCACAATTGCGGCGGCGAGATTCGATAGCAAAATTTGCAGCCTAGACGCCAATCTCTATTCCACATCCGGACTCGCAATATCACAAATGAGCCCAGGTATTGCTGGTATTGGCATCACAGTAACATACCTTAATATACCACAGAGTACTAGTATCATTCAGAAACGCGCGGACGGGCATGCTGATATCCTTAAGCTTTAAATATATCATGCTCTTTGGGGTGTTTCCTGCTTGCGCAATGCCTGCTTTGGCACACTGCGCGGGCCGCGGCGCACGGCCGGCAGATGAGGGGGGTGCTCAGCACTTCTGGTGATTCATGCCACTTCCAACGCCGCACACACATGGAGATTTGAGAAAAACCTCTAGCAGAGGGCACTCTCATTTCTGACGTTCGATGACATGGTGAAATTTGATCACCCGCTTGAAATATATCCCAAGCGTATGAGGCTGAACGCTCAGCCTCGGTCGACAACAGATCGACCAAAATAGAATGCATCTGGCCACACCAGATGTCAACTCAGTATCGGAGCCTTTAACCGGGCTCCGTGCGAGCCGGCTTGTCCGGTTCGCTGGTAGAGTCAACCATCAATTCCGGTTGATCCTGCCGTCGGTTACCGCTATTGGAATCCGCTTAAGACATGCGAGTCGAGAGGGTTTAGACCCTCGGCATACTGCTCAGTAACACACGGATAATCTACCGTATGGTGGGGCATAATCTCGGGAAACTGAGAACAATTCCCCATAGGTCATGGATGCTGGAATGCTTCATGGCCCAAAGTTCCGGCGCCATAGGATGAGTCTGCGGCCTATCAGGTTGTAGTGGGTGTAACGGACCCACTAGCCAGCGACGGGTACGGGCGTTGGGAGACGTCGCCCGGAGTTGGATTCTGAGACACGAATCCAGGCCCTACGGGGCGCAGCAGTCGCGAAAACTTGTCAATGGGGGAAACCCCGAACAGGGGAGTCCAAGTGCATGCGTTTTACGTATGCTGTTCAGTTGTCTAAAACACAGCCGAAGTAAGGGCTGGGTAAGACAGGTGCCAGCCGCCGCGGTAATACCTGCAGCCCAAGTGGTAATCGTTATTATTGAGCCTAAAGCGTCCGTAGCCGGTTTGGTAAACCCTCGGGTAAATCGAGCAGCTCAACTGTTCGAATTCCGGGGGGACTGCCAGACTTGGGACCGGGAGAGGTCGGAGGTACTTCAGGGGTAGGGGCTAAATCCTGTAATCCTTGAAGGACCACCAGTGGCGAAGGCGTCCGACCAGAACGGATCCGACGGTAAGGGACGAAACCCTGGGGCGCAAACCGGATTAGATACCCGGGTAGTCCAGGGCGTAAACGCTGCAGGCTTGGTGTTGGGGATCCTACGAGGATGCTCAGTGCCGGAGTGAAGATGTTAAGCCTGCCGCTTGGGGAGTACGTCCGCAAGGATGAAACTTAAAGGAATTGGCGGGAGAGCACAGCAACGGGAGGAGCGTGCGGTTCAATTGGATTCAACGCCGGAAAACTCACCGGGAGCGACTATTACATGAAGGTCAGGCCGACGACTTTACCTGATTTTTAGAGAGGTGGTGCATGGCCGTCGTCAGTTCGTACCGTAAGGCGTTCTGTTAAGTCAGATAACGAACGAGACCCTCACCCTTAATTGCCACCCCATTCTTCGGAGTGGGCGCACATTAAGGGGACCGCTGGCGCTAAGTCAGAGGAAGGAGAGGTCAACGGTAGGTCAGTATGCCCCGAATCTCCCGGGCTACACGCGCGCTACAAAGGACAGGACAATGGGATGCGATATCGAAAGGTAAAGCGAACCCCGAAACCTGTTCGTAGTTCGGACTGAGGGCTGTAACTCGCCCTCACGAAGCTGGATTCCGTAGTAATCGCGGGTCAACATCCCGCGGTGAATATGCCCCTGCTCTTTGCACACACCGCCCGTCAAACCACCCGAGTTGGGTCTGAGTGAGGGTGCCCTTTTTGGGGCGCTCGAACTTGGGTTCAGCAAGGAGGGTTAAGTCGTAACAAGGTATCTGTAGGGGAACCTGCAGATGGATCACCTCCTACGTAAT
>JAWOHM010000062.1:0-3791 GCA_046485165.1 Thermoplasmata archaeon
GATTACGATAATTGTAGAGTGGTACGCTGCCGATGGATTTATCGGTGACGCAGGTGTTTCTTATCTGATAAAGACTGACCTTGGCACATTGCTGTTTGACATAGGGCCGCAGCCGTTGCAGATGCCCTCATTGATATGCACGCTCCCGTCTTCAGCCAGGTATATCGCCGGGCAGCCCCAGGTCTTGATGCAGACCTGGCATTTCTTGCATTCTTCCTGGTTAATCTGCCAGGTGTGGAATTCCTTCTCCTTCTTTCGGCGCCTGGCCTCCAGAAGCACGCACTCCCTCTTGGCGATTATGACTGCCAGTTTGTCGTGGGCCAGCGCATCCTCGTATGCCTTCTGCATCTCCTTGATGTCGCTCGGGTCCACAATCCTGACGAAATCCACGCCGCAGCCCTTCACGATATCCTCGATGAGGAGCATTGGCGCCGGGTCCCCGCGGCCGTCCGTGCCCATGCCCGGATTGGGCTGGTGCCCCGTCATGGCCGTGGTCCTGTTATCTAATATGGTATACACGAACTTGTGGCGATTGTAGACGGCATTAACAACGCCGTGAATGCCTGAATGGAAGAATGTCGAGTCCCCAAGGAATGCCAGCACCGGCTGGTCCGTCGCCTTGGAGAATCCTCCGGCAGCATCAACGCTCGAGCCCATGCACAGCAGGAAATCCGCGGTGTTCAGCGGGTCCTGGATGCCCAGGGTGTAGCATCCGATGTCGGATGAGAATATGGCATCCTTGAAGCTCTGCTTCAGCGCCTTCTTTGCCGCAAAGTAGGTGGAGCGATGGGGGCAGCCCGGGCAGAGGGACGGCGGCCTGACCGGCAACTCCATGGCGGGCCTGTGCACGTTCTCCGGCATCAAATTTTTCCCTGTGATATTGGAAAAGGCAGCTTTCATGACATCCGGGCCATACTCACCCATCACGGAGAAATGGCCCGAGCGTTTGCCGTAAACCATGACATCCGGCTTCACTTCCTTGGCCAGGCCCATGACGGCGTTCTCCAGGATGGGTTCGCCCTCCTCCGCTATCACAATCTTATCAACGGATTTGATGAATTCCGCAATCATCTTCTCCGGCAGGGGCCAGGTCATGCCGAGTTTGAGTATTTTGCCTTTTATGCCGGCCGCGCCCATGACGTCAGCAGCGTAATTGTAGGAAACCCCGGAAACGATGACGCCGTACTCGGAGCCGCCCATGTCTATGACTTTGTTGAACTCCGACTTTTCCGAAATCTCAAGGGCCTTCGCCATGCGTTCCAGGAGCAGGGCATGGTCAATCCTGGCATGGGCGGGTATGGTCACGAATTTCTTCGGGTCCTTGTCGAAATGCCCCTTGCCGCGCTGCGGCCCGATTTCTCCGGTATCCACAGCCCCTCTGACATGGTTCAGCCGCGTGGTGGTGCGCAGCATTACAGGCGCGCCAATATTCTCCGACATCTCGAAGCCGAAGCGCGTCATGTCCTTCGCTTCCTGGGCGTTGGCCGGCTCGAACATCGGAACCTTTGCAATCCTTGCATAATACCTGTTGTCCTGCTCGTTCTGGCTGGAATGGCATCCTGGGTCGTCCGCGGAGACTATGACGAAGCCGCCCCTCACTCCCGTGTATGAAACGGTCATGAACGCATCCGCAGCGACGTTCAGGCCCACATGCTTCATGAAGGTCATGGCCCTGAGCCCGCAAGCCGAAGCCGCGGCTGCCACTTCCAGCGCAACCTTCTCGTTGGCGGAGAATTCGAAATACACGTTCGCGTCCTTGCCGATTTCGAAGAACGTGTTGCCTATCTCGGAGGACGGCGTGCCGGGATAGCAGGCCGCGAAATCCAGGCCCGCTTCAAGCGAGCCCCTGACTATGGCCTCGTTGCCAAGCAGAAACATCCTCCTGTTCTTTTCCTTCGATAGTAGCTGGCTCATCCTTCAACCAGCCCCTTGGTGAACTCTTCCAGCTTCAGCAGGCGGTTCCATTCCCATTTCACGGTCTTCTGGATGGCTTCGACCTCTTCCTCGGGCAGATGCCTGAACCTGCCCTGTACGGCCATGTATTCCTTGATGGGCTTGAGCTCTTTCGGCTTCCTGCTGATGGTGTACACGCCGTTCTCCACCTCGTAAAGCGGGTAGGCCACGGTGTCGATTGCCAGCCTGCAGACTTCTATGGTCATCTCGGGCTGCATGCGCCATCCCGTGGGACATGGCGCGTATATCTGGATGAACTTCGGGCCGCGTATGCTCTGGGCCTTTCGCAGCTTCTTTATCATGTCCTCCGGGAAGCCCACGCTGCAGGTTGCGGCATAAGGAATTTTATGCGCCACCATGATGTCCATCATGTTCTTCTTGGGCTGGCGCTTCCAGTCCTTCGTTTCGCCGACGGGCGTGGTCGTCGTCCAGGCGCCCACCGGCGTTGATGATGATCGCTGGATGCCGGTGTTCATGTATGCTTCATTGTCATACATTATGTAAATGACATCGGTGCCCCTTTCCGCCATGCCGGACAATGCCTGGATGCCGATATCGGCGGTGCCGCCATCCCCGGCGAAGCCCACCACAGTGATGTCTTTCATGCCCTTCGCGTCCAGCGCAGCCTTTATGCCGGAGATCGAGGCGCCGGTGACCTCGAAGGCCGTGTTCAGCAACGGGACTTCCAGGCACTTCAACGGGAACGGCCCCGGCATCACCGCCCAGCAGCAGGCGGGTATGCTGACCATCGTTCTTGGGCCCAGCGCCTTCAGAGTATAGCGCATCGCGTGACATGCGCCGCAGCCCAGGCAGCCAACGTGTCCCGGGTTCATGTACTCTTCTTCCGGAATCGTGAATTTCGCCATGTTACCGCCTCCTGCTCCGCAGCAGGCTAAGTCTGAAAAAGCTTCGCATTTTCATCCTACCAGCCTCCATGTCCCTTGACGCTTATCCATTCTATGTCCGTATCCAGGCCGCCTTTAAGGGCAAGCGTCTTGAGGAATATCTTCTCGATGACCTCCGGCGTCATGTCCTTGCCGCCCAGCCCGACTATGTAATTCTTGAGCAGCGGCTTGTCGGCGGCATCGTACAGCGCTCCGCGCACCTCTTGGGCCATGGGCCCCCAGTGCCCGAACGTGTAGGAGTGGTCGCACATCGCCAGGACATTGGTCATGCCAGCAAGTTTCCGAATCTCCTCCACCGGGAACGGCCTGAACACGCGAATCCTGGCGAGCCCGACCTTCTTTCCCTCCGAGCGCAATTTGTCCACGACATCCTTGGCAGTGCTGGCTATTGATCCGGCCATAATCAGGACGCAATCCGCATCCTCGCACCGGTAGAACTCCACCATGCCGCCGTGGCTGCGGCCAAAATGCTTCTCGAAATCCTTTTCCACGTCGCGCCAGCCCTGCCTGGCCAGTTCCATGGCCTCGTTGAGCTTGTACCTGAACTCCATGTACATCTCAGGCATGACAAGGCTCCCGAACCCGTATGGCTCGTCAATGTCGAGCCTGAACCGGGGATTGTAGGGGGGCAGGAACTTGTCCACCTCCTCCATCTCAGGCACATCCACAGGCTCCACGGTGTGGGAGAGGATGAACGCGTCCTCGTTTATCATGGTGGGAAGGCGTATGTCCGGGCGCTCGCCCAGGTGCTGGCCTGAGGATGCCCGCCCAGACAGCCCGTCCAGTCGTTCAGGTCGTCGATGGCGATGAACAAGATGTCCGGTTTGTCAGCCGCTGGAGCTGCGGACCCGAAAACCGCAGCGGCAACCAAAGCCGCCGCAGCGAAAAGCCAATCGAAGCGGTGAATCATGTGACTTGCCCTTGAGCTCAGAA
>JAWOHM010000101.1:0-11427 GCA_046485165.1 Thermoplasmata archaeon
AATTATCCAGTTTCTGTCTGTCATTCTGCCACCTCAATCTCCAGTCTTTCCGGTTACCTGGGCGCACGCCCCCTCCCCCGCTTCCCTGAACGCCCTGCTCACCCCTCCAACCCCGAGCTTTACGCCTCCAAAAACCCTTGACACGATGATGGCATGGCGGTTCAGATTATGCTTCCTCAGTATCTCCAGCAATATCTTCCCGGGATGCCCCACCTCCCCGTCATCCTTTGATTTCTCCTGCCCATTCAACCGCATGGCCCAGCAGTGGTGGTTTGCCTTCTTGTACTCCCGGCGGTGGAGTTTCAGCAACTCTTCGATATCTTCCGCGGAATCGATCTCGTACAGGTGCGCGAAGAACCTGGAGCGCTGCTCCACATGCTTCACGGAGGCCAGTTCTTTCATGCATCCTGAATGAGTGAGGATGCATTTATCATTTTTGTAGATATTTGCTCACAATATGGTGATTGCTGTTAGGGACTAGGGTCTAGGGTTTAGGGTCTAGGAGTGATATTTATGTCACGACTAAGCCGAACTTTGAGTTCGGCAATAGGGTTGATTCCACATTGATGTTCGTCTAGCTTCCCACAAAGCCAGACTCACTAGACCCTTTGTATCCACTTTCAAGCAAAGCCCCTCTATTCCAATCACCAAACAAAGCCCCTAGCCCCTTTGTATCAATCTCCAACAAAGCCCCTCGTCAAAGATAATCATTATACACTCGCAAAGCAATTCCCCCTTCATGGTGGAAACGAAACAGTTCGAATGTGGCTCATGCGGCGCACACCTGGAGTTCGATCCGAAGACCCAGAACATGAAATGCGAGTTCTGCCAGTCGGAAAAAATCGTACCCATCGAGCACAAGGCCATAATCGAGCATGATTTCTTCTCCGCCCCGAAGAGCCTGGGCTGGGACCGCCCTGTGGTCTCCATGTCCTGCCAGTCCTGCGGCGCGACAATCTCATCTGAATCCGGGGTCGCTGGAAAATGCACGTACTGCGGTTCGCCTTACGTCAAGCAGACGCCCCCCAGGGCCGACCTCATCCGCCCCGAGACGCTGGTCACTTTCAAGATAGACAAGAACCGGGCCAACGACCTGTTCAAGCACTGGCTGGGCAAGGGCTGGTTCTCCCCGTCCAACCTGGCCAATCTGGCCCGCCTCAATCTCATCAAGGGCGTTTACACACCATTCTGGACATATGACACCAAAACATTCTCGCAATGGACAGCCGAGAGCGGTTATTATTATTATGAGACCGAAACATACACCGCAATGGTCAACGGCAGGCCGCAGGTCCGCACCAGGCAGGTTCGGAAGGTGCGCTGGGTCCCGAGCCACGGCCAGCGCCAGGGCTTCTACAACGATGTTCTCATACCTGCGTCCAGGGGCATGAACCAGGAGCTGGTGCACAAGATTTATCCATTCGAGTTGAACCAGCTGGTTCCATACAAGCCCGAGTTCCTCAGCGGCTTCATGGCAGAAGAGTATGGAGTTGACCTGCAACAGGGCTGGGCCTCAGCGCAGAATGTCGTATCGTCAAGCGAAAGGGACAAGTGCGCCAGGGATGTGCCCGGCGACACCCATCGCTTCCTGAGAGTGCAGACAACCTTCGGCGACATCACCTACAAGCACATTCTGCTGCCGGTATGGATAGCGGCCTATGAATACAAGGCCAAGACATACCATTTCCTGGTGAACGGCCAGACCGGCGAGGTGCAGGGCTTCAAGCCGATATCATGGGCGAAGGTCGCGCTTTTCGTGGCAGGCGTTGCCGCAGTCGTGGCAGGCCTAGCGTACTTTTTCTACCTGAGTTGAAGCATTTCCAGCTGAAACTATATTAAATACCAAGCCATTTCCGTGCCGGGATTGAAATGGGCAGAGGAAGGCTTTTTAGGAATATCATCAAGGCAAGTCCAGCAGCCAAATGGATGAAGGAATCGTATCAGTTGAAGGTAGCGCTGGTCATACTGGTGATTCTGATATCCTCCGCATTCGTTTACTCCAGCGCAGAGGACGTGCCCATCCATGAAGGTTTTTTCGTGTCGATGATATTGCTGTTCGGCGAGGCTGCGGACCCGGTGACCAACATAGGCAGGGTGTCAGTCATCCTGACAATGATTACCGGCCTGATATTCTTCGCATTGATAATTGGCGAGGTCTCCAGCTACCTCATCGAACGGATATTGCGCCGGGGCAAATTGAAGGTCATAAAATATTTCTCCGGAACAGCCCATATTGTGATATGCGGCAAGTCAGACAAGCTGGATGGCATAATGTCCGAGCTGAGGTCAGAGGACCTGGAAACCATCTCTCCCGTCATAATCATCAGCCCCAATGCCGGGAACATCTCTTTCAATGACCAGAAACTGAGGCACAAGACTTATGGGATTGTCGGGGACCCGTTGGATTCCGAGGTATTAGAAAATGCGAATCTCGCACAGGCCAGGAGCGTTCTTGTCCTTTCCACGGACGAATCCATCAAGGGCGAGGAAAGGTACAGGGATGCCCATGTCACGCTCATGTACAACACTATATACAACTTCCTGTCAAACAATGATGTGGTGAAAGATGGAAAAGAGGACATGAATGTTGTGCTCGAGTTCCTGGACGAGGAGATGAATCTGCTGCCATGCGCCACAGGGGAGGCCAACCGGCCCGAAATCTATACAACCATCATACCGGGCACTGCTAGGCGGCTGATAGTGGAACCGATTTACCTGGAGAACATGCCCAGGTATCTCTTCATCCAGTCAGTCCTCGAAAGGGACATCAGCACCATTGTGAACGAGCTTCTCAGCACCAGCCTGCCCGACACCTCTGAGTTCTACTATCGGGAAGTCACCGGGAACCTGTTGGGAAAGACATTCAACGGCATCGAGGTGGCGCTTCTCGGCACCGGCGTCACAGCCATCGGCGTGCTCAGGCGGAGCCAGGCCATGGTGGACATGGCAATCTCGGGATACCAGGGCGCGAGGCGCGTCGAACTGTTCCTGAACCCGGAATCCGACATGGTGCTGGCCAAGGAGGACACTCTCGTTCTCATTTCCTATGATGCGAAGGAAGTGACCCGCGCATTCAGCGACCTCAGCCCCGGAAAATTCTCAAGGCCAAAACCCCTGCTCAATAATGCGAAGGCCAGCCAGGAGTTGCCTTTCAAGAGAATGGTCATAATCAATTGGAACCGCTCTCTGATAAGGGACATTCTGACAGAGATGGCCAAGATTCGCGCGAATCTGAATGGCAACAAGGATTCCATGGATAAACTTGAGGTCGTCCTTTTGAATGGCCATCCATCCGATTCGGCTGAGCTGGAAAAATTGAAAAATAATGTATCTGAAAAAGTTGGGCGTCCAATGGACGAATTGATATCCCTGAGCACTGTCCCGATTGGCGATTCCCTGACCCTCTCATCGCTAAAGAATGTCGGCATCACCCGAGAGAATGCCAAGAACACTCGTGTGCTGATAGTATCCGAGGGCGGCGCAAGCAAAGAATCGGACCTCCAGACCCTGCATCAGTTGCAGATGGTAGAGAACAGGATTTCCGAGAACATCTTCACAGCCGTGGAACTGTTGGATTCCAAAAGCCAGCATTATTTCATGAACACCCGGGCAGATGTAATAGTGTCCATCGACGCTTTCGCGGAGCATCTCATGGCCCAGGCCGTGCTCAAGCCGCATATTTCCCTCATATTCAGGGACCTTCTCACTTTCTCGGAGGACACATGCGAGTTCTATTTCAGGGATGTTCCGGAGCCCTTCATCGGAAAATCATACGGCGAGCTTCAGGTGTCCCTTGTGGGCCACCCGGTAATCCTCATAGGCCATACCAGGCCTGTCCAGGAAGAGAAGAGGTTGCATACCAGAAACTCCGTGACCCTGAACCCGAAGATATCGGGCGAGTATGATGACCTCGGAAGGCAACCGAGGATAATGAAATCTGAGTTACTCAAGAAAGGCGACAGGATAATCCTGATTGCCAGGGTCCCGGAGGTTGTGGATTCGGTGCTGGGTCAGATGAAATAATAATCATGGTTCAGCAGATATTCCCGGGTCCTCATGGAAGATTATGGTCTTTCCCCGGCTATCGGCGTATTCTATCTCGCGTCTGCTGGATTCACCGATGTATCCCCCAACATTCACAACATAGATGGCATCGGCCATGTCTATCTTCTTCAGATGCATGGCATCCAGCATCTCTTTGCAGGCCTCTATGCGCGGGTCGTCATCCGAATGCCCGAAGCATCCCACGGAGATGACGATGTGGCCTTCCAGGGTCAGCTCTTTCTGCGCTCTGAGGAATTCGTCCTTGAATTTCGTTGACCCGCATAAGGTGATGATCATCTCACAGCCTCGACAGCGCCAGCATCGCCGCTTTGATGGTCCCTTCCTGCGCCGGCTTCTTCTGCTTTGTGGATATCATCTCATCGGTGATGCGGTTGTTGTAGGCCGCGCAAATCGTGCCGGCGCGGGCCCCGCCTATCATGGCCAGCCGGAACAGGCAGCTGGATTCCATCTCGAAGTTCAGAACGCCCCAATTCTCCAGCTCCTCTATCTTGAAAGGCAACGGGTGGAATTTTCCCACGCTCCTGCCCTGGGAGCCGTAGAATCCGGGCGTGGTCGCAGTGAGGCCCACATGATGCCTCAGCCCGAGCTCGTTGCAGGCCCTCTCCAATTCCAGGACCACGTCGATGCTGGCAATCGCGGGAAAACATTCCGGGACGAAGAAAGTGGAAGTGTTCTCGTAGGCAATGGAGCCTGTGGATATGACCTGGTCGCCCGGCCTAACTTGTTCCTGGAGGCAACCGCAGCTTCCGACCCGTATGAAAACAGGGTTCTTGACTATCTGGCATGCCTCGATAACCGCTATCTCGGTATTGTCCGGCCCTATGCCGGTCGAGAGCATGGACATCCTCACCCCGTGGACCTTGCCAGTGATGCACCTGAACTCCCTTCTCTGGCTTTCGAACTCGATATTGTCGAAGAGCTTCTTCCCCACGTCTACCCGGTCAGGGTCCCCGGCAAGCATGACGCGGTCCGCAAGCTCACCCTTCTTCAGCCCGATATGGTACTGATGCCCCTCTGAATCCAGCATTGTGACGGATTTTTCCTTTTTCATGTTATCACCCCATGTTATCCTTGACAGTTTTGATTCCGATATCCGAAAGCTCCCTTGCCCTGGCAGGCGACGGGGAATCCACATAGACCCTGACCAGCGGCTCGGTTCCGGAAGCCCGGATGAGCAGCCAGCTGCCGTCATTGAATACATATTTCAGGCCGTCGATGTCATTGAGGACCGCGTTTTCGGGCTTGAATTTTTCCTTCACCCGGGCCAGGACCATTGCCGCGTCCACACCTTTGACGTTCCTCTTCACCTGGACATGCACCGGGAACTCGCGAACTATGCTTGAAAGTTTTTTCCGCGTGGTCGATAATATCTTTGCCATCATGGCGGTCGAGATGATGCCGTCGGCCCACATTGCCTCTGGAGGGAAGAAGTATTTTCCGGATTCCTCGTATGCGAACCTTGCATTGTTCTGCTTGGCGGCCAGTGCTATCTCCGGCGGCCCTATCACGCACTCGACGACCTGCCCCTTCCAAATCTTTCTCATCAGGCCGGATGAATTGACAGGTGTGACCACTGTTCCGGGCCCTCCCGAATAAATGTATCTTGCGAATATGGCCGCAGCCAAATCCTCCGATAATGGCTTGCCCTGCTCATCCACGAACAGCACCCGGTCGCAATCCGAATCGTAAGCGGCTCCGAAGCTTGAGCCGGTTTCGACAACAAGCTCTGAAAGCTCGCCCACGCAATCCGCCCTGGGCTCCATCTTCCTTGGCGCGAAATTCAGCCTGGAATCGTGCATGGGCCTGACCTCGCACCCCAGGTCGTTCATGAGCCTCGGTATCAGCCCGGCGCCTGTGGCTCCGGCGGTGTCCAGCGCAATGGTGATGCCCCTGCCAGGCAGATTGTTCCCGCACACGCGCTTGATGAATTCGAGATAATCGTAAGTGATATCCAGTTCGGAAGGGAGACGGCCTTTGAGGCAATTCGGAGGTTCGATAGTTTTTGCCGTCTCTGCCATCTTCGCGGTCTCGGCCCCCGGCGGTATGGCGCCGATGCCGTCAAGCGGGATGAGGCCGATCCGGTCGTAGGAAAGGTGAGAGCCTGTCACCATGAGGCCACCGGCCATCTTGTTGAGGTAGATTGCTGCGCAGACCAAGGGTGACGGCGCAACCCCAAGGTTCACAATACTGGCTCCCTCGGATTCCATGGCTGCCGCGCAAACGCCCGCCAGCCTTTCGGCGCCCGGCCTGGTGTCGTACCCCAGGGCCAATGTTGCGCTCTTCCCATAATATCTGGCGGCTGCGACTCCTACCTTCCAGCAAAGCTCTTCTGTGATGTCCGTGTCGGTGAGCCCGCGGATACCGGAGGTCCCGAACCTTATCTCCATTCTAAACGTCACCCTCCAAAATGGCGATGCCGCTGCTGGTACCTATCCTGTTCGCGCCAGCCTCTATCATAGCTAGCGCGTCCTTCCGGCTCTTTATTCCGCCGGACGCCTTCACGCCCATTTCCGGGCCGACTGTCATGCGCATCAATCTCACCGCCTCTGTCGTCGCGCCCCCAGTGCCGAAGCCAGTGGATGTCTTGACGAATCCGGCTCCAGCTTCCTTGGATATCTGGCATGCCTTGACTATCTGCTCGTTTGTGAGATAACAACTCTCGATGATGACCTTGACAATTCTCCCCTTTGCCGCGCTAACTACCGCAGCTATGTCCTCATGCACATAGCCATGGTCCCCGTCAAGAAGCCTGCCAACATTGATGACCATATCCAGTTCGTCCGCGCCGTCATCTACGGCAGCCATTGCCTCTGCGGCTTTGGCCCTGGTGGACGCACTTCCCAGCGGGAAACCGATGACGGCGCAGACCTTTGAACCTGTGCCTGCCAGTAATTCGCGGCACACCCGAACCCACGAGGAGTTCACGCACACGGATGCGAAACCATATTTTTTTGCCTCCGCGCAGAGCTTCTCTATCTGCGGCCCGGTCGCATTGGCCTTCAACAGCGTGTGGTCTATTGTCCCTGCAAGTTCGTCGGGCTTCATACCATCGGCCTCGGAATGGTCAGCGACTCGAAGATGGCGGTTGCCACCATGTCCGTCATGAGGGTGATGTAGTCTATCACCATCTGTGCATTGTTGGTTCTCACCCAGTACTCCTGGTCCATCTGGTTGAGGAAGTACAGGATGGAGCTCCTCGACCCGCTGAATATCTCAAGGTTCTCCTTGATTATCAGTATCCTGGCGCTGTTTATAACTTCCTGGGCATGGGTGCCGGTGAGCTCCTCCAATTCGCCCAAGGATTTCTTCAGCAACGGGTTCTCGCCGTTCTGGTCCTGGAACCTGTGCAGGGTGGATTGGTTGTTCTCGGGCGCGCTCATCTCATCCAGTTCGCTCAGGAACGTGCCGAACAGCGAGCGCATCATGGTCTCGGTCTGGGCCGAGTATGCGGTGCTGGCCTTGCTGTGGTATATTCTCGGGTAGTTGAATTCCCTGATGAGCGTGTTGAGCGCGTTGAGCACGGGCTCGCTCAATCGTATGCTGATTTCCTTTCTTGCCGGATCCCTGCCCTCGGCTTCCAGGAATTTCTTCTTGTCATTGTGGAAGTTCATCACGATGTCCCTGACCAGCGTGTCGATTATCTCGGCATTGTTCTTGCCCAGTATCACGGAGATTGCCGGCGGGATGTCTCCCTGGCTGATTATGCCCGATTCCGCGGCGTCCTCTATGTCCTTGCCCACATAGGCCAACCGGTCACAGAGCTTGACGACGCAGCCCTCCAGGGTTGAAGGCTCATGTGCGAATGTTCCGATGAGGTCATCGGACGGTTCGCCCACGACGAATATGCCGGTCTCCACCTCGCCGCAATGCCGTATCACGCCTTCTCTGACCTCGTAGGACAGGTTCAGGCCTTTCCCGCCTTTCTCAAGGATGTCCACCACCCTGAGGCTCTGCACATTGTGCAGAAATGGCTTCCCGAGATGCTCCATGCTCAATGAGTTGATGACCTTCTCCCCCATGTGGCCGAACGGCGAATGCCCGGTGTCATGGCCCAGGGCAATGGCCTCGGCAAGGTCCTCGTTGAGATGCAGCCATCTCGCGATGGCCCTGGAAAGCTGTGCCACATGAAGGGAATGCGTCATGCGATTGCTGATGAGCGGATTTCTGGGGGACATGAATACCTGGGTCTTGCCAGATAGCCTGAAAAAAGCCTTTGAATATAGGAGTCTATCCCTGTCCCTGGCAAATGCGGTCCTGCTCTCTCCGACCTTGTCGGGTTCCCGCCTCGCCCTGCCTCGGGATTGGTTGCTGGCCATGCCATAGCTCAGGTTGATGTTGCTCTCTTCCCTGGCATGCGAATGGCGCTTTATCTCGCCCAGTAATTTTTCCATTTCCTCATCGAAAGGCATTGCGTTCTCCACGGTCAATCCTTATTGGCATATCTGTTTTTCTGTCTTTTTCTGGGCGAAGTGCTCGCTCAACTGGGCCAGCGCGTCCAGCCTGACGACCTTTTCCATTCCCTCGAATTCAGCTTCATCGAAGTGCCAGGTGTATTCGTAGATGAGTATGGCATTGATGCCGCATTCTATTGCCGGTCGCATGTCGTCCTTCATGCTGTTTCCAACAAAGTAAATGTCTGATTTCGGCACATGGCCGTTTCTGCTTAGCAAGGTTTCCAGGGCCTGTTTCTTGCTCAACGGAACATAGAATATCTCCCTGAAAAATGGCTCTATGCCACTCTGGCTTATCTTGTCCCTCTGCACATCCTCATCGCCCTTTGTGACACAGTAAAGTTCGTAACCCCAATCTCTCAGGTGGGCAAGCGTCTCCTTCGCCCTGGGGAAGAGAATCGGCTTGTGCCGGTACACGCTCACCCCGATATCGACAATTCCCTGCCTGGCCTCCGGGTCCGGCTCCATGCCTTCCAGCTTGCAGTAATAGTCATAGGTCTCGCCCATGGCCTCCCCGAACCTCTCCTTCTTGAAGCCGTGGAGCTTCACGCCTTCCGCGTCCATGAAGTTTAACCTGTCTATGAGTTCCGCCTCATGTTTCTTGAAACCTGACCTGACCATCACATCCTTGAACATCTGCCAGCCCGCCCAGTACCAGTGCACGTTCATTACCAGGAGGTCGTCCAGGTCGAAAACGATGATGCCTTTCGATTGCATATGCCCCGATATGCCCAAGCAATTTAATTCTTTGCGGTCTCACGGTCTCAAATACTTTTGTAGTAAAAATAAGAATGAGAAATATATTCCCATATTAGATAAAAAAACATTTAACTATCAGTATCAGCATATAGGTATGTCAATTTATCCCTTCCGATTTTCCCGTGGTTTGAAGGGGAGGGCTAATGCACTGAAGGGGGCCGGTGGCTCTCTCAAGAGGGTGAGGTAAATGGGAATCCAGAAATGCAATCCGGAAATCGGAGCTAGGATATTGAGCGTGCTTGTGGCTTTTATGATGATAGCGGGAGCAACCCTTGTGGTGCTGCCTGGTGGGAACGAAGGGGCGGCGCCCGAGTCCCCTGAACCGCTGAACCCCGCGGGCACGGACATTGTGATTAGTGAATTGGCAGCGGCCGGAAACACAGCATATGATGAGTTCATAGAATTGTACAACCCGACCAGCAGCGCAATCGACATCAGCGGTTGGACCATCGAGTATTCATCAGAGACAGGCGGTTGGCCCGGGACAGTGAGGGCGACCGTGCCGGCAGATACAACCATGTCGGCCAAGAGTTTCTATCTGTTCGCTAACTATTATACGACCGCTTCATCGGGATATGTCGTCCCGGCTAGCGGCCCGACACCGGACTACTGGATGGACTTCAGCGGTTTGGGAAACTCCGGGGGGAAGGTGCGTTTGATGAATGGTGCGGTTCAAGTGGATTGCCTCGGCTGGGATGCGGCAACCCTGTGCGAAGGCTCACCATATCCCATTATTTGGGGTACACCCTACCCTGCGTGGAAGAGCATAGAAAGAAAGGCATTTACTGATTCCTTGGCCGGGAGCGGAGACACCGGCATGGAAGCGGGGGGCGGCCACGAGTTCTCCGGCAACGGTTTTGACTCTGACGATAATTCCTATGACTTCATCATGCGAACTGCTAGGGAACCTCAAAACTCAGCCAGTCCGGTAGAGGGTGGCACGGACAGCACACCGCCGGAATTCCGCTACGCCATCTCCACGAGCCCAACCGCCATCGAGGTTCGCTTCAACGAACCTGTGAACCAGGCGGATGCCGAGACCCTCACCAACTGGAACATTGTCAGCCTTACGGGATTCGACACTGTCCCGCCGTACATTGTTGACTGTGTGGCCACCTCCCTTACCAGCGTCGAGGTGACATTCAGCGAGCCCGTGAACACCGTGAATGCAAACAACATTGCCAATTATGAAGAGGTAAGCTACAGCCTGGCAATCACCAACGCGGCACTGGATGCAGAGCTCACGACGGTCAATCTCACAACAGGAACCCAGGTCGTTGACCGCACATACACTCTGCAGATAAGCAACATAAATGACACAGCCAGTCCCCCGAACGTCATTCAACAATATTCGGAGACAACGTTCAACGGCGGGGGCGGCGGCGGCACGCTGGAGATTATTTTCATGGATGTCGAACAATCGGATTGCACAATCATCATATCCCCCACCGGACAGACGATGCTGTATGATGGGGGGTTCACAAATAGGGGAAATGACATACTTGCGACCCTCACTTCAAAGGGCGTGACCCACCTCGCATACACTGTAGCCAGCCACTACCACGAGGACCATATCGGGGGTCTGGACGAAGTGATAACAGGCCTCGGTGGCATATCTTATGTTACTGGGGCATGCTACGACAGGGGCGGTTCCTA
Source organism: Thermoplasmata archaeon (assembly GCA_046485165.1). Lineage (GTDB taxonomy): Archaea > Thermoplasmatota > Thermoplasmata > SG8-5 > SG8-5 > UBA147. The sequence continues at coordinate 10,932 of JAWOHM010000101.1, forward strand.
CGCGAGCACTATGTATGAGGAATACGTGGATGTCGTTTCCAGCAAGCGCATGACCATCACCAAAGGACAGGTGTTGGACCTGGGCGGCGGGGTCACCGCTACCTGCATGGGCGTCAACGGGAACGGACTTACTGTCAGCGATGAGAACGACAAGGGCGTCGTCATGAGAGTTGATTATCAGAATTTCCAGATGTACCTCGGAGGGGACCTGGGCGGTTACAATGACGGCGGTTACAAGGATGTGGAAAGCACGGTGGCCAATGATGTTGGCAAGGTGGAGGTCTACCAGGTGGACCATCACGGAAGCAAGTACAGTTCCAATACCAATTTTCTGGGCGTTCTCGACCCAATCGTGTCGGTATTCTCGGTGGGCACCAACGGCTACGGGCATGTCAGCGAAGAGGCCTTCAGCAGGATACTCTCCCAGGGTTCGTACATGTATTACACGAACACCGGTTCCGGCTCAGTGCCGACAGCGGGGCAGGGAGAGATCGTC
>JAWOHM010000109.1:0-3430 GCA_046485165.1 Thermoplasmata archaeon
GCCGATGATGCCCGTCAACTCATGCAGCTTGTCAGCCGCCGTGCGATTTTCCAGCCAATTCATCGGCGGCGTCTCGGAATCGGGATTGAGAAAATTGGCGACAAAGACGCTGGTCGGCTGGCGATAAATTTCTTCCGGCGCGCCCACTTGCTCAATGGCGCCGACATTCATAACGGCAATCACGTCGGCCCGGCCGTCCGGTATCGCCAACTGTCACCTGGAAAGGCGCGGAATCGGAATTGTTCCACGCGTCCTTGACTGCCAGGGTGCCGGAGTACTGCCCGGCCTGGGTGAAGTTGAAGGAGGGGTGAGGGCCGTAAAGTTTAATCGTATTGCCGGCGTACACAAAGCTCCAGGTGTAGTTAGCTATGCCCACATTGTCGGTGCTGGCGGAACCGTTGAATGTATGGGCCGTTCCCATGCCCAGAGCCGGTGTGGGTTCGCATGCCGCCACCGGAGGTATGTTGTCCCATACCCGCCGGGTTATGACATTCGTGCTTTCCGGGTTCAGGGAGTAATCCTTGGCTATGATGCTGTATTTCAATTCTGTGGCATTGAAAGGTATGCCCAGCGTAGTTTCATACACATTGTCAGGCATGGGCTCCATGAGAATGCCCAAGAGTATAATGGAGCCGCCCGGAACGATGAAATGCGGGTAGATGTGAACCGTGGATACGCCGTAATCATCGGTGACACGGATGGATACGGTGAAATTCCCGTCGGTGACCGGCGTTCCCTCGGTAATGTCGGCAATCACCGGCTTCGTGGTGTCCTGGGCCGCGGCATCCTGCAGGAAAGGGATGGCCATGGCGGATAGAAGCATGCAGAAAATGAACAGGGCAGCGAGCCTGGGTGAGAGCATCATATGAGCAACGAATGAGGTTCCTGCACATAATCGTTTCTGTCGATGGCGGCACAAGATTCATTTGGGAAATGGGAAATAATAAGATATAAATACAGTACGGACTTTGCGAGGGGCATGAGCTCGGGCAGAGACATCATAATTCGTTGAAGAAACCTTTCGCCCAGCTCGTGCTAGAACTTCTGGAGGTCTTTGCATGGGTAATGACAATGAAAAGAAATTCGCGGACGTATCGTCCTGGGTCAGTTTTCCGAAGATGGAAGAGGGCACCCTCGAATTCTGGACCCGGGAGGATATCTTTGGCAGGCTTCGCGCACAGAATGCCGGTAGGACACCGTTCGTCTTTCTGGAGGGGCCGCCCACAGCCAACGGCATGCCCCATGTGGGCCATGCGAACGGCCGCGCCCTGAAGGACGTTTACCTAAGGCATAAGGCCATGTCGGGCTTCGACGTCATACCGTGGAAGGGGGGCTGGGATTGCCACGGCCTGCCCGTCGAGATAGAGGTCGAGAAGGAGCTGGGCCTCAAATCCAAGAGGGAAGTGGTCGAGTACGGCATAGACAAGTTCAACCTGAAATGCCGGGACAGCGTCATGCGGTACGAGGACATCTGGAAGAAGATGAGCCGGCGCCTAGGCTTCTGGATAGACATGGAAGATCCCTACATCACAATGAAGACGCCCTATATCGAGAGCGTTTGGTGGTCGCTCAAGGCCATGTATGACAAAGGCCTGCTGGAGAAGGGTCATTACATAGTCCCCTATTGCCCGAGATGCGGCACGCCCCTGAGCAGCCACGAGGTTGCACAGGGCTACCGCGACGTCAAGGAGCTTTCCGTGACGCTGAAATTCAAGCTGGCCGAGTATGACGAGAAGCGCCTGGGGCAGAACGCGTTCATACTGGCATGGACCACAACGCCCTGGACGCTGCCGGGCAATGTCGCGCTGGCCGTCGGAAGCGGCATCGATTATGCGATAGTCGAGCAGAACGGCGAGCGGTTGATACTGGCCCTGGAGCTGGTGGAAAAGGTCATCGAGGGCGAGCATGAGATGCTGGGCGTCATCAAGGGCTCCGAAATGATTGGATGGAAATATCACCCGCTGTTCGATTTCATGGACCTCCGCGAGGAAGGCAAGAAGGCCTACGAGGTGGTTGGAGCGGACTTCGTGACCACCGCAGAGGGTACTGGCATCGTCCACACCGCAGTCATGTACGGGGAGGACGACTACAACCTGGGCATGAAAGTGGGGCTGCCGGCGCGGCACACCGTCGACACCGAGGGGAAGTTCAACGAACTGGTCAGTATGTGGCAGGGCAAGTTCGTTAAGAAGCAGGGCCTTGACGTCGAGATAGCCATACACCTCCATGAGGCGAATCGCCTCTACAAGAAGGCGAATTACATGCACTCCTACCCGTTCTGCTGGCGATGCGACTCCCCGCTGCTCTACTATGGGCTTGACTCATGGTTCGTCAGGATGTCCAGGCTCAGAAAGGAACTGATGGCGAACAATGACAAGATAACCTGGAAGCCTGAGCACCTGAAGGAAGGTAGGTTCGGCAATTTCCTGGAAGAGGCGAAGGATTGGGCTCTGAGCCGCAACAGGTTCTGGGGAACGCCGCTGCCTGTCTGGGACTGCGCTTGCGGGAACCGCATATGCGTGGGAAGCTTCGAGGAGCTGGGCAAGCTTTCCGGCGGCCTGCCTGCGGACTTCGAACCGCACAGGCCATGGGTGGATGACATAAACGTGAAATGCCCCAAGTGCCAGGCCAGGATGGAGCGCGAGCCCTATGTCATAGACACCTGGTACGATTCCGGAAGCGCGCCCTTCGCACAGTTCCATTACCCGTTCGAGAACCAGGACATGTTCAAGCGGGCCTTCCCTGCGGATTTCATCACCGAGGCGCTGGACCAGACGCGCGGGTGGTTCTACACGCTTCTGGCCGTGAGCACATGCGTGTTCGGCGAGACGCCTTACAGGAAATGCCTGACACAGGGACTCATGCTGAACGAGGAGGGCGCCAAGATGAGCAAGTCCAAAGGCACGGCGCTCGACCCTTTCAAGATATACGATGAATGGGGAGCGGACGCTCTGAGACTGGCGCTGTTCTCGACGCCGTGCTGGGCATCCAGCAAGTTCTCCGACTCTACTTTGAAAGAGGCAAAGAGCAAGGTCATGACCACCCTGTGGAACGTTTACGTGTTCTTCGTGAACAATGCCAATCTGGACGGCTTCGACCCGGCCGATGCTGCGGATTCGGACGCGGTCCTGGACCGATGGATAAGGTCGAGGCAGAACTCGCTCGTGCGCCAGATCAACACGGCCATGGATGACCTTGAGGCGCACAGGGCTGTGAAGGCCATATTCGAATTCGTTGACGAGCTGAGCAACTGGTACCTGAGGCGTTCAAGGAGGCGGTTCTGGTCCGGCGAGGACCCGAAAGAGAAGAACGCGGCCTATTCGACACTTTACAGGGTGCTTTGCGACACCTCGAGGATACTGGCGCCATTCACGCCTTACATGGCGGAGGCGCTCTACCAGAACCTCGCGGCGGGCCACCTGCCCGGGGC
>JAWOHM010000155.1:0-8967 GCA_046485165.1 Thermoplasmata archaeon
TTCCGCTGCCTCCATAGACGCTGTCATCCAGTATGTCCTGGATGTTGCCGCTGAAGGCATACGCGAACGACACGAACACCCAGTCATTCCTGGCACCGGTGGCGCCGGGTATGGTGATGTCGTAGGGTGCCAGGACCGCGCCCGGCTCCGGAACGGCGTTGGTGTTCTCTTCCTCGTTGCCTGTTCCATCCTGCGCTCTCACGACATACCACCAGATTGTTGTGTCACCAGTTCCAGCTCCGACGTCCACGTAGGTGTTATCGCCTACCGAAACGAACGCGTACGGTACTTCCCAAGGCCCGCTGCTCGAGTCAGACCTGTAGACGCAGTATTGTGAGACATCCGCACCGCTGTGGGTCCAGTTCAAGGTGTTGTCCAGGTCCGAAATAACCATTCCATTCACGGCTATCTCTGCGTAATCCACTTGAACCTGCGTTCTGGCTGCCCCATAGAAGATAACCCATAATTTTCCGTCAGCGTCTATATAGTTCGGTATGTTTGTGTCCAATACTCGGGTCATCGTCTGTTCGCCAAGATTGGTGAATGTTAGGGATGTTCCTATTAAATCCCAGTTGTTGGCATCGTTTTTGACGTACATCGAGACTATAGTTTGACCATCATACCTTGCTTCGTGCTTTATAGTTATCTGGTCTATTAGGTTCGGGTCCTCAGTTATTTGATATCTGTATTCAGTTGCACCCTCATCAAAATTTGGTGGGTCGGTAAGATGTTGGGCATACACATTGTTCGAAGTCGAGATATCGATATAGTTTTGGTCGGTGAAATCCTGGATTTGATTAGGAGTGTTGAACTCGGCCGATGATGCCTCATCAACGATTATGAACCTCGCAAAGTGTGGCCCTGAAGTGGTGGTTTCAGTGTAGTCGTAGACTGTGTTGACAACAACCTGGCCGTAGTGGTCCACGGTCAAATCGGTGACGTTCGCCGGAGGCGTGCTGTCTGCCGTCGTGAATGTCCAGGTGGCGGATTGTGTGGTGAGGAGGCTGTCTTTGGCAGTGACATACCATGAGTAGGTTACGCCCTCGCTGAGGCCAATCCAATCGCACATCACCCTTTGGCCGCTGGGAACGTCAGTGAATTGCCCTATCTGGGACGGTCCAGCCGCGTTGTAGAAGGTGACGGTCATTGCATCGCCATCCGGGTCAGATACATCCACAGCCAATGTTGGTGAGGTGCTTACGCCGGTAGAGCCAGAGGAAGGGGACGGGTTGACAGGTGCGTTGGGTGCGACATTGGCTCCGCCTCCTGTGGTGAAGCTCCATGTAGGCGATTGGGTTGTGAACGTGCCGTCATTCGCCGTGGCGTACCATGAGTATTCCGTTCCGATGGACAGGCCGGGCCAGATTATGGACGTGGTCGTTCCGCTTGCCACATTGTTCACCGTGCCCAGCGGGGTCGATGGATTGGCTGCATTGTAGAACACAACGGTCATGGGGTTCAGCTCCGGGTCGCTCACGCTGACCTGGAGGGTCGGCGAGGTGCCGATGCCGATGGCATCGTCCACCGGAATCGGGTTGGTTGGCGGATTCGGAGCGCCGTTGGGTGTGTCCACAAACAGGATACAGCTCTCCCAATCGCCCCAGTTGCCTTCCACATCCCGGCCTGCGACATAGATCGTGTGGTCACCGGCTATCCAGCCTGTAGTGTCAATCTTTGTGGTTGAGCTGATGACTGCCTCGAGTGGTGAGCTCCAGGCGCCGTCCGTCGGCTGCATGGTCACGTTGGTGGTGCTGTCGTCATATCTGTACACAGCTGTTTGGATGTTGCTTCCGCCTGTCTCCCAGTCGTCAATGTTCGCCGTCACAGTTACGATCTCGCCCGCGATAACGTTCTGCTTGTCCGTGGTGACATCGTATGTGTTGGGCCCAAGAACATCAGGAACCAGGTCCCAGTCATGGAAGTACTTCGACACCTTGATGTTCACGTTGCCGTCCTTTGACCACGTGTCATAGAATCCAAGGTTGTATGTCCCGACCTCCGTGACTGCCACCTTGTTCTTTGGCAGGCAGTCCGATGTCAGGTAATAGGTCTTCGAAGCGATGTCCATGGAGGTCGGTACGTCGTAGCACGAAAGGATGTTCGGCTGCCCGTACGGGTCGTAGGCCTGGTGCCGGAAGTAGGTTGCCCAGAGATAACCGTCCGAGGTGTAGCTCAGGTCGCTGCATGTCCTAACACCGTAAGAGTGGTCGCTTGCAACGATGCCGTATCCCAACGGCCCGAATCCGGCGCCGCCGTTGTTGTTGAATGTCAAGCCGCCGTCGGTCGTGTAATGCACGAAGAATTGCCTGTCGCCGTCGGTGTTGGCGCCCTTGAGGTACATGCCGTACCATGTGTTCGCGGCAGTCGAGATTCCCATGGGCATCATCAGGTTGTCTTCAGTGTCCCATGAAACTATTAAGGCTTGCCAGGCACCGTTCCATCGCCTGAAGGCGGCGTCCCTGTCCTGGGCCGCGTCGCCGCTGTCCCTCTCATAGAACCACATTCCGATCTGGCCATTCACATCCTTTGAAGGGTGCGGGAAGAAGTAGAACATGCCCGCTACTGCCGGGTCCAGCCTTGTCCATGCGCTCCAAGTCGCGCCGTTGTTTGTGGAGGTCTTGCCTATGCAATATATCCCGACCTGGTTACCATCGATTTTTGCGTCGTATCCGAAGGCCTCGATGATAAGGTGCCATGTGTTTCCTATGGTGGAATGAATGACGTTGATGGTCCTGTAGCTGTTCGCAGTCACATATTTTCCGCCGACCCTTACCTGCGGGCCTTCGCCCAAAGTGAATGCGCCGACATCAGAGAATGACGTGTATGGATACGCTGCATATGCTATCCGCACCTGGTTGCCGTCGGTAGTGTATGTCGCGGCATAAGCCGGGTTGTAGGCATTGTATGCAATCATCACCCCATCCGTGCCCTTATCGATGGTCACCCAGCCGGGGTAATAAGACCTGGGGCCGATGGGTATCGGTGTTTCCCATGTAATTCCGCCATCCTTGGACAGGACGAAATAGACGCGCGAGCCGAACTGCTCCGATTGCCTGTAAGCAAGCCCGACATAGGGTTTGTTCCCGTCACTGGCTTCACTCCAATATACCGGCGCCGCATGCGATTCGTGAACAGGCGAGCCTGCAGCGTTCCATGTCTCGGGCAATACTGTGTCTATGACATCAACTTGGAAACTCACCACGGATTGCGCTATGGGGTTGGTTGAATCGCTTGTTGATGTCACACTCAGCTGGCAAGTGTACGTTCCCACTGCCACGGACCCTCCCACTTCGATATTGGCGTAATAGTGGGCCCTCTCCCCCGCCGTCAGCGAGGGGGTGGATGAGGTGAAAGATACCGAGAAACCGGCTGGCAGTGTGTTGGACATGATGAAGTTGGACGAAGATGTGCCCCCGTTGTTGAGCCAGTATCCGACCGATGTGGTGCTTCCGGGCGAGCCCCTGTATACAGATTCGCCCATTCCGTCGCGTTCCATGACTATCCTCGGGTAGTCCAGCTGCATGCTTATCTTGTATTGATTGGCATTCACGTCTGATGCCGGGTCCATGCCGCCGGTTATTGCAAAGCTGACAACGTTGCCTCCGGACTTGGTCACAATCTCGGCCTTCCATGTGCCTTTCAATGGGTTCTCTATCCGGACCATCTCCACGTTGTTAACATCGTCACCGCCGTCGTTGGCTGTGTCGAAGTCATAGGCATCGTTGCCCATCCAGGACGGGAACTTGGCGTTGTTCCATGAGGTTGGGGAAGTGACAGCCATTGACCATCCCTCCCTGAATGCATTGCCTTCGTACCTTGTTCCGTCCGGGGATGTGACAACCAGGTCGTAGTCCGTGGTTAGCGTTCCGGAACCGGATGTGTCCCAGTGGACCATCGTGAATTTCAACGGCACTGTGCTGTCGATGACGGTAAGGTCCATGCCTCCGTCGTCCTCTGCGTTCCATGTGCCGCTTACGCTGGTCAGATGCCTCCATTGGAGCGTGTTGGGTGCTGGCGGTGCTACCGAGTTCCTCACGTTCACGCCTCCCCAGCCCTGGTCGTAGCTTGGATATCCGTATCCCAGGTCTTCCGCGCCATGGATGAGAAGCATCTTCAACAGGTTGGCGTGGGGGTTCGCTATTGATTTGACGTCAACAAGGTAATCCCTTATCAGTGCCAGGTCTCCGGATGCTGCGGGCGTTGCCATGGATGTTCCGAACATCCAGCAATAATCTGCAACATTGTCGTTATCCTCATCTATCAAGGTAATAAGGTCATACAGACCGGGGTAAGCCGCCTCAGACACATCGTCAGACTTTGTCGAATACACGTATGAGCCGACTTCCAGAATATCCGGTTTTATGCGCAACTCGCCGACCGGTGGTCCCCTGCTGCTGAACTCAACGACTTCCTGGAAGTCATCCGAGCCGTCTTCAAAAGAGTCGGACCTCTGGTTCTCTCGGGCTCCCACAGCCACCACAAGCTTTCCGTTCGCGTATTCGTTCTGCGTGAATTTTGCTGGCCCCTCGTTGCCTGCCGCAAACACGACAACTGCGCCGGAGTTGCTGACCGCGAAATCGTCCCCTGCCCTGTTGTAGCCCCAGTTGGATGTTCCCCAGCTGTTGGAGAAAATCCTGGCTCCGGCCGTGTAGCCGGCTGCCCACTCAGTGTATCCGAGACCGGCCCTGTGATAGAGCGTTGCCTCGGGCGCCCTGCCGGCAAATCCCATTCTGTCATGCTTGTTCACAGGATTCGTCGCTGCCAGGGTGTTGTAGACACGGTCATCCACAGGAAGGCCAAGGAAGAGCTCCATGTTGTACCCGTTGCCCAGAACTGTGCCCGAAACGTGAGTTCCGTGGCCGTCGGCATCCGTGAGCGATTCGGCGAATAGTATCCTGTTGCCGAGCGGTCCGCTGGTGAAGTCCCTGATGGTCGCATCAAGGCCCGTGTCCTGGACATGGACTATCTGCCCCTCGCCCTGCAGGTTGGAACCCAGGTTCGATATCCTGTTGTCCCACAGGTCATGGGCTTTTGAAATCCTGCCGCCCACCTGGTTGAAAATCTTGGGTTCTGCAACGAATTGTATGTATTCCACATCCTCTGACCTTGCCACCTGCGAGAGTTTGCTGGCATCTATGTCGCAAACCATGCTTCCGTAACCTGTTGTTCCGGTGGTGTCCATCACATCGGTGCCATCGCCTACCCATGCGCCCATCTGTATAAGGTAGTGCTTGAGCAATTGTTCGCTGACGCCCGGGAAAGCGATTACTTCCACGCGGATGATGTCGGTTTTCTCGGCAAGTCCTGCCTGCATCTTGAATCCGGGTTCGTAAGCCCCGATCCATTCGACTGTGTCCAGAGCGGTGATTTTTGCCTTCTGGGCCGGGGTCATCTTCACAACGACGACATTGTCGCCAATATGCTTGAGAATGCCGCCGGAATTCGTGGCCACCTCATCCACCCATGCCTTTTCGGCCGGGAGTATGAACTGGACCATGTATGTGTTCGTGTCAGGGTTCGTCCACTCCTCTGGCAGGTCGTACCCCACCTTCGAGTCAAAGCTGATGCCCTGTTCAAGCAATGTGATCTTGGTCCTGTCAGGCATTTCATTGATGTAATTCCTCTCGGACAAGGCCGCCTTCTGGGCTTCCGTTACCCTGAGGTATGCACCATACTTCTGCTGACTGACCGCATTCAATCCCATCTGTTTCATGAGTCCATTCGCTTCATTGGGATTCTCCCAACTAACCCACACTAGTTCAGTCGGTCCTGCAGCGGCAATTGTTGCATTGTCTCCGCCCATGGTTGCCATGGTCGGCAGCATCATTGCTATAGCAACTGCGATTGCCAAAACTGCAGCCCAACGTGTTGCATTCTGTTTGTCCATGCGTAATTTCCTCCTCATATTCTTCCGTCAAAGAGCAGAGAATAAGGTAGATAGAGAACATCTTTCCCGAGGACTTATTTCCCAGGAAGAATGGTGTTCTGACTCTCTGACATAGTAACAGTAATGGTTCAATAAATATTTAAACCTTTTTTCGATATTATTATATATGATGTTCAGATTTACCTCCAAATCATAGTGAAGATGTGCGGGAATTTCCATTTGTGAACGTCAAATGGCAATCGGCATATTATTAAGGAGGAATAGAATTGTTCGACATACGGGTTTGCAGAATATTGAGCATGATTGTGGTAGGGGCAATGGTCTTCGGCTCTTTCGCCGGAGCTCTGCAAAAGAGCGCTGTGGCTCCCGAAGCGGAATCATTGTCGCTGGAAAACTTGCCAAGTGAGATTGGGAGCGATGCCATTGATGAAATTGAGGTACGCGAAGACATTCTGGGCGGCGGCATTCAGAAATCCATACCTGCCGGAGAATACATAGCACATCCTATGAGTTCCGCAGGTTACGAAAGCCTCGGCAGCGTGCCTACCAACTGGTCATTCAGGGACCCGCACAATGTGCAATCGGTCCATGATATGGGCATCACAGGCGACGGCGTGGTCGTTGCCATCGCCGACACAGGCATTGATTTTGGAGTCTCCAACATTGCCGGCAAGTATGTGGTTGTGGATGACACTGAATCGCCATATCACGGCTGGCCACAGGCATTCGACCCCTACGCAATGACCGCCTATCTTGGAAAAGGTGAAGTCACGTCGGGCATTGGCGGTTACGTCAATACCTCCGTGAACGGCACTGGGCCGTTCTATGTGAGCCACTCGATAAACTTGGATGGAAAAAATGACTTTTCCCCTGTTGAGAAGGTCGGGAACGACCCCTACAACGATGTCAAGGATCCATCCACGGATTTTGACTTTGAATTCGACCTCGAGAATCTATACGCAACCCGCGATGAGACGCAGTGGTACTTCGGCATCAATACGAGATTCGCCTCAGCCAATAGGACATTCGGTTTCGCCATCGACATGGACGGGGCCGCATCTGGAGGATTGACAGACCCCTATGGCAACTATTTGGATTTCGAACCTTCCCACACAGCCCCGATTGAGCACTTATCCTTCACCCCCGCAAAAGGCGGAATGCTGGCTTCTTGCTCCGGTAAACAAGACCAGGATAGCATCATCAGGTCCACATTGTCCGGTGAGGTCAATGTGGTCAAAATATGGGATGTAAATGGGAACCTCATGCAAACACTGGGATACGAGGGAACGGTGATATTCTCTGTAGCGTGGTCATCCGATGGGGCCATGCTCGCATACCGGACTCTTTACGATGTCATCATACTTGATACAAATGATTGGAGCGAGATATCCCGCACAACATTCAGGCTTGTGCCGGTCAGCACTGAGATTGACTTCACCCGCGAATCAATGGCATTCAGCCCGGATGACAGTAAGGTTGTCATCGGTTCAAAGACTGGTTTAAGCGACATCGCGGTCTATGTCCTTGATGTGGCAACCGGAACCAATGTTACAAAGAATTTGGGTCTCGCAAGGTCCATTGCATACAGCCCTGACGGCAGCAAGATTGCAATGGGGCATGGGAACTCCATAGGCGTTTATGACACCGGTTTCAACTTGCTGAAAACCTTCACAACAATAGGCAATAAGGCAGTGGAATCCGTGGCATGGGACACGACCAGCAGCTTCATAGCGGCCGGAAAAAGGGCAAATGGCACAGTCGAGGTATGGAACTACGCCAGCGAGACCGTGACCCCACTCTACGGGCACGGGAAGGATATGACTGTCAACGCCGTGATATGGGATGCCTCTGGCATTGTAACCGGCGGCAATGATGGGAAGGTCATATTCTGGGGCTTATCACCTTTCACGAGCCCTGTGGTCCGGAACAACTTGAACCGGGAACCAGTGTATTCCATTGCAAAGAACCCCGCAACCGGCAATATCTTTGTCGGGGGCCGCAATTGCACAATCAGGGCTTACTTGGCGGACTGGTCTGATTACACGGCGTTCGCATCAAAGAAACCCGATGTAATAGTTTACATCGAATATGAGAGGGAATATTATCTAAAAACTGCAGAGGGAACAGAGATAACCAAGAAGGACCAGATAATGAAACCCATTGTTTACAAGTGGAATGTAACCCTGGGCGATTGGGACGAAACTGACCTCGCAACCGTGGGCGGCCAATACATGTACAAAGGCTCATCTGACGGAGCTTGGACAGCCCTTGGATTCATAGAATGGTCCATTCCAAGGAAGTTCGTCGGCTGGGAGAATTCCGGTTTCATGAATGTTACAACTTGGGTCTGCAGCGGCGACAAGGAATCCCAACCCCAGGACACAGTTCCGAAAGACTGCAATGTTCCGGCACGGGCAACGATAGATTGGACCCCCACAACGATAGTCGGCATCAGCGCATGGGCGGCTGTCGAAATCCCGCAGGTCACCATTGATGAATCTATACCGCACCAGAGCGATTATTATCATTTCGGTACCCACCCCAGCGCAGTTCTCACCAACATTTTTGGCCCCACTTCCCTGATTGTGGTTGATACGACGACCGAGGGTGTCTTTGACAGGGTTTATATTGATATGAATGGCGATAAAATCATAGACAGCGACGATGTCTGGGTTGACAAGAACAACCCGGTCGCAACCAGTGATTTCTACGACCTTGCAGCCGATGCGCCGGGCCAGGACGGCATAGCAGACCTTTCCGGCGGCATGCTGTATTTCATCGGAGACGGCAACTTGTCTTTGCCATATGCGTACAGAATGGCCGAGCTTATCGAAATGCCTATTTCCGTTGATACGCCAATGCCTATACCGAATAATGGCGAGTTCGTTGCTTTCTTCGGCGATTTCGACATAGACTTCGAGGGAAAGATATACACCCAGGGCACAAGGATGGCATCTGTGATAGCTGGTGAAGGCACGAACATAGGGCTTTCAGGCCCGGTTCTCGGTGTGAGCCCGGACGTAACGTTCCTGCCGATATGCAACGCGCACTACGACCTTACAAATTCCCTCTACTTTGCG
>JAWOHM010000102.1:0-30383 GCA_046485165.1 Thermoplasmata archaeon
AGAGGCTGTGGGATTACGATGCAGCACTGGTGACGAACCTGTTTGGCCTGAAATCAAGGCCCGAGGACATCACCATGGGATTCGAGCACTCGAAACTCGGATACATGTATGACGATGCCGGGAGGAAGCAGAAGCTTCTGGACATCGCCGGCGAGATAGAGAAGGATTGCGAGGTGCTTCTGGTTGAATCCGGCATGAACCTGAGATACGGCTCATCGGTCAATATGGATGCCATCTCACTGACAAGGAACCTGGATGCGAAACTGGTCGTGGTCATGGCCGGTTCCGAGGACGCCATAATGGATGATATCGCATTCCTGAAGAAATCCGTCAGCCTTCAGGGCGTGAGCCTCCTGGGCGTCATAATCAACAAGGTTGCGGACATCGAGGATTTCAAGAGCACCCACATGGATTCCATCCGTGCCATGGGAATAGATGTCCTGGGCATTCTGCCGTTCAGGGAGGAGCTCACCAGATTCTCCATGAACTATCTTGCTGACATGCTGTTCGCAAAGGTGCTGGCCGGCGACGAGGAACTGCTGAAACCCGTGAAGAACATCTTCGTTGGCGCCATGTCCGCCACCGCCGCCCTGAGGGAGCCAGCATTCAAGAAGGAGGGAAAACTCATAATCACCAGCGGCGAGAGGGACGATATAATACTGGCCGCTCTCGAAACAGATACCGCCGGGATAGTGCTCACCAACAACATATTGCCATCGCCCGCAATAATCTCCAAAGCTGCGGCGCGCAAGGTCCCGCTGCTGCTGGCGCATTCCGACACGTTCCACGTTACCAAGCAGATCGACGACGCGGTTCCGCTGCTGACGAAGGAGAGCACCGAGAAGGTCCGGATATTGGGGGAGATGGCCGCCAATCTGAAGGTGGATGTTTCCGGGTGAAGGTTCCTGCTTATGCAGAACATATATATCCCTTGAATATTATGTCCCATCCGTGGTGGAAACTTGATTAAGACATATATCGACGGTTTCGACGAGGCCCTAGCGGGGGGAATACCCGAGGGACACACCGTGCTGATTTCCGGTACGCCGGGCACCATGAAATCATCCGTGTGCCTGAACCTCCTGTACAACAACCATATCCAGGCCAAGAAGAAGAGCCTTTACATCTCCCTCGAGGAAACGAAGGACAGCCTGCTCACGGCCATGGAAAGGCTCAACATGAGAAATTTCAACGAAAAGGACATGTTCATAGTTGACCTTGCCAGGCTCAGGATGGAATATGACGAGGTCGACCACATGCATGACTGGCTGAAATTCGTGACCGAGTACCTGACCAGAAGGGTGAAGGAGGACAAGATAGACATAGTCGCGGTTGACTCGCTGACAGCCCTCTATTCGTTGGTGGAGCTCAACAATCCCAGACAGCAGCTCTTCCAGTTCTTCGGCTTCCTGAAAAAGCTCGGTGTGACATCGTTCCTCATCTCGGAAATGTACCCGGGCAGCGAGGCGTTCGGGCCCTACAGGGAGGATTTCCTGGCCGACGGGAACATCATGCTGAAGCTCCATGAGGTCGGGGAAACAGATATCCAGCTCAGGATAAGATGCGTCAAGATGAGGCATGTGAAACACGACAGGACATACTTCGTGCTCATGCACCGCAACGACAGGTTCATGGTTACGTCGGTTCTGTCTGAATAACCGACGAACATGCCCCGCCTGCTCCCAGCGTTCTGCAAGCAAGAGGGCGGGGTTGTGGACCTGGCTGGACGAGCCAGGTCAGGTGATGCATAGAGTGCATAAATCTCTTCAAACCCCGGGTGTAAGCCCCGGGTACGAGGCCCTAACCAACGTTCACTGTGGCCTCTATTTTAGAAGCTCTTGCACAGAAGGCTATTCTCTCTATCTTGTTTAAATTCGGAAAACACAGTTTGGACACTGCACGGATAAAGTTTTCCGATGCGCTCGAATTCGAATTGAATAGTGGTTCATCGAATTAGACGCCACTGAAATCTTTGAAGGCTTTTCAGTACGAGCCTCTAATCTTGTTCCTGTCCACAACAAGCCCGTTGCTGGTAACTACCAGCAAATTCTTCCCGACCCCGGCAACGTCGCCCCTGACATCGGCCGCGACGGATTGCAATTCCGCAGATATCCGCCTGATGGCCAGTTCGTCATTGGCAATGGACGAATAGTCGATGAGCAGGGTATGGCCATCGTACAGGTGCTTGGTCAGGTGCTTGAGGTCCTCGAAACGGTATATCTCGGCCACCTTGATGGAAGCCCCATGATGCCCGTCGATGTTCTCGTCGCCGAAATGCATCGCGCCCAGATCGAGGTACTGCTGCTCTCCTGCCACATGGCTCTGCTGCTTCTTGAAATGCGTTTTCGTTCCCATCGGTGCTGCCGTCATGTCAATCATCTTCCTGAAATTACCTACACCCCAAATCGCTTATCCGAATATAAGTCTTTCCGAAGGAATGTTAAAAGAGGGGAAGTGGGACTCGGCGACACAGTCAATGGCGGGTAATACAGCCATTCCGTCCGATTCCCCTTTCCCGTTTCCCGAGTCCCGAATTCACATGAGAAATCGATATATACATCCCCAGCATAGGATGAAACATGTTTGAAAACCTGATCCAACTGGTCGTGCTGTTCGTGGTCATCATCGACCCCATGGCCAGCTTTGCGGTTTTCACTGTCGCCACCGATCCAATGAAAGAGCCGGAGCGCAGGAAGACCGCGTTGCTGGCGATACTCGTTGCTGCCGTCCTCTCCGGCCTTGTTCTTTTCCTGGGCGAGCGGCTCTTGCACATCTTCAACACGGACCTGCAGGACTTCAAGGTGGCCGGCGGCATCATCCTTCTAATCTTCGGAATCCAGATGTCACTCGGTATGTCGCTTTTCAAAGTGGAAGAGAAGGAGGGAAGTTCATCGGCGGCCATCGCATCCCTGATTGCAACACCGCTGCTCACCGGTCCAGCGACCATCTCGGCAATCATCATCGCGGCACATGACTTTGGCGTGGCAGACACTGGCCTGGCAATCACCATCGTGCTCGCATTTTCTGCTGTGTTGCTCCTTCTGTCAGCAAGGATATCGAAGAAGGTCGGAAAGATGCCGATACAGGTCATGTCCACGATAATGGGACTGATAACGCTGGCATGGGGCGTCATGTTCATACGGGACGGACTCGGGTTTTGACGATTGTTAAATTATTGTTAGGGGCTAGGGACTAGGGTCATAGGGTCTGGAAACTGGCCTTGATGCGGCCAGTTCCGTTAACTTATCCAAACAACTAGCGGCGAGGCAAATCTTAGTCACGGCGACTTTGTCGCCGTTCTAGACCCTAGACCCCCTTAGAGTCCTTCCCCAGCACCCACACCCCCAGCATCATGAACCATATCCCGCCCGGTACGAAGGTCATGGCTTCCGGGATGGCGACATTCGAGCCCCAGCCCACCGCGACATGGTACGCCCATCCGAAGATGCCAAGGACTGTAACTGCCATTGCCGATATCCCCAGCAGCCGGGTTTTTCTTTTAAGCAGGAACAGTGGCGCCAGGACGAGCGTGGCTATGAGCAACAGGACGAAAAACGCCACCGAGAATATGAAGTGGTAAGGCCGGAGGTTCTCATGGAACACGCCGATTCCGACCAGGGAGACGCAGGCCAGAAAGAAAACGGACATGCCAATCTTCCCGATGATGCTCCTGAACCGGAGGATAACTCCGAGGGCGAATATTGCGCAAAGGATTCCACAGATTATGAGAGAGGAATTGAAAAGCGGCGCCACTGAATGAACACCGAAGTCACTGATGGCGTTATTTTGCCAGGTGAACCAGGGCGAGACGATTATGCACACCCATATTGAGAGCAGTGCGAAAACCGGGCCGATTATGGCCAGCCACCCGATCTTCCTGTGCATCAGAAATTCTCTCAGGGTCATTGAATCACCAGCTGTAATAATCCGATCTGAAATAATTCAGCGGCGCGGTATCGGGGCCCTTCCAGGCTTCAACGACCTCGCCGAACAGCGCGAAATGGTCCCCCTGCTCGACCTGATGGGTCTTGCGGCAGACGAATGCTGCCACGCAGTTTGGCAGCAGCGGGACGCCATGCGCGACCATGAACGGCTCGATGCCCATATGCTTGAATTTATCCAGCTTCCTTCCGGACTTGGAGCCGAATAAATCGGATTCGGCTTCCTGGTCCTTGGATAGCATGCATACCCCGAAATACTCGACATCTTTCAGCATCTCCCAGGTATGCCTGAGCGGGCTTATGGACACGCACAGCATGGGCGGCTTTATTGATATCTGGGTGACCCAGGCCGCGGTCATGCCGTTGAGCTTCTTGCCATCATTCACCGTGATTATGGCGACCGGGTGTGAGATGTGGCTTAACGTCTTGGACGGAGCCAGTGGTTTCATGTCTTTCATTCCATTGCCTCCTGCAGTGTCTTCTTCAGCCTGGGAGGGATGGGCTTGGGCTTCCCATTCTTATCGGTTGTCACATGGACGGTGTAGGCCTTGGCAATCTCCTTTCTGCCGGATTTCCGTACCACGCGGTAATCGAAGCGCAGGCTCTTGGTGCCGACATGGGTCACTGTCGTTTCCAGGACCAGTTCCTCATCATATCTGGCGGGGGAGAGGTAATTGCACTTGGTCTCGGCCATCATGAGTATGGTGCCGCCCTTCTCAATCTCGATTAGCGGCATGCCCAGGTCCCGGAGGAATTCCACGCGGCCCTCTTCCAGCCATTTGAAATAATTCACGTTGTTCACGACGCCCATCTGGTCAATCTCGATGTAGCGCACACGGATGTTGACGCGGCCTATCATGTTTAGGGATATGCGATGATGGGATAAAAGGGTTTCATGGAAGGTATGTTCACTGGGCCGTTTCTGCCCGTTTCACCACCATTTTTATCTCGCTGGCAGTTTCCATGAACACGGTGATTATGTCACCCTTCTGAATTATGTGGCCGAAGTCCTTGGGGAACCTGACATAGGGCGCATCGTTGAGCATACCGACCTTCACCTCAACCCCTTTCTTCAGCTGAGCCATTATCAGCGCCAACTGCGCGTCCTCGGGATGGATTATCTCCTGGCCGCACTTGGGGCACCGCCACGCCCGTGCCTCAATCTCCCCTATCTTGAGTTTTATGGGTTCCATGCCCTTCCTGCAAATCGCGCATATTGGCTTTGCATTCTCTAATTTTCTGCGTCTCATGTTCCAGGCCTCCTTTTCCATGTCTCAACAGACACATGAATCAACCAGTACACATCTTCGATATACCCATCGGGATAGGCAAACTGGCCAGCGGCCACAACCACCCTTGTGACCTTTCTGTCCGTCCGCAGGCATCTTTCGAGCTTTCCTCTCTCTCGTTTGCTTCTGGAACATTCATAGCCGCTCTCCAGAACTTCGGCGACATCGTACAGGTTCAGCGCAAGGTCTTCCAGTTCGTGATATGCTGACCTTGTGGATATTATGGCTCGGCCTTTGTATCTCGGGTATATTTCCATCTGTGCAACTCGATTGTATAAGTTAGGTATATACTTTGTTTATATAAATAACTTATGCTACTCCTAAATATCATAGCAAAGACAATATCTTTGTGGCCAGTTCCGGCAGTGCGTTCGCCACTTCCGGGCTCAGCCCCGTCCCCATCTCCAAGCTTGCCGGCTGTATGGCTGCTATGAAAACCTCCTTCGGCAGGGTGCCCATCTGCCCAGCTATCTTCAGCACATTCAGGATGTCCACGTCGTGGAGGGAATATCCGACAGTTTTGACGGAATCCACATCACCGGGCCTGAATATCCGGACCTCGCCGGGCTTTCCCCCGAAATCCGCAGCATCGACAATTATGGCCTTGTCCACGCCGTCGAAATGGTGCAAGAGAGAGATACCGCCGGTGGCCATCTCCACCAGCTCCACATTGTCCGGGATGTCGGTAAGAAGCTCAAGCACACGGACCCCGGCGCCGTCGTCTGCCATGAGGGTGTTGCCGATGCCGAATACCGCGGTTCTGGCCATGAGAATATGAAAAGGGGAAGGGGTACTTTACCCCTTCCATTTTCCGTTTACCGTTTCCAATCTACCTTCAGGAAGTGCGTCGAGCAGGATATGCACGGATCGTACGCCCTCACCAGCATCTCCAAATTGAGCTCTATCTGCTTCTCCGGCTTTCCCAGGAGAGTCGGGGCGAAGGCCTCGAAGTCATGCTGGATGTTGTTGTGGTTCTGATTCGTCGGAATGACGCAGTTCGCTTTCGTGCAGATTCCGTTCTTGTCGTATGTGTATTCGTGGAATAAAATTCCCCTTGGCACATCCACAGAACCGACGCCTGTGCCGGCCTTCACCTTCACCTTGGGCCTTGGTTCATCGACATAATCACCTGCCAGCAGGTCATCGATTATCGCGACGGAATCCTCTATGGAATGCACGAATTCAATCAGCTGGGCGACGTTGTTCATGAACGGGTTGTGGCATACCGGCTTGAGGCCGAACCTCTTGGCCCATTCCTTTGCCAGCGGCGATAACTGGTCATAATTCAGGTTGAACCTCGCCAGTGCGCCTACCATGAATGATTCGCGCTTGTTCTTGGTGTACTTTGCGGTGGACTGGGGGACGACGAATTCGTTAACGACTTTCTTGTAGTCCTTCACGGGGTAAGTGCCGGCATCGGTGGAGCCGATGACGCCGTCGTATATCGCATATTCATCCTTCGAGGTGAGTGCGATGAACTCGGTCTCGCGGACGAAGTTTGGCAAGGCGCCTGCATTGGCCAGTACTATCTCCGCGACCGCGTTGGTCGTCTCCACGGCGTCAAGCAGCTTCTGCCTCTGCTCCTTCAGTTTAATTGGGGAAGGGGTCTTGTACAGGCCTCCGGGGACCAGGTTGGTCGGGTGGGTGGTGCGGCCGCAGACCATGTCAGAGTAGTCGTTAGCGATGCGATGCAGCTTGACTATGGCCAGTACCGCATCCGTGTGGGTGCTGACCATTGGTATGACGCTTCCGGCGCCGAATAAGTCTGGAGCTACAAGGTATCCCACGTGCAGGATGTGGCTCTGCATGTTCTCGCCGTGGGCGGCCAGCCGCCTCAGCTTCTGGCTCTGCTCGGAAATCTCGATGCCCATCGCGTTCTCGGTTGCTTTGAGGGATGCCAGGGTGTGGCCGATGGAGCAGATGCCGCATATTCGTGAGGTAATCTGGGCAAGCTGGTTGTAAGGTTTTCCTCGGACGAATGCTTCGAAGAGACGCGGCGCTTCGGAAACCTGCCATTGCACTTTCTCGACCTTGCCGTCCTTGGCGTTCAGTATTATATTTCCGTGGCCCTCGACACGCGTGAGATGTTCCACGTGGATGTTGATGTCCTTGCTCATCTGAATCCCTCCTCTTTCATGACCTTCTCAAGCCGTTCCACGGCATCGAACGAGAAGACCTTGGCGGCTTCTAGGACCTCTTTTGCTTTGAAACCGGCATCCATATAAGCCCTTATCCCGAATCTAAGGATATCTTCATGCACCATGATGGTGTGGCAGCCCTCGCATCTGTATCCCTGCCTGGTGCAGTAGGCGTTGCAGTTGGCGTAGGTGAGCGGGCCGAGACAAAGGACGCCGCGTTTGAGCAGACACCCTTCCTTCTGATTGGGGCACTCGGAACATACTGGCACGCCATTTATATCGTAGTCGCGGCACAATTTGGCGAAATTGCAGTCCCCGCTTATGGGGCAGTCCCTGCATTTCTGAACGTGCTCGGTGAGAAACAGCTCGACGACAGTTCGCCTAGCATTGTACACCGCATCGCTGCATGTCGATAATGTCAGTCCGGACGATACCGGCAAAGTGCAGCTCGGCTGGAGACCGGGCCTTCCGCCGCCGGTTATCTCGACAAGGCACATGCGGCACGAGCCCACCTTGTGATTGGGGAACAGCGGGTTGTGGCACAGAGTCGGAATTTCTATGCTGTTGGATTTCGCAACCTCCAGAACGGTCTGGTTTGGCTGGCATGTTATCTTCTTGTCATCTATCATTATTGTTATCTGTACTCCGGAAGGCATTTACTCACCTCCTTCTGCGCTGAGGTCACATCTGAGACATCTGTCCGATTCCTTCTTTGCGCATTTCCTGTCAAGGCACATCATCACTTCGTCGAAGCCGCTGGTTCTTTCTGACGGGTCGGCCCCGGCCGTATGCTGACGGGGCATGGTCTGTTCGTTCTCCGGTGCCACCATGGAGTAATTTTTAAAATTTTTCTTCTCAAGCTCCAGGAACCGGTCCTCACCGCTGAGCATCATGTCGATGCTCCTGGCTGCCTTTCTTCCATGGCCGATGGCCTCTATGACGCTGGCCGGACCGAGAACGGCGTCGCCGCCCGCGAATATCTTCGGATCTTCTGTTACCAGGTCGCCCTTTGCGGCAATAAGCTTTCCTTTGCCCAGAATCTCACAATTGAAACCTTTGACGAAGCCCTCGTCCATGTCCTGACCAATGGCAATTATGACATTGTCCGCCCGAACTTCGACTCTCTCATCGGTGGGAATCGGATTCCTGCGGCCATATTTCGTGAATTCGCCTATCCTGTTCTTGCGGAACACAGCGCCCACCACTTTGCCCTTCTCGGTGATGAGCTTCTCCGGCGCGACCAGGAAGTGGTATGTGACCCCTTCCTGCTTGCACTGTTCTATCTCCTCTTTGTAAGCAGGCATGTCCTCCTCCTCCCGGCGGTAGCATATGGTGACTTTGGTGCCCAATCGCACGCATGTCCTGGCTACATCCACAGCAACATTTCCGCCGCCAATTATCAGTACATGTTTACCGAGGCTCACCTTCTTGCCGCTGTTCACATCCCTGAGGACCTTCAGGCCGGGTAAAACCCCGGGAAGCTCTTCGCCCTCCAGACCAAGCTTTTTATCCAGCTGGACGCCGACCGCCAGGTACACCGCTTCGTATTTCTTCTTGAGGTCAGCGAGCATCACATTCCTGCCGACTACTGTTGATGTCTTCAGTTCCACGCCGAGATCGATAATATCCTGGATTTCTTTGTCGAGGACATCGTGCGGCAGCCGGTATCGGGGAATGCCGTACCTGAGCCAGCCGCCGGCCTTCTCCGCGGATTCGAAGACAGTGGGTGAATAGCCTAGCCTGGCAAGGAAGTACGCTGCCGATAGTCCGGACGGACCTCCGCCCACTATCGCGATCTTCTTTCCGACCGGTTTGAGCTTCGATATCTTTGCTGGCTTCTTTGACGCAAGGTAAGCATCGGAGCAAAACCTCTTCAGGTCACGGATGGCAATCGCTTCGTCAAGCTGGGCGCGCTGGCACCTTGTCTCGCACGGATGCTCGCAAACCCTTCCGCATATCGACGGGAACGGGTTGTTCTCCCTGTTCACCTCGTAAGCCTCTATGTGCCGGCCCTCGTTGATGAGTTGTATGTAACCGGGCACGTTCGTCTCTGCCGGGCAGGTGTTCTGACAGGGGGACTTGAACATGGCTGCGCAGACGCTGGCCCTGCATTTCTTGTCTATTACATGAGAAAGGTACTCGTGCCTGAAATATCTCAGTGTTGTCAGTACCGGGTTCGGCGCGGTCCCGCCCAGGGCGCACAGGGACGCGTCCCTGACCTGGACGGAGAGGTTTTCAAGGACATCCACGTCTTCCAAGGTGCCATTGCCATGGCATATCTTCTGCAGGAGCTCCAGCATCCTCTTTGTGCCGACCCTGCACGGCGTGCATTTACCGCATGACTCCTCTGATGTGAAGGTCAGGAAGAATCTGGCAACATCCACCATGCAAGTGTCTTCATCAAGAACGACCATGCCGCCGGAGCCGATTATTGAGCCAAGCTCCTTCAGGTTCTCATAATCCACGGAAACGTCAAGGCGCTCAAGGGGTATGCAACCGCCGGATGGTCCGCCTGTCTGGACAGCCTTCACCTTACGGCCGTTGGGGCATCCCCCGCCGATTTCATAAATTATATCCTTAAGCTGGATGCCGGCAGGAACCTCGACAAGGCCGGCGCGGTTTATCTTTCCCACAAGGGAGAAAACTTTCGTGCCGGTGCTCTTCGCTGTTCCTATCTTGGAGAACCATTCCCCGCCCCTCTGGATTATCAGTGGAATATTGGCCCATGTCTCAACATTGTTGATGTTGGTCGGTTTCTCCCAGAGACCGCTGGACGCCGGGAATGGCGGCCTCGGCCTGGGTTCGCCTCTCATTCCCTCGATGGAATGTATGAGAGCCGTTTCCTCGCCGCAGACGAACACGCCCGCACCTTCCCGAATGTGGATGCGGAAGTTGAAATTGGTTCCGAATATACCTTCGCCCAGAAGGCCGTATTTTTCCGCCTGGGCAAGGGCGATCTTCAGATGCTTTATCGCAAGCGGGTATTCCGTCCTGACGTAGATGTAACCCTCGGATGCGCCCATGGCGTAAGCGCCTATTATCATGCCCTCGATGACGCTGTGCGGATCTCCCTCGAGAACTGCGCGGTCCATGTATGCGCCCGGATCTCCTTCATCGGCATTGCAGATTATGTATTTTATATTGCCTGGCGCCTTGGCGCAGAACTCCCACTTGAGGCCTGTGGGGAAGCCCGCTCCGCCCCGACCCCGTATGCCGGATTTCTTGACGCAGTCTATCACCTCTTCGGGCCTCAGTTCCTGGAGCATCCTGAACGCGCTCTTGTAGCCGCCCCTGGATATGTATTCCTTCAAATTCACCGGGTCGATGACGCCGCAATTTCTCAGCACAATCCTCTTCTGCTTCGAGAAGAAAGGAAGTTCCCGGAATGTTGGTATGCCCTTGTACGCCTCATCGTACTTGATGACCCCATCCACGCACTCTGAAAGTTCCTCGGATAATTGGGCCAGCGCAAGTTCCTTCACGGGTTTGCCTCCGAGTAGGTGCCCGTCGATTATCTTCTTAACCTTCTCAACGGTCATGTCGGAATAGGTGACCCTCGGTTTGCCAGGCAATTTGATGTCAACCAGGGGTTCTGCGTGACACATCCCGATGCACCCCACCGAGATTATTTCGGCATCGGAGCCCTTGGAAGCCAAGTATTCCTCGGCAAATTTCTTGAGGGGCATTCCGCCCGCAGCTATCCCGCAGGTCGCCAGGCCGATAAGTATCTGGGGCTTGTCGCTGTTGAGATCGGACAGGCCCGCCCTGGCTATGTCTTCCAAATCCAAACGTCTTGTTATCTTCATTCGTCCGCCTCCCCGTATTTGTCTAGGATTCCACGTATCTTGGTAGGCTTCACGCGGCCGTACGTTTCATTGTCTATCATGATGACCGGGGAAAGGCCGCAGCATCCTAGGCAGCGCACAGATTCCAGAGAGAAAAGGCGGTCCTTGGTAGTGCCTCCGGGCTTGATGTCCAGTTGGGTCTCCAGTTCCTTGAGGACCTTCTCCCCCCCCCTGACGTGGCATGCGGTGCCCTGGCAGACTTTTATGGTGTGCTTTCCTGGCGGCTCAAGCCGGAACGAGGGGTAGAAAGTCACTATGCCATAAAGTTCGGTGAGCGAGTATTCCGTGTTGTCAGCAATGTGCTCAAGATACTCCTTACCGACGTATCCAAGGATGGCCTGGACGTTTTGGAGTATCATCAAGGCCGGATCCTTCTCGCCCCGGAATTTTTCAAGCACCGTGTCGATAATATACTTGTCCTTGACGTCCATCATATCGCCCCCTGCTCTTCATTGAATTTGGAAGGAAAATGGGGCACAGCCGTTCGGTTCAAAGAATCGACCCCCTGCATGATTCATATGCAGATATCATATTCGCGATGAATTTGTCATGACTTTTGATGATACCCTTGTATTCCTTCAGAAGTTCCATCCGCTTCCTCAGGACATCAGGAGAGGTAGTGAGTGCCTGCCCACCGCCGGTCAGGCAGCCGTCCATGCATGGGTAAAGTTCCACAAGATTGTACTTCCTTATATCCTTCTCAAGGTATTTGCTGGTCTTGGCAATGTCCTCGATTACCAGCGCATTGAAGAAACCCTCCTCGCTGTCATAAGTTATCTCGTGGGCGTAATCCCCGATGGTTTTCACGTCAAGTGCTGAGTTCAGATTGTTGAACTTCCCCAAGTAGGCTGCCTCCAAAATGGAAAGGGAGTAGGTGTAGTCGTTCCTGGCCCCGCCCAGGAATGTTGTCGTCATTGAACACTCTGAATCGAAATTGATGCCTTCGGACGTGAAGAAATCCATGTCCAGTTCGCAGGATTTGAGGAACGTCGAGAGTTCCCTGGCCGTAAGAACAGCGTCTATGTCTGGATTGTCCTTGTGGACGATGCATGGGCTGACAAGTATGATTTTCAAATTTTTCTTGCCATACCTGTTCCTGAGCAAGTTCACCATGATGTTGGACGGCTCCATCTCGGGGTGCAGGTTTTTCTTGTACTGCGGGTAGAACTTGTTTACAAATATCCTGGCGCTGGGGCACCATGATGCGAAGCTCATTTCCTTGTTTCCGCGAAGGAACTCGCCCTGTGCCGCTATGGAAAGATATATAAGATTCGTGAAATCCAATACCTTCTTCGCACCCAGTGCCCTGAAGATGGATATGGTCTTTTGAATGACGGGACCCAATTTAGTTTCGGTCGTCTGAAGGACTTCCATGGCGGATGCCATCGCAATCGGGTCGATGACAACTATGACGTGATTCTTCTTATCCTCCAGCAATGATCTTGCCCTGTCTATGTGGGAGTCCTCCGAGAATGCCCCCACAGGGCAGTTTACTAGACACTGGCCACATTTGATGCAGTTGTTCGCTTCCAGCCCGTTGTTAAATGGCGTGGATATTATGGACCCATTGCCCTTCTGGGAAACGCCTATCGCATGAACGGCCAGCACATCGTTGCATATGATGTGACAGTGCCGGCAGAGAATGCATTTTTGAGGATCATAATGAATGATGGAACGTTCGTCGGGCTCCATTTCCCTGGGAGAAACTCCGAACCTGGGATTCATGTTTCTGCGCGGTGGCATGGCGGCAAAGCGCTTTACATAGTAAAGGAACTGCTCTTTTCTGATAGGACAGCCGCGTATATAGAAATCAACATCCACGACCTCGTTAATAGCTTTCGTTGGGAAAATGTCAAAGAACTCATTATCCTTCATCTGCTTGGCCGCATCTGGGTAAACTTCCTTCTTGACATCATCCACTGACCAATCGTTGCGCAATTTGTTCACGCAACCGGTACAGGCACAATCGCCCATGGCTATGAGCACCTTGGCGTGGGCGCGGATGTTCTTCAGGCGCTCCTCGTCGATGGGCCTGTTGATGGAACCTTCGATAAATGCCACATCGTAATCATCGGAATGCTCCTTCATCACCTCGCGGAAGGATACTATCTCAACCCTGCCCAATACCTCGAGAATCTCTTCTTCCAGGTTCGCGATCTGCAACTCGCACCCTTCGCAGCTTGCGAAGTCGAAAACAGCCACTTTAGGTTTCATTTTCAGTCCTCCGGGTCCCTTCTGTTCTGGTTTCACTCTTTGTATATCTGGTAGTGAATTAATTCATGTATAAATATCCATTGTTTAGACGAAAAAAATGTACAGATTGGCATTAAATAGCATTATTATTTAGCAATAATGTTACAATTATACAAACGGGAGGAATACACTGCCCATAATTAATAAAATATTGGGAGAATAATAAGCAGATTGGATGCGGGGATGAAAGAGTAGGGAGAAATAGCAAGCATTATTGATAAAAAACATAACACACGGAAATGCGGTTACATATACTCACAACCTCAGGAGACATTAAATAGAGTATTCGGAATTTCTGGATTTGATGCTCAGGGACAGAGATATAGATTTATTCAGGGGTCTCGCCATAATCGGCATGGTGTTTTTCACGCTCACACTCAAGCTCAGCGCCAATCTTCCAGATATGCTCCAGCACAATGTGCGAGGTTCCTTTCATCCGGGTGACCTCGTCCTGCCCATGTTCCTGTTCGCCAGCGGCCTTTCCATGCCCCACTATCTGGATAAGGTGAAGGAGAGGGGCACCCTTGTGAAAAGCGTTGCCGGGAGGTTCATTCTGCTTGTGGCCATTGCCATACTTCTCTCCCATTTCTCAGCCAGGGGCCTGTTCGAGATGGACGAGGTGATGCTCATAGCGCTCTGCTTCCTTGCCTGCACGGCCCTTTCCGGATTCGGGTGGAAAGCCAATATGGGCGTTGTCGTGATGGCATGCATATTGTACTGGGCGGTCATGAACCCGGGGTGGGTCGGGGTAAATTGGACCGGCGCTTTTGACGGCCATTATCTGGGAGGATATGCCGCCGTACCGTTCTACCTCCCGGTCATGCTGGTCGGATTTCTCATAGGAAGGGAAACGAAGAATGGCAGGGTGCTCTGCAAAACAAATCTGACCATAATCGGGATTGTTACAGCACTCTTCTTTCTTTCAACCCTTCTGGTACCCATAGAAAAATTGATTGCATCCCCTTCATTCATGATGATTTCCGTTCTCTCTTGTTTTGCGATATTTGTGCTCATCCACAAGGTTCGGGGGCAGATCGGCGCCTGCAATGAGTTAGAATATATCGGCCGAGAACCGCTGCGCTACTGGTTGATGATGTGGGCGTTCTTCCTCATCCCCATGATACTTCTTGCGCAGAACAGCGGTACCGCATTCCCGCTGAATCTTGATTGGCCGCTGGGGATACTGATCACGGTTTGCGCCATTTTGCTGCTTTGGCTGGCATCCCGCGGCATTGACCGGATAATAATAGAAAAAAATAGATTGCCGGGCCCTTGAAGGCCCGACATATTATCAATTTCGAAAGAAAAAGCATGAAATATCTGCAGATGATATTGAGAAAGTGCGGCCTGAACGCCCACTGAGATGGCGGCTTCTTTCGATCAGCAGAAGCCCCTTCTTCCCGAGCATTCCAGGCAGTAACCGTAGTTCACTGCCGGACATTTTCCGCAAGCCATGCACATCTCGATGCTGTCATCGCTGATTTCGTAATCCATGACAGGGGATACCTCAGCTCCTTCCATGCGTATCTTCTCCCTGATATCTTTCATCGCTCTGGTCACGTTCCATCTGACTTCCGCGTTCCCGTCATCCTTGGCAATGTCCAAACGTTCCATGGCCGGTTCTCCGATGTCCGCGAGCGCTTCTATGACCCTCCATTGCACAAGGTAGTTCTCGTCGCCCAATGCCTGTATCAGTGGATCTATGGCCCTGGTGTCGCCTATGTGTCCGAGTGCCTCGGCCGCCCTCCAACGAACGACGGGATTCCCGAAGTTCAGAAGTGCGTGGATAAGCGGTTCAACGGCTGAATCCCCCATCTGCTCGAGATTCGTGCGCGCTTCCAGTTGCGAGCGGCTGCCGCCTTCCCCGCATGCCTTTATCAGTTCCCCTATCTCATGCAATTCATGTGTGTTCTCTCCGTGCTCCATGTTGCTTTTCATCTGCTCCATTTTCCTACCTCCTATTTTTGTTAACCTTGCTCATGACGCATTTCAGCGTTAATGAGACATATCTACTTTATTATGGCCTATTTGATGATATATAGTGATGGCAATATATTTAATATCTATTTACAATTTTATCCATATAAAGTGTAATTAATGCTATAAATGAAATGAAAAAATTGTAAACATTGAGTTTTGAAATGGGGTAATTGTCATTAATTCATATCAAAATGTCTAGAAAAAATTGTGCATATTTTTTACTTGACGGAGCATAAGATATTAATATAGACATCGAGATTATGCTTTGATGACAGAAATATTGAATGACAAATTGAACCTCGAGATACTTGAGAACATCGTCTCCGGAACAGGGGTCAGCGTGAACATCAGCGCCCTTTCCAAAAGCCTGGGCAAACACAGGAACACCATACAGACCCAGGTGGACGAACTCATGAAGAACCACATAATCTCCGGCCCCCACTATCCTTTCACCGAAGTGTTCAATGAGAGACCGCTATTCGCTATTGTCAAAGCGGACCTTCCGCAAACGGAACAGGTGGAGAAGTTCCTGAAAGAGGATGATGCCATCTTCGCTTCTTTCAGGTCATGGGATGAGGGATACAACACGCTGTTGCTGGAATTTCACAAGGACATGACTTCTTATTACATGTGGAAAGAGCGGTTGGTGAGGGAGAAGATACTGCCGCCGCTGGAGAACAGATTTCCCGCTGACGTCCAGTTCCTAGATAACAAGCTCCGTATAAAATACGACCCGAACTCGAGCATCATCTGCCTGGAAAAGGCATTCAGGAAAAATAATGAATTGGTGATTAACAATTACAAGATCAAGGAACTGGGGTTCGATATACTGAAAAAACTGCTAAGGGGAGAGGGCATTAAGACCAATGAGCATCTGCTGGCAAGCAAACTGAACACGCACAGGAGAACCATCGAGAGGCGCATAGATAAATTTCTGGAAGAGGGCATCGTGTCCAAACCGATATGCAGGTTCCCCAAGTTTTTCGTCCCCCCGAACTTCGTTCTTGTGTTCTGCTTCATCAGGCTGAACAAGTGCAAAGAGAGGATATATCATTACATGAAGGAGCACTGCGCCATACCGATAGCCTATCGCGGACACGCCGGAAGGTATAACCTGCTCTATTTCGGAACTTTCCAAAATGTGGAAGAGCATTTCAGATGGGAGGAGGAACTGCGCGAGC
The DNA here is from genome assembly GCA_046485165.1 of Thermoplasmata archaeon. Taxonomy (GTDB): domain Archaea; phylum Thermoplasmatota; class Thermoplasmata; order SG8-5; family SG8-5; genus UBA147. Next base: position 16,628 of record JAWOHM010000102.1, read on the forward strand.
TGTTCCCTGACGACTGCTTCGGGGCAATGAAGAAGACCTACCTTTCACCGAGGCTGACAGCGTCAATTGACCAGCAGAAGGTCTGCCTTGGCGTCATAAAAGAGAGAAAACATGACCTGGCTGAAAATGGACTATGACAATTATTTTCCCTGAGGCATGTTAGATCATAAGGAAAATTGGGAAAGGGGGATGCTGCCAAAGCAGCATCCATATCATTCATTTCTGAGCGCTCAGGACCAAACACCGGGTTCGCTTCCGGTCACCAGGTCGGCATCGTAACCTGCGGAGCTGACGAATGCCTTTCCGCCGTCCGACCATGATTCGAACCCGAATTTCAGGGTTACAGAATTGTATCCGCATATGCCGAGCAGCGCGGTGGTCTGGCTGGCGGTGTGGCCCGTGTAGCAGACAACCACTATCTGTATATCTGTCGGCAGAAGCGCGAAGTTGGCATCCTTGAACACATCTCTGAACGCGATGTTCACCGCGCCGGAGATGTGGCCGGCGGCGTAATCAGCGGCGCTCCTGATGTCCAGTATGAAGGGATCATTGGATGCGTTGCCGTCTCCCAGATTGGTCTGCAACACACTAGCTGCCATGGTCGGCGCCTTGTTAGCGGCCATGTAATCGTTGGCTGTCACGGCCATTTGGGACGAGTACACCAGGGTGGGCGTTACTGCTGTGGCCGTGCTGGCAACAGTGACCGTGGCTCCGTTCACGCGGTCCTTGGTTGCATTGAAAGCCATTCCGCCGCTGGCCCAGCCCTCGAAGCCGAACTTGAGAGTTACCGCATCGTATTCTGCAACATTGAGCAGGGCGGTGGTCTGGCTGGCGGTGTGGCCGGTGTAGCATACCACGACAATCTGCCTGTCTGTCGGCAGTTTGGGCAGGTTCTCGGGTTTGAACACATCCCTGAAGGGAACGTTCACGGCTGTCGGTATGTGGCCTGTCGCATAATCTGTTGCGCCCCTGATGTCCAGCACGAACGGGTCATTGGCGGTGTTGCCATCGGCCAGGTTGTCGTGAAGGGCGGTTGCTTCGATTGTGGGCGCTTTTCCGGACGCCATGTAGTCATCCGCAAAGCTCCTTACCAGCAATCCGGATTCGACTGGGTAGTTCATCCTGTCTGTTGCGGGGTTGAAGGCTTTGCCGCCGTCAGCCCAGGATTCGAAACCGAACTTCAGTGCAATGCCGTTATAACCGTTCACATTCAGCAGGGCGGTTATCTGGCTTGCCGTGTGGCCTGTGTAGCACACCACCACTATCTGCTCGTCATCGGGCAGTTTTTTTATGTTATCCTTGAGGAAAACCTCCTTGAATGGCACGTTCACTGCCGTCGGTATGTGGCCGGCTGCATAGTCTTCCGCGCCGCGGATGTCCAGCAAGAACGGGTCGTTGGATGCGTCCGCGTCACTGAGCTTGCCGTAAATGTCGGTTGCAGCCACCGTGGGCGGCTTGGCCAGGGCGAGATAATTGTTTGCGGCGTTGAGCAACAGATTGCCGCTGCCGTCCCCGGCAGGCGCATCGTCCGCCGGCACATCATCCGCCGGGGGCTCATCCCCGCCGCAGCGGGTTCCAGCGGGCATGGTTCCAGGTTCAGTACCTGTTACCAGATAGCTGTCGTAACCGGCAGAACCGGTGAACGCCTTGCCTCCGTCGGTCCAAGACTCAAAGCCCCACTTGAGGGCGATGGCGTCATAACCGCCCGCTCCCAGAAGTGCAGTGGTCTGGCTGGCGGTGTGGCCAGTGTAGCAGACAACCACGATCTGCTTGTCCGTGGGCAGCTTCTCCAGGTTCTCGGATGTGAACACAGTGGCATACGGGATGTTGACCGCGCCGGATATATGACTGATCTGGTAATCGGTTGCACCCCTGATGTCGAGGATATATGGGTCATTTGCCGCATTCCCGTCATTGATGTTCGTGTAAAGGTCTTTGGCGGTCAATGTCACTTTGGGAGACACCAGCCAATCCTGGGTGGCTGAGAGTATTATCTCCGCATCGGTCTGCGGCTTTTCCAGAGTGGAAGTGGAATAGGCCACGCCGAGCAACAGCACAATCACGCATATTGTTCCAATTATTTTGTCATTCATGTCATTCACCACCTCAGAGCGCAGTTAGCTTGCCGGTCTTCTCGTTCCATTTGACGAACAGGTACCACAGCAGAAGTATCAGCAGAATTATGCATATTGAACCCAGATATCCGAACGTGTCCGGCAGATACATCTGCTGGTTCATGCTGGCGGGAAGCATGTCATAGAAAGCGGGTTTTATATACTCTGCAGTCAGCGGAAGCGATATAACCAGGCCGACAAGGGACAGCCAGAGCTTGACATGGCCCTCGGCAGCCCGCCATGTTGAGCCAACCGTGCAGCCGCCGGCGATGGTCATGCCTATACCGAATATCACGCCGCCCACGATAGCAGGCACCCAGAAATTGGCCGACACCATGGAAAGTGGGTCGCTGATGCCCAGTATTTTGATTATGGTGAAGCCGAATAGCCCGACAATTATTCCCGCGATGAGGGCCTGCGTCGGCTCGGAATCGCCCGTCAAAAAGGTCTCCCTCAGTGTTCGAACTATGCAGAAACGGGAGCGCTGGAGCACGAATCCTATCATGAGGCCTATCAGCACGAATCCTATCAGTATCTGTTCTGTTGCACCGTCATAAAGGAACATGAGCGCCACGCCTATGGCGAGCACAATGATGCCAGCCAGCGGCTGGAATGACCTGCCCTTAGTCTTGGCCGCAAGAAATGTTTTTGAATTACCGGTGCTGAGATTGGGGTGGTTCTCCATCTCCCAAAGCAGATATTTTACGGCTATGAAAACGCCGATGAAAAGGCCCAGCACGAACACCAAAGCACCGCCGGACAGGGCTGGCCATCCGCTGTAGAATTGGCCTATTGTGCAGCCCATGCCGATTATAGCTCCGATGCCCATCAGTATTCCGCCGACCAGGCCCTTTGCCATCTCGCCCATCGGCGGCACCCTTATCGCAAATTCCTTTGCTAACAATGCAGCCCCCATTGCCCCGAGGAACATGGTGATCGAGAGCATGCCATATCTGCTGTCAAGCAAACCCGTCACGCCGCCCGGAGCGGAGTTGGACAGGCCCAGGCCCACAGCATCGAACATATTCTGGCCCCAGCTCAATATGCCTCCGCTGGAACCCCAGGGCGACACAATCATGTAAAGGCCGATACTAAGAACGGACAGGATTATGCAGCCTACCCACATAGCCCATGATTTAGCGAACAGATGGTCGTAGAGTTCGTCAAAAATCCCTTTCTCTGTGGGCGGTTCAGGCGTTGCCGCCGTGGCGGGTGCGTTCTCGATCTCCTTCACACTAACCGTTGGTTCGGATTCTTTGTTTGACAAGGTATTTCCTCCTATTAGTAATCACGGAAATTTTCATTTCTCAGGCTTTCTTTATGTAGAAGACGTTCACGCCGCCTTCCTCCTCCATGCCAAGGAATATATTTCCAGTCTTGGTGCACCATTTCGGGATATCATCCTTGGAGCCAGGGTCGGTCCCCAGCATTTTCAGTACCTTGCCTGAGCCCATTGCTTTGACGGCCTTTGCCATCTTTATTATGGGCATGGGGCATGACAGCCCCTTGCAATCCAGTGTTTCATCGAATTCTACCATGTTTTTCAACTCCTCTCATCTCAGAACGAGAAGGACAGTGTTGCTCCCTGTGCCTCGACTATGAAAGTGGTGGCACCGCAGACTTCCACTTCTTCTCTCAGGTCTTCCTCCTTCATGTCATTTGCTGGAAATCCCAGCTCGCACATGAGAAGCCGGCCGCCAAGCGCAACAACGCCCTCGACCATATCAATCATCACCGGCATTCCCTTGCCCGCCATATTCTCAAGCACGCCCTTCTTCAGTGCCGGCGCGGCATCGGGTGCGAAGTACATTATCACATCGTCTCCCGAGGCAGCAGCGGCTGATGCAAGGACAAATGCCGGGAACAGATTTGAGGGCTTGTCTCCGTTAACTGTTATAGCTACTTTACCCATTTTATTTCCTCCTAGCTTCCTTTTTATCTCAGCAAACCGTACACAAATCATATGCTTGATTTTGTACAATATAAGATGCTAGTAACACAGAATAGACTCAATATTAATAAACATACCGATTCAATATGTCAATAATTGCATCACCCACCGTTAAATTTATTATGTGTATGGAGATACCATGGACGGTTCCAAAATAATGGAATGAAAATATCAAGGATGAATAAACATGTCAATGAAAATATTGGTAGTCGGAGGTGTAGCCGGGGGCGCGAGCACCGTCACGAGGGCGAGGAGACTGAGCGAGGATGCGGAGATTATTTTGTTCGAGCGTGGCGAATACATCTCATTTGCAAATTGCGGGCTGCCGTATTACATAGGCAACGAGATCAAGGACAGGGACGACCTGCTGGTCACCACCGTTGACCTTCTTCAGGACAGGTTCAACATAGACGTCAGGACGTTCAATGAGGTAATCGATATTAACCGTGAGAAGAAGGAAGTCACGGTCAGAATGGTTAAAACAGGAGAGACTTACACGGAAAGCTATGACAAACTGGTTCTCTGCCCGGGCGGCCAGCCCATCAAACCCCCGCTAGAAGGCATAGACCTGGACTCGGTTTTCACACTCTGGACCATTCCGGACTCGGACAATATCAAAGCATACATCGATAAGAACCACCCCACATCGGCAATCGTGATAGGCGGCGGTTTCATAGGGCTGGAAATGGCCGAGAACCTGAAATATCTGGGACTGGATGTTACCATCGTGGAGATGCTTGACCAGGTGATGCCCCCTCTAGATTTCGAGATGGTATCTCTTGTTCACAGCCACATAGTCAGCCACGGGGTTCATCTGCATCTGTCTGATGCGGTCAGTTCGTTCCATAAAGTGGGTGACAAAACCGTGGTCAAGACAAAGAGCGGCGCCAATCTGGAATGTGACATGGTCATTCTCTCAATAGGCGTGAGGCCGAACAACGAGCTCCCGAAGAAGGCCGGCCTGGACATGGGCGAGAGGGGGGGCATCAAAACCAACGGGCACATGCAGACCTCCGACCCGGACATATACGCGGCGGGAGATGCCGTTGAGGTCACAGATTTCATTACGGGACAACCCGCCATGATACCCCTTGCGGGACCTGCAAACAAGCAGGGAAGGATAGTTGCGGATAACATGTTCGGCAAAAAATCTGTCTTCAAGGGGACTCAAGGCTCAGCTGTTGTCAAAGTTTTCGACATGACAGTTGCGCTTACCGGGAACAACGAAAAATCGCTCAAGAGATGCAACATACCTTACATGAAATCCCACACCCAGTCAGGCTCCCATGCCGCATATTATCCCGGGGCACAGATGATGGATGTGAAATTGCTATTCTCACCGGACAATGGAAAGATACTGGGCGCCCAGATAGTCGGCATGGAGGGTTCGGACAAGCGCATCGATGTCATCGCAACTGCTATAAGGGCCGGGATGACTGTCTTCGACCTTGAGGAGATTGAACTTGCCTATGCGCCTCCGTTCTCATCTGCCAAAGACCCTGTCAACATGGCCGGTTTCGTGGCCTCCAATATGCTTAGGGGCGATGTCCAAAACATATATTGGGACGAGGTTGACCATATAGACACATCAAATGAGGCACTTCTTGACGTGAGGACGGACGAGGAGGTGGAGATGCATGCCGTTATTCCCGGCGCGGTTCATATTCCCCTCAACGACCTGCGGAAGAGAATGTCTGAACTGGACAAGGGAAAAACATACAACATATATTGTGCGATGGGCCTGCGCGGCTACATCGCCTACCGCATGCTCAGCCAGCATGGATTTAGATGCAAGAACGTCAGCGGGGGCCATCGCATTTACTCGGCCCCGAAAGCTGAACTCAAAGTGTCCCATGTCCAACCCGAGAATGTCGTGGAGTTTGCAGAGAAATGCTTCGATAACTTCGATTTCGAGATCAATGCCTGTGGCGTTCCATGCCCGGGCCCCATAATGAAACTGGCCAAGAAGATCAAGGAGATGGAAGACGGCCAGATAGTCAAGGTCATCGCTTCGGATGTGGGATTCTCCAAGGATGTTCCCGGATGGTGCACGAAAACAGGCAATGAGCTGATATCGCTCACATCCGAAAAGGGCGAGTACATGGCCTTGATATGCAAAGGCGCAGCCATGCTGGCAGTTAAAACAGAGGAACAGAAACCCTGCGAGAACGTGAAAACAGAGCCGGCCGATGTATTTGTTGATTTCGAGGTCAACGCTTGTGGCGTTCCATGCCCGGGCCCCATAATGAAACTGGCCAAAAAGATAAAGGACATGCAGAAGGGCCAGGTGCTGAAAATCACCGCTTCCGATGTTGGATTCTCCAGGGATGTACCCGGATGGTGCACGAAAACAGGCAATGAGCTGCTGTCGCTGAACTCAGAGAAAGGCATGTACACGGCCCTGATACGGAAGGGCTAACCAAAATTGCATTGATGGTCCGTCAGAAAAAGGAGCGGTAGGCCACACTGGTTGTTGCAACGCATATCTTCAGAATAAAATCCATATATCACATAAATCTGAACCATGATTGCGAATTATGAGTGGGGAAGAGCGAGCCATTTTGTGGGATTGGCAAGTTTATAAATAGAGAATTGGAATACTTGACGGACCCTAAGGAAAGGCCTAATTGTGCAGGCCTCAAAGGGAGGTATTTCCGATGAGCAAGATACTGAGCATGAAGCAACTTGTGCCCACCGTCTACGAGGCGGTGGTAGAGGCGCCTGACATAGCGAAGAAAGCGAAAGCCGGAGAATTCCTGGTGGTAATGCCCGACGAGAAGGGCGAACGGATTCCGTTGACCATCGCGGATTTCGACCGCGAGAAGGGCACCATCACAATAGTCTTCATGGCCATCGGCACGTCCACCCACAAGCTGGCCAACATGAAGGCCGGCGATTCATATTATGCATTCGTGGGGCCGTTGGGCCATGCCTCCGAGATAGAGAACTACGGCACCGTTGTGCTTGTGGCCGGCGGCGTCGGCACCGCGCCGGTATACCCGATAGCCAGGGAGATGAAGGCTGCGGGAAACAAGGTCATCTGCATCCAGGGCGCCCGCACAAAGGAATTGCTGTTCTGGGAAGACAAGATAGCCAGCGTCTGCGACGAGCATATCATCACCACGGATGACGGCACATTCGGCAGAAAGGCCCTAGTCACCGAACCGCTCAAGGAAGTTTGCGAGAGGGAGAAGGTGGACATAGCCTACGCCATAGGGCCAGTGCCAATGATGAAGTTCTGTTCTCTGACCACCAAACCGTTCGGAGTGAAGACGATAGTCAGTCTGAACTCTATCATGATAGACGCAACTGGCATGTGCGGCGGGTGCCGTGTGAACGTTGGCGGCAACACCAAATTCACATGTGTGGACGGCCCGGAATTCGACGGCCACGAGGTTGATTGGAACCTTCTTACATCCAGGCAGAGAATATACGTGGAAGAGGAGAAGTGTTCGCTTCAAAGGTACGTGGAACAGGGGGGGCGGAAGTAATGGCCGTGCCAAAGAAGGAAAGGGTGCCGATGCCGGAGCAGGACCCGAAGGTCCGCGCGAAGAATTTCCTGGAAGTTCCCCTGGGCTACACCCCGGAGATGGCCGAGGAAGAAGCGAGCCGCTGCCTCCAGTGCAAGGTTCCGAAATGCGTCAGCGGCTGCCCGGTCAATGTGAACATTCCGGGATTCATCAAATTGATTGCCGAAAAGAAATACGCGGAAGCGGCCAGGAAGATTAAGGTCACAAATGCGCTGCCTGCAGTGTGCGGCAGGGTGTGCCCCCAGGAAACGCAGTGCGAGGAACAGTGCGTCCTGAAGAAGGCCGGAAGGCCCATCGCCATCGGAAGGCTGGAGCGCTTCGCGGCGGATTACGAGAGGAACAACAACTTGATAGAATTGCCGAAGAAAGCGCCCTCCAACGGCAAGAAGGTTGCCGTTATCGGCTCCGGCCCATCCGGCCTGACCGTCGCCGGCGACATGGTTCTGCTTGGATATGACGTCACCATCTTCGAGGCATTCCACAAACCCGGCGGGGTTCTGATGTATGGCATCCCCGAATTCAGGCTTCCCAAGGAGATAGTGGAGAAGGAAGTGGATTACCTGGTGAAGCTGGGCGTAAAACTGAGGCTCAACGAGATTGCGGGCAAGACCGTGTCAGTGGACGAGTTGCTGGGTGAGAAAGGGTTCGATGCCGTCTTCATCGGCGTCGGCGCCGGATTGCCCAAATTCCTTGGCATACCGGGGGAGAACCTAGGCGGGATGTATTCCGCGAATGAATATCTCACACGGAGCAATCTCATGAAGGCGTATCGATTTCCGGAATATGATACCCCTATTGTCAGGGGCAAGAGGGTCTGCGTCATCGGCGGCGGGAACGTCGCAATGGATGCGGCCAGGACCGCGCTCAGGCTGGGCGGCGAGGTTTTCATTGTCTATCGCAGGAGCAGGGACGAGATGCCGGCAAGATTGGAAGAGGTTCATCATGCCGAGCAGGAAGGCGTGCAGATGATGCTTCTCACCAACCCAATCGAGATACTGGGCAACGAGAACAACATGGTGAAGGGCCTGAAATGCTCCAGGATGGAACTGGGCGAGCCTGACGAGTCCGGACGCCGCAGGCCGGTTGTGATTCCCGATTCCGATTTCGTTATTGAATGCGACCTAGTCATTAATGCCATAGGCGCAGGGGCCAACCCGCTTCTGACCACGACGACCGCGGGACTCGAACTCAACAAGTGGGGCTACATCACCGCTGACGAATGGGGCAAAACCTCGAAGGAGGGCGTCTGGGCGGGCGGCGACATCGTCACCGGAATGGCCACTGTCATCGAGGCCATGGGCGCCGGGAAACGTTCCGCGATGGACATGCACGAGAAATTGATGGGCGTGGCCAAAGTGGATCCCAGGCAGCCCGAGGCGAAGAGCTGCGAGATGCCGGAATAACACCGGGCCCTCACACATGGTGACAATCTCAAACCATTTTTATACTGCGATTCATTAACCTGATATAATGAATATGCATCCCAGTGCCCAGGAAAAATCATTGGACGATACCTGCCTGGCCGAAGATTACAGGCCGCCTATTACCGGCCAGTCCGAACTCATGAAGGACAGGGTGCAGAACATCCTGCTGGTATCAAGTTTGTACGACGCTTTCATACTGGAGGAGGACGGGTTGTTGGCCGACCAGATATCCGGCGAGTACAGGGAGCTGTCCCTGTCCACTTCACCCCCCATCATCACCAGGACCGATACCTGTGAGGATGCCCTGAACGAGTTGAAGCGGAAGCGCTATGACATAGTAATCACCATGCCCAGGATAGTTGACAGGGAGCCATTTGAGTTCGGCAGGGAGGCGAAGAAAATCCAGAGAGGCATACCCGTGATACTGCTTCTTACCGACACCGCCGAGATACCCATATATCACAAGCCTGGCCAGCATGATAACATTGACAAGGTTTTCTACTGGAACGGGAACTCTTCCCTGATGTTCGCCATCACGAAATACGTGGAGGACCTGATAAACACCGAGCGCGATGCGAAGAACAGCTTCGTGCGGGTGCTCCTCATCGTGGAGGACTCGCCCAGGTACTACTCGATATTCCTGCCTATCCTTTACAGGGAGATAATGATGCAGACACACGCTCTCATCGCCGAGGATCTGAACGAGCAGATGAAGACCTTCAGGAAGACCGCAAGGCCCAAAATCATAATGGCCGAGACCTTCGAAGAGGCCATGGAAAAGTATGAGCACTACAGGGAGAACATACTCGGTGTCATAACGGACGTCACTTACAATCTGGGCGGCCAGGAGGATGAGGATGCGGGGTTCAGGCTTGTCCAGGAGCTGGATGACAGCATCCCCGTTCTCATCCACTCTTCGAACACGGCGCATGAGGCGAAGGCAGAATCTCTGGGCATTCCGTTCATAGGAAAGCAATCCGACAGGTTGCTTCACGACCTGGGCAAATTCTTCAAACAGCACCTCGGGTTCGGGGACTTCGTCTTCAGGAATTCAAAAGGGGAGGTACTGGGAAGGGCGAGCGACCTGCAGGAGTTCATCCAATTGCTGGAGATAGTCCCGACCGACTCGATGATATTCCATGCTAATTCCAATCATTTCTCCAACTGGCTCATGGCCAGGGGCGAGATCGATCTGGCCCTCAAGCTCAGGCCCAAGAAGGTTTCCGACTTCAAGAGCGAGGAGGAGGTGAGGCTGTACCTGACGAACACATTCAGGGAGCTGGACCGGGCAAAGAGGAGGGGCATAATCACCGATTTCGCGCAGCAGAACTTCGATGTCGATGAGACATTCACCAGGCTGGGCGGGGGTTCGCTGGGCGGCAAGGGTAGGGGGCTCGCCTTCCTGTTCGCGCTGTTCGCGCAGAGGAGGATTGACAGTATGATTCCCGACTGCCAGATTCGGATACCGGATACTTTGGTCATCGGGACCGAGATGTTCGACAGGTTCATGGAAGAGAACAATGTGGTTGCTCTTCTGAACCCTGACATGCCGGACGATGAAATTAAATCCATATTCATGAAATGCCAGATACCCGGTGACCTCTGCCAATCCCTGGGCAAGTACCTGAAGCATGTCACGGAGCCGCTGGCAGTGCGCTCATCCAGCCTCCTGGAAGACAGCCAGAATCAACCATTTGCCGGTATATACTCTACCTACATGCTTCCCAACAACTCCAAAGATGATTACGCCCGCCTGCAGCAACTGTGCGACGCCATCAAGCTGGTCTATGCATCCGCCTTCTTCAAATCCGCCAGGGCCTACATCCAATCCACGGTGCACACATCCGAAGAGGAGAAAATGGCCATCGTCCTTCAGAAAATGGTTGGAAACATATACAATAACAAGTTTTATCCGGTGTATTCGGGTGTGGCGCAATCGTACAATTTCTACCCGGTTGAACCCCTAAAAAGAGAGGACGGAATAGTCAGTGTCGCTCTTGGCCTCGGAAACATAGTCGTGGACGGTGGCAAGGTGCTTTCCGTATCCCCCAACCACCCCGAGATAGTCCTGAATTTTTCGACCCCTGAAGAGGTGATGAAAAATTCCCAGAATGAATTTTTCGCTCTGGACATGTCGGTGGACACCCATGACCTGTTGAAGGGCGAGCATGTCACCTTGGCTGCCCAAGCAATCCAAAAAGCCGAACCTGACGGAACCCTGGACTACATCGCGAGCACCTTCGACATCAACGATTCTAGGTTGATGGACGGAGCCTCCGGAAAGGGGCCGAAACTGATAACGTTCGCTGGCGTCCTCAAATACAAGATGCTTCCGATGCTGGACATCATAAAACCACTCCTCGACATCGGATCCAGGGGCATGGGGGGGCATGTGGAGATGGAGTTCGCGATGAGGTTTGATGAATCCGGGAAACCTGAGTTCTATGTCGTCCAGATACGTCCGCTGACATCCATCAAGGAACGGGTCAAGGTCACCATAGACCCTACCAGCATTGATGGATCGCTGATTTTTTCCAGCAGGGCGATGGGCAACGGTTCCCTGCAAGGCATCAGGGACATTGTGTTCATTGACCCTGCGAAGTTTGACAACACGCAAACGCATGGCATAGCCCGAGAGATAGATGCTGTGAACGCATCCCTCAAAGACACGCCCTACCTGCTCATCGGCCCCGGAAGGTGGGGCACCAGGGACAGGTTCCTTGGCATACCCGTGACCTGGGACAACATCTCACAGGCCAGGGCCATGGTTGAGGCAGAACTGGAGAATTTCAGGATAGACCCGTCCCACGGCACGCATTTCTTCCATAACATAACATCCCTGGGCATCCTGTACTTCAATGTCCGATACGGAACCAAAGACAATGTAATCAGATGGGATCGGTTCACCGAACATAAGGCAAAATACGAAGGCAAGTTCGTTACGCATGTCGAACTGCCCTATGAGCTTGACATAATGGTTGATGGGAGAACAGGAAGAGGGATTATTAAGAGGAAAGAAAATAATTCCCCGGCTGGGAGGGCCGGGGATTAGTTGTTCTGAATCACACCACGCCCTGCTCGAGCATCGCGTCCGCGACCTTCACGAAGCCGGCAATGTTGGCGCCGACTATCAGGTTGCCCTTGTGACCGTATTTCTCGGCTGAATCGTAGCAGTTCCTGTAGATGTTGGCCATTATCTGGTGGAGTTTTGCGTCCACTTCCTCAGCGGTCCAACTCATGCGCATGCTGTTCTGGGACATCTCCAGGCCGGACGTTGCGACGCCACCGGCATTGGCAGCCTTGCAGGGGGCAACTGTCACGCCGTTCTTCATCATAAGGTCTATGGCATCCGGGGTGCAGGGCATGTTTGCCGCTTCCGTGACATACTTGCACTCGTTGTCCACTATCCTCTTGGCGTCCTCTATGCCGATATCGTTCTGCATGGCGCATGGGATTACGATATCGCATCTCACGCCCCAGGGCTTCTCATTGGGGAAGAACGGGACATTGTACTTGTCAGCGTAATCCTTTATCCTGTCATTGCCGCTGGCCCTTATGTCCAGCATGTAATCAATCTTGTCGCCGAGCACGCCGTCCTCGTCGTATATGTAACCGTCCGGGCCGGAGAGTGTGACCACCCTAGCGCCAAGCATCTCGCACTTCTTTGCGACGCCCCAGGCCACGTTGCCGAAACCTGATATTGCCACAGTCTTGCCAGCTATGTCAACGCCGTCCGTCTTCAGCATTTCCTGGGTGTAGTACATGACACCGTAACCGGTTGCCTCCGGCCGTATGAGGGAGCCGCCCCAGTTCCTGCCCTTGCCAGTGAGTACACCTGTGAACTCGTTCTGGAGCTTCTTGTACATGCCGAAGAGATATCCTATCTCACGGCCTCCGACGCCTATGTCGCCGGCCGGAACGTCCGTGTCAGGCCCGATATGGCGGAATAATTCCATCATGAAGCTCTGGCAGAAACGCATCATCTCGGCATCGCTCTTGCCCCTGGTGTTGAAGTCAGAGCCGCCCTTGCCGCCGCCCATGGGCAGGCCAGTGAGCGAATTCTTGAAGGTCTGCTCGAAGCCCAGGAACTTCATGATGCTGAGATTGACTGATGGGTGGAACCTCAACCCGCCTTTGTAGGGGCCGATTGCGCTGTTGAACTGGACACGAAAACCCCTGTTCACCTGCACTTCACCTTTATCGTCGGTCCAGGGCACCCGGAACATTATCTGGCGCTCGGGCTCGACGATTCGGTCTAATATCTTGGCCTTCAGATACTGCGGGTTCTTCTTCATGACCGGTTCTATTGATTCTAGGACTTCTTTCACAGCTTGGTGGAATTCCTTCTGGTCCGGGTCCCTGCTGACAACCCTTTCAATCACTTGTTCGATTACCATTTGCACACCTTTCCTATTGTCGTGACTCTGCCGAAGGGCATCATTTGCTGTTCAGTAATTTCTCAACCTCGGCTTTATCAATGTCCATCACATATTTTATTCCGCTGATATCGCATGCTTCTTTCGTCAGTGAGGCAATATCATCCCGCGAGATGTATTCCAGCTTGAACTTGCGGCAGCCAGCCATTATCTGCCTGAGACCCTGGTCGAGCCGTTCCATATATGTGTAAAGGCCCATGGGGCCAGTGGGAAGCTCGTCGAACCTCTTCCCACTGGCCCCATGGGCCTTTACACATATATGGAACGGCTCGACCAGGGTCTCAGGCAGATAATGGCTGGC
>JAWOHM010000016.1:0-4713 GCA_046485165.1 Thermoplasmata archaeon
GCATTGCCATCCTTCGCACATATGCCCACACGCTCACCCCGAAGTACTCCAGGGATATGGAAGTGCAGGGATGGACCGGCGATATGACGTATCCCACGAAAATGCTGGCATAAGTTACCGAGAAAACAACGGGCGCCATGGCAGTGAGCCCGGCACTTCCCAGGTATATCGGTATGACTATGGAAGCCGGCACCTCCATCCTGCCGGTCACGATGCCGAGCAATGCTCCGACACCCACACAAAGCAATATCAGGGGCAGGTGAAGCCCGCCTATCAGCTCCGGAACCCCGGAGACCCTGAAAACCGCCAGAAAGAGGAACATGCCCAGTATGATAGACCCGTAATTCCACGGCTTCATCTTCCTGGCCACGGCTTTCAGCGAAGCCAGGTTTGCCCTGGAAGCCAGGGCGGCCAGTGCCAGCGCCACGACGACCGCGAAGGCCAGGGAAGCCTCCCTGGGCTCCGGCTTCAGCGTGAACATGATGGTGAAATCTATCAGCGGGGCGGATAGCAGTATGGCAAGGGGGACCAGCAGCCCCATCCTGGAGAATCCATCCCCACCTATGCGGCCTCTCGCCTCTCTCAGGAAGAACACAATGCCCAGGACTATAGACAGCATGAGAAAGGGCAGCAGATACGGAATGACATCGTACACACCGAGTCCTGCAACATACGCAGAGACTATGAGCGACGTGCTGAGCGGGTAAGCCAGGTATATCACGTGCCTGAACCACACATTGAGGCAGACCTTTGATTCGGCACTCACGCCCTGTCCCCCTTTCTTCACAATGGGCGCCGACAGGAGCGCCCCCCCCGGCATGGGCAGCATCCCCAGCAACGTTGGCATCCCGGCCAGGAAGGCCTTTCTGCTCACCCGCATGTTCTCCACCAAGGAATCGATCGCCCCGGAGCGTTCCATGTACCCGCCGATGAGCGGTATTATGGCCACCGCCAGGGCCAGCAACAGCACTGCCGGGTCGGTGTAGGTCACCAGCCCGGCTGAGCCAAAGTCCGATGGGGATATGGTGAACACCGCCAGCACCAACGCTGCAGTCAGAAGCGAAATGCCCAGGTGCCAGCGCGATATTATCAGTATCGCCAATATCGAGAGCGCGAATCCCAGCCAGGTCAGGGAGTCCATGGGCGGGGGCATATGCAGCTACTAAAATAATTCTTTGGAATGGAATCAATGTGTTTCAATCTTAGCAATTAAGATTGCTGGAAAGAGAGAGACCGGATGAGAACAATAAGAAAACTATGGCGCCTTTTGTTGAATATTTAATGAAAGTCGTAAGACACACAAGCCCCGGTCGGATCGAAGCCTTCACTTCAATCATTTAATAAACAATAGGCTGAGAGAGACCGGATGAGAACAATAAGAAAACTATGGCGCCTTTTGTTGAATATGAATAATAAATGTACAAAAACAAAAGGCGCCCCGGTCGGAATTTGAATCCGAGTCGAAGCCTCGACAGGGCTTCATGATAGGCCACTACACTACCGGGGCGTATGATTTCAGTCTACCAGCTTAGCCCCGGTAGTGTGAGGGCTAATCCGCAGATTAGTCCGGAACACTACCGGGGCGTTCATTGCTTGCTTTTCTTTTCACCCTTCATTGCGTTCAAGCCGAATCCGCAGATTCGTGCCGGAACACTACCGGGCTTTTTTCACCAATCTCATGGGGTGGGGTTGGTGGAAACCCCCACATAAAACCTTGTTTATGTACTTTGCTGTCACCTCTCAATTGCGGATTTTCACAATCTCCAGTGAGAAATCAATCGCTCTCACAGAATGTGTCAGCCAGCCCAGGGAAATCACGTCTGCGAATTCAGCATATTGCAGAATATTATCCGGATTTATCCCGCCCGAGACCTCAACTATGATTTTCGGGTTTACTTTTCTGATTGCCGCGGCCGCCTCTCTGGCCATTCCCGGCGCCATGTTGTCCAGCATTATGATGTCAGCGCCTGCCTTAGCAGCTTCCTCCGCTCCCGCGATGTCAGTAACTTCAACTTCCACAATCTTCGCCTTGCCGTGCGCCCTGGCCCTCTTCACAGCTTCTGTTATGGAACCCACCAGTTTCAGATGATTGTCCTTTATGAGATACTGGTCATACAGGCCTTCGCGGTGCCGCATCCCGCCGCCCAGTTCGACCGCGTCCTTCTCCCATTTTCTCAGCCCGGGTGTTGTTTTCCGTGTGGCAGCGATATTCACGCTCGGGTTGATTTTCCTGCAGGCATCAACCAGGCTCCTTGTCTGGGTCGCAATGCCGCTCAGCCGCTGGATGAAATTCAAGGCCAGTCTTTCCGAACTTAACAGGGCCGCTGCCTTGCCGCCTACCTTCATAACCGCATTTCCTTTTTTTACTGTATGGCCATCCCGAATGAGAACGGCAACATCCAAGCCAGCATTTCTGAAAATCTCTTCCGCAACATCCATCCCGGCAACCACGCAATCCTCCTTTGCCAGGATTATGGCCTCTGCAATCCGGTCGGCCACCAGCGCCTCCGTGGTAATATCTCCGCTGCCAATGTCCTCGGCAAGAAAATCATGCGGCTCTGTCATGCGCTCAACCATGCCCTGTCGGATATTAACTTTTGTGCTCAAAAATCCTCGACGCCGGGCACCAGCGCCTCGTCCGTTTCCAGACGGAAGAACACGCCCATCTTCTTCAGTACCTCATGCACCTTGTCCGCGAAGTAGATGGTGTCATCGACGGTGGCGTTCTTGCCCCACTCATACACGAAATCATAATTCCCCGTGCATGGCTTGAAGCCTATCATCTGCAATCTGTCCACGATTTCTGACGGCAGGCTGCCCTCTGTGCTGAACATCACTGTGAGATATGTCCTCATCGGGTCTGAATATGTCGTGTAGTTATAAAATACTTTTGTCTGGCTTTTTTACCCCGGCCCGCCCGATACGCCTGAAAATATTATTATCCGAAAGCCCATCCCCCTCCCATGAAGCCAAAGGTGCACGAGTCATGTTATGTTCATCGGACCGCCGTAATAGTCGGAGATGTCACCATATCCGAAGATTGCGGCATATGGCCGCACGCTGTTGTCCGTGGGGACGAGTCCCCAATCAGGATAGGCAGGAATTCCAACGTCCAGGACTGCTGCGTCATCCATGTCACGACCGACACACCCACAGTGATAGGCGAGAACGTCTCGCTGGGCCATGGCTGTGTGGTGCATGGCGCGACAATCGAGGATAATGTCATAATCGGCATGAATGCAACAGTTCTCAACAGGTCGGTGGTCGGTCGCGGCTCGGTGGTCGCAGCCGGAGCAGTGGTGAAGGAAGGGGCCACGATACCGTCCGGAAGCCTGGTTGCGGGGGTGCCCGGCAAGGTGGTGAGGGAATCGGACCCGTCTCTCGAAGCGTATGCCTTAAAAAATGCCGCGACATACGTGGACCTGGCGCGCCGCCATAAAATTGGCGAGTTTTCAGAGCACCGATAACCTATTTTCCAGCGCCCAACTGAAAACCTTTATAGAGGCCTTCCAAATATCGCGTGAGGTAATTCTATGTCCCACAAGAGATTGCTGATTCCGGGGCCGACCGAGTCCCCGGTGGAAATTCTGCAGCAGCAGACCAAATGGTTGATCGGGCACAGGAGCGCTGAATACACCGCACTGTACACTGGCGTGATAGAGAAGCTTGGCAAGTATTTTGAAACCAAAAGGAACGTTGCCACGCTCACCGCATCCGGCACGATATGGATGGACATCACAGCCCGCAACTTCGTTCAGAAGAGGGCGCTGGCCGGAGTCTGCGGTGCATTCTCCGACAGGATGTACAAGACAATTCAGGACGCAGGCAAACCCGTGGACCTGCTGAAGGTCGAACCCGGGAAAGCCATCAAGCCCGGAATGGTGTTGGAGGCGCTGAGCAAGACAGAATATGACACGGTAGCCATAGTCCATAACGAAACCGCGACAGGCGTGCGCAATCCGATCGAGGACATAGGCAAGGCCATCAAGAAGGAATATCCAGACATCATTTTCGTTGTTGATGCGGTATCATCCGCTGGCGGCGATTACCTGGTGCCCGAGAAGCTGAATGCAGACCTGATGTTCACCTCCACCCAGAAGTGCTTCGCGCTGCCCCCTGGATTGTCCATCGCATTTTACTCGGACGCAGCGGTCGAAAGAGCCAGGTCAGTTCAGGGCAGGGGCCATTACACGGATTTGATTGCTATTCATGACTATTACAAGAAGAAGCAGCAGAACCACACCACGCCCAACATCAGTCTCATTTACGCGCTGGATTATCAGCTGGACCGCATGCTGAAAGAAGGCCCGAAGGCAAGATACGAACGCCACCTGGCAATGGCCGAGCTCACAAGGAAATGGGCTATCCGGACCATGAAGATGTTCCCGGAGCCCGGCTATGAATCGGTAACTGTCTCAACCATAGCCAACACGCTCGGCAAGGACATCGGGGCGTTGAACAAGGCTCTGGGCAAGCGCGGTTACCAGATAGCCAACGGCTACGGCGATTTGAAGGAAAAGACATTCCGCATCGGCCACATGGGCGAATGGACCCCCGATGAAATAAAATCGCTGCTGTGGCACATAGATGACATATGGGGTGAGTGAAATGAAGATTATGGTATCTGACAAGCTTGCAGCCGAGGGCGTGAAGAAGATGGAGGCCGCAGGCCACGAGGTTGTTAAAGCATGGGACGAACCGAAAGAAAAACTG
>JAWOHM010000095.1:0-3789 GCA_046485165.1 Thermoplasmata archaeon
GCTGTGTCCGCCATGGGCGTCCTGTACCGGAGGTGGAAGTGGCTGAACAGGAAGCCGGGCGTCCCGGAGGAGTTCGACATCGACCTGGAAGCCATAAGGGGCATCATTGAGAAGGCCCGGAAACGGAACCAGACGCAGTTGCTTGAGAGCGATTGCGCGGAGATACTGAGGCTTGCCGGCCTGGAGTTCCCGAAGACGGGAGTGGCCAGGACCATGGATGAAGCAGCCAAGGTTGCCGATTCCATCGGGTATCCTGTGGTAATGAAGGTGCTGTCAGAGGACATAATCCACAAGACCGAGTACGGTTGCGTCAAGCTCGACTTGGACGATGAGGAGGAGGTCAGGATAGCCTACGAGAGCATAATGGCGGAAGCGCACAGGCATTTCCCCAGGGCCAGGATAGAGGGGGTCACCGTGACTGAGATGGTCAGGGGCGCCAGGGAGATGATACTGGGATTCTCGACTGACCAGTCCTTCGGCCCGGTATTGATGTTCGGCATGGGCGGAATCTATGTCGAGGTGATGAAGGACGTGTCCTTCAGGGTAGCCCCGGTGGCCAGGCAGGATTGCGAGGCCATGGTGAAGGAAATCAGCTCCTACCCCATCCTGGTGGGTGCCAGGGGCAAGGCGATACGCGACATACCGAAGATAGTCGACGCCATATCCCGGATGTCTTACCTGGCAGTGCATGTCCCCGATATACTGGAGCTGGACATCAACCCCCTCATGGTCCTGGAGAAGGGAAAGGGCTGCAAGGTCGTGGATTCGAGGATGACCATCAGAAAGGCTAATAAAAGTGAACAGATTACCGAGGGACTCCCATGAAATCTTTAACCATAACGTCCAGCAGGACATCGGCAGGCAAGACGACCGTCGGGCTGGGTATAGCCCTGAACACGGACCTCAAATGCGGTTATTACAAACCGTTCGGGGACCATCTGGTATACAGCAAGAAGAGCCTCCACGACATGGATGCCATGGTGTTCCACAAATGGCTGAATCTCGGAAACGAGGCTCTCGACGGCACGCTGGGCTTCGACGCGGACAAGATCATGTCTCACTGGAACCATGATGAACTGGACAGCGTGCTCAAGAGGAACTATTCGGCCGCGTCCAAGAACAGGGATTTGATGCTGGTAGAGACTGCCAGGAACTATTCCTACGGCGGCCACATGGACCTTGACTCTGTCAGCCTGGCACAGAAGCTTGATTCCGATATGATACTGGTCGCGGAGGGCGACATCCCGCTGATACTCGACAAGGTGCTGGCCATCTCAAAATGCACAGAGAACATAGTCCGGCTGAAGGGCGTGGTCATAAACAAGGCCACGGACGAGGACCGCGAGAAGATAGAGGTCGAGGTCCCGCCGGTGCTGGAGAGGAAGGGCATCAGGCTCCTGGGAATATTGCCGAGGGTGAAAGAACTGGAGAAGGGGGACATGCGCCTCGTTCTCGACAAACTCAATGCAAAGCTCATAGCCGGCAGCGAGGGCCTGGACAATATCATCGAGGTTGTGCATATCGGGGCGCTTACCGCCGACCAGGCAATGAACCTGCCATCGTTCTTCGTGGAGAACAAGATGCTCATCACCGGCGGGGACCGTGTTGACCTGATATTCGCCGCGCTGAACATGAACACTGCCGGGATAGTGCTCACCAACAACATCCTCCCGCACCCCAAGGTCATAGCCAAGGCCGATGACCTCAACATCCCGATCATCTCGGTACACATGGACACGTACAGCACTTCAAAGGCCGTGGAGAAGATTGTCGCCGAGATTGCTCCGGAGGACGAGTACAAGAGGGACATGATAAAGGACATGGCCAAGAAGGAGCTTGACCTGGACGCCATACTGGAGTAGGCCTAGCTGAGGAACTCGTCCTCGGCAGATGCCAGGAGAACCAGCGCGGCCAGGCCGAATATGACTGTGGGTATGACGGCCAGCACGGAGGCAAGAAGGACGATTTTGTGATGCCTTCGCTTGAAAGAGAAGTAACTGCCGACCAAACAGGCGATTGAGCAGGCCAGGCAGAACAATCCCACGCCGATGACTATGGGAATCCAAAACCCAAGTATGCCCCACCAACTCAAATTTATGAACACCAAAGGAAAATTGATGCCCGCAGATATTAACAGCAATATGCCAATCAGCGCTGGCCTGAATGTGGTCTTGGGTCTTTCATCGTATTTGACCTGGGAGTCGTAAAGTTCCGACATGCTTTTCCCAGGTGGTTCCATCACTTTATCTCCGCACTCACTTCCTCAAGCAGCCTGGCTGCCCCAATCTCCTCGAATATCGCCTTGGCCTCGGTGAAATGCTGCTTGGCCTTCTTCTTGTCTCCCCTGTCGCGGTACATACGACCCATGTCGAATAGCAATTGGCCTTTGTGGTATTTCGATGATATGCTCTCGGTGAGCGCCATGGCCTTAACAAATAATTCGTCCGCCTTTGCCCAGTCCTTCTTCATGGAATGGCCCAGGGCCTGGATTCTGACGGCCCCCTGGATGCCCATTGTGTCGTTCAGCGGCTCAAGTATCTTCTGGGCACTCTCGGCTCGGGATATCGCCCCGTCAACCTCGCCGATGTTGAGGAGGGCCTCGCCTGAATTGAACTGGCTCCAGCCGATGAACTGCTGGTTGTTAATCATCCTGGCGAACTCCTCGGACCTATCGAAATTCTCTATGGCCTTCTTCCAGGCTTTCTGCTGCATGAAAGAATCGCCAATGTTGTTGTACACCCTGGAGAGCTGCCTGTGATCCCTGACCCCTTCCAGGAGCGGGATGCTGCGCGTGAACCATTCGATTGCCTTGTCAAGGATGCCCCTGTCGCTGTAGACCAAACCGAACTCAATCATTATCTGGCCGATGATGCCGTCATCGCCGGTCCTCTCGGCATTGGCAAGGCCTTTCTCCAGCCACTCCAGCGCCCTCTCGTAATTGCTCCTGTGCCACTCTAGGTGCCCGAGCCACCGTGATGCATCCGCGATGCCGAACGGGTAGTCCACCTTCTCGGATATGGAAAGGCCCTTGTTGAGGTAATCGATGGCTTCATCCCACTTATCGTATTTCTCGAATATCAGGCCGATGCCGATGTTCGCTTCGGCTTCCTTGAGCGGGTAATCCGCCTTCTTGGCATGGCGTATGGCGCTCCGGTAGGCCTTGTCGCCCTCGTCGAAATCGCCAGTTGCCTGGCACACATTTCCCATGGCCACATAGACGTCGGCGAATCGCCTTGCCATGACAGAATCGCCTTCCTTGCCCTTCAGGGTCTCTATCTCCAGCTGAATCTTCAGCTTGCGTATCTGGTTCCCCACCTTCTGGGCGACCTCGTCGCCGGCCGATGGCCTTATGGCGCGTATGATGGATGGAGACAGCCGTATCAGGTCTCCGACCTGCAATTCCTCTGGCTTGATGTTCAACTCGGAGCATTGAGTGATAAAAACCGTCTGACCGAATTCATAGCCCAGTTCGGCGGTGAGAATCCTCCGTATCTCCGATGCAAGCTTGTAACTCGAGTGTTCGATCATGTTGCCTTTCCCGTCAACTAGATATTACGCAGTCTTTTAAAAAACTATTGATGTAAACTACCAGCCCCTAAAGGGACTGGCGTTTATTGCCAGGGCTGGAAGTTTACCCATGATAAGTTATATGCCGAATCAAGATTCGGCAAACCCATTTTGAAATGTCAAAATGGAGCATGCCTGTTCATCGCTCCCGCCGCAGCAGGGGGTGCTCGTCCCGCGTCCGCAGGCGAGGCGTCAGGGCGCGGAAGAGCCGGAGGGCCGGAT
>JAWOHM010000002.1:0-3207 GCA_046485165.1 Thermoplasmata archaeon
GGTGAATACGGAAACAAAGATAGAGCAGAAAAGAGTATTCGCCCTGGGTAGTCAAAAACCAAACGACAACTCCCAAAGCGTTGGCCGGTAATCGGCATTTTACAAGCGATGAGATTACCGGTCTACAATTCATCCGATCCGATGTCCATCTCCGCCCCGCAGGACGGGCATCTCATGCCCTCCGTGAGGAGGCACCCGGAATGGGATATGGCGCCGCATTCGCATTTGGACGAGGGAATGCTGGGAGAGAGCGGTTGATGGCATATGGCACACTTGCCCCGGGCCTTTGCCGGCTTCGCAGGCTTTTCCTCCCTCTGTTCCAGAACCCCGAAATACCAGAACATGAACCACCAGAACAGCGCCACCCAGGCCATGAATATGAACTCACCCGCGTTGTTGTGCACCCACACCATGGCATCGGGGCCTTCGTAATGCCCGACCAGGACGATGATGGTCATCCTGATGATGTTCGCCACCCAGGCGAGGAGCATGCCAATGCCCAGCAGCATGGCGACCTTCCTGTCGAACTTCCTGTATTCTATGGAGACGAACGCGATGAATGCCGAAACGAATATGGCCACCGAGTACAGCCCGGAGCAGGATAGGGCGATGTTGAGCGTGATGGGGAACCCGTCAGGCCCTGTCAGCTCCATCCAGTTGTAGACTGTGAGCCCGGTCTGGAGGTCAGCCACCGGGGATATGACATGGACGCCCAGAAGCCCGGACAGCGTGGCGGTCGGCATGGCCAGCAGGTAATAGGTGATGGGGCTGTTCGTATCGTCCCCGGTGCTGGTGTACTGGAGCAAGGTTGTGGGCACGACAAGGAACGCGAACAGCAGAATGCTGAACAGAAGGGCAAAATCCCTCTCGGCCAGGTATTTTTCCGGAACGTAGTTGTATGCGAGCAAGGTGCCGGCCAGGAACAGGGCCACGTAGTCATTGCTCCCGAGATAGCCGCTATCTGACATCAACAGGTTGTACGCGATGACAGTGATGATTATGCCGATGCCGAAGACCGGCAGGAAACCGTGCAGCCTACCCCGAAGCGTGATGATTCGGATGACCCTGGACGCCAGGTTGTCCGGCTCCCCTTTTTCCTGGCTGGGGGCTTCCATGCCTCTTGCGGCCCAGAGCAATACCCCCAGGCCTGCCATTATCAATGCGATGCCGTAGAGCCTGCTGAGATGGCTCAGGAGCAGAGCCAGGTTCAAACCGCCGAACAGCAGAACAAGGCCGATGACGAGTTTCAACCTGTCCGTCGCTCTCATGGGCACCTCAGAAAAACTCTGCGAGCCCGTCCTTCAGGGCGATTGCCGGCTTGTAGCCCAGCAGCTTCTTGGCCTTGGAGATGTCAGCCACGCTGTCCCTGATGTCGCCATTCCTTGCAGGGGCGGACTCCGGTTCCAGCTTCCTGCCCGAGGCCTTCGCGATGATGCCGGCGAGCTCGCGGACGCTGACGCCCTTCCCGGTGCCGCAGTTGAATGCCTGGCCTCTCGCCCCGGGCTTTTCCAGACAGAGCCCTATCATTCCCACAACGTCCGAGGCATGAACGAAATCCCTTGTCTGGCCGCCGTCCCCCTGTATCACGGGCGGCTTGCCCTCCCTCACCCTGTCCACGAACCTGGTTATCACGCCGGAATAGGGGGATTCGGGGTCCTGCCTGGGACTGTAGATGTTGAACGGTCGCACTGCTGTCACGCTCAGCCCGTAGGTCTCGGCGAAGGCGAAGGCGTAATTCTCGCCGGCCAGCTTGCTGACGCCGTAGGGGGAGAGCGGGCTTCTCGGGTGGCCCTCGCCTATCGGGATGTTTTCCGGTGTCCCGTAGATTGCGGCGGATGATATGTAGATGAAATGGCCGACCATTGATTTTGTAGCCGCTTCCAGCATGTTCACGGTGCCGAGTATGTTCTCCCTTGCATCGAAAATGGGGTCTGAGACAGAGCGGTCCACGCTGACCTGGGCGGCCGTGTGGATGACCGCGTCCTTTCCCCTGCAGGTGTCCATGGCCAGCCTGTAATCGCCTATGTCGCCGGTGACATACCTGGCTTTCTTCTGCGGTTCCGCAGGTTTGCGGAGGTCCATGCCGGTGATGTCGTGCTCTTTCGACAATGATTCCACGAGGTATGAACCCAGCTGGCCCGCTGCCCCGGTCACAAGGATTTTCATGTATAGGAATCTGTTCATGTATTATATAACATTTATGCAAGTCCGGACGCCAACTTTTAAAACACAGATTCCGTTGGGGTGCCGGTGATAGGTTGATAGTCGTCGGAGGTTCGGCTTCAAGGATGCTCTCGGGAGAGCTGGCCAAGGCACTGAGGTGCAGGGTTGCGGGTGCGGAGATAAAGCGCTTTCCGGACGAGGAGTGCTACGTCAAGATCCTGGATGACCTCAAGGGCGAGGAGGCGGTCATCGTCCAGGCCACCTACCCGGACCCCAACATCATCGAGCTATTCCTTCTCCAGGACGCAGCGAGGAACTCCGGGGCGGCCAGCGTCACCACGGTCATACCTTATTTCGGGTACGCAAGGCAGGACAAGAGCTTTGCCGTGGGGGAAGCGGTGAGCGCGCGGCTCATGGCCAGGCACATCAGCCTGGGTTGCGACAGGGTTCTCACCATCGACATACATAACATTTCCGTATTGGATGCCTTCACTGTCCCGGTGAGCAACCTCAGCGCCATGCCTGCGGTGGGAAAGTTCCTGGCAGAGAACTCGGTGGACGCGATAGTCTCGCCTGACGAGGGCTCAAAGGCCAGGGCCGGCCTTGCAGCCGAGAACGCGGGCTGCCCCTGGGACTTCCTGCAGAAGAAAAGAATCGACGGCCAGACCGTCGAGATAAAGCCGAAGAGCCTGGATGTCGGCGGAAAAGTTGTGGCGATAGTGGATGACATTATCGCAACCGGCGGCACCGTCATAAAGGCGGCGGAGCAGCTGAAACTCCAGGGCGCGAAGAAGGTGTTCGCCGCATGCACGCACGGCCTTTTCACGGGCGGCTCGATCCCGAGATTGCAGGCCGCCTGCGACGCCGTATTCTCCACGGACACGCTCGAGCGCCCCACCTCCCGGATATCGGCCGCGGAAACCATCGCAAAAGCCCTGAAAAATACATCTGGCTAATGATTTTGATTGTTCGAACCTTGTACCAAACGTTATTTAAATACCTCTGTATATAGGGTAGATTAACGAAAGAAAAACAGGCGAAACT
>JAWOHM010000087.1:0-6852 GCA_046485165.1 Thermoplasmata archaeon
ACTTGAGCGGTATTGTTGCTCCCTGTTATATATTCCAGATGATCCGGGAAGTCCGTTGAAACGTGATAGATGATGTCGCCCCAGGTCGACGGATTGTTGCAGTATTCGGTCGTCGGGTTGATTCCCGAGCCCTGGTTGTCTGGCCACCAGATGTGAATGTTGTCTCCCTGCCCAAAAGCGTGCACTGTGAAGCCGGCTATGGCCCCTTTCGATGGGGTGGCAGTTCCCCAGGCAGATGCTATGGGAACCTGGAACTCATAGGTGATGTTGGTGGCACTCAGCTCCCCGTCCGCTGCAAATCCCGCTGGCCAGGGATTGGGGGTGCCAGTGTTGTCCGAGAACTGGATCCAGGCCGCGCCGTTCCCGTACCAGAGTGAATATGAATCAGCCCCTGCCGTGGTGCCCTTCGCCACTATCTTCATGTCCTGCGCGTCCGGCGCCGCTGTCGCGTCATGGTCCGAGTCGAAGGCCAGCTCGCACCAGTCATTGGGGCTCATGGTGATGTCGCCACAGAATTCAACACCGACAAACAATGTCGTGACATTGAAGAACGTCCTGATTGTGAGGTTCCAGCCGTTCGTTATCAGAGTTGTCTTGGTCAACGATGTTGTGGGCGCTGTCCATTCTGCCTCGTCCATTATTCCGTCGACGGTTATTTCCCCCATGAGTGAGTAAGTGTCAATGACATATGGCGGGCCCAGAACGACGGGGGCGACCTGCCTTCCGTCCACTGGGACGAGTCCGGGAAGCATGAGTGCAGGCAATATCAGTATAACCGCTATTTTGAACAATCCGTGTTCACTATGATACATAGTATCCCTAGCGCTTCTCCTCAGTGAGTGTGAAAGCGCAGAACTCGTGCTTCTTGGACACGCATTTGTTCTCAACGCAGAAATGCGGTTGGTCCGTGATGCTATTCATGAGTCCGCCAAGGAAGCCTCTTGTGAAATCGCATCCTTTCCCTCCAGACGATGATTCAAGCGTCTTTGACAGGACTATCTCTATTTTATTATCCATTATTATGATGGATATTGGCTTGGCCAGCCCCATCTCCACCCACATTTCTTCAAGGTGGTTCATTGCCTCCTTGCCCTGGCCTGTCAGATTGAGGGCCTTTGCATTGATATAGCCACATTTATACCCGAACTTGAAGAGAAAACTTCGTGCTGATGTCGCCCCCATCACTGAAATCAAATCGTGCTGCAATGTTTTGATTGATTCTCTTGACATTATGAAGAAACCGTGATCGTTATGTTGCTCATCCGCCATGAACAGTCCTTTCACCCAATGTCGATCGTCAACCATGAATAATCCTCCCAGTCAATTGCGCGAAAGCCTTTTCCACATTTTCACCAGTTTTAGCACTTGTACTCATCACATCAAATCCTTTCATCTTCAGATCCTTTAATTCAAATTCATGATTTGGAAGATCTGCCTTGTTTGCCAGAACGAGAATAGGCAGTTCTTTGGATTTTGCGAGCAAAGCCGACCGCCATGCTGGAAGTGAATCAGCCGTGTCCTTTCTTGTGAGGTCACATACCAACAATGCACCTGCCGTCCCGGAGTAATATGCTGGGTGAAGGCCGAAATTCTGGCCGGCCAGATCCCATATCATAAGGATAATCTTGTCTCCGCCAAGAACTATTTCTCTCTTTGTCGGATGGGCGCCGATGGTGGTTAGGTATTTCTCGTCAAACATGTTGTCCACGTACTTGCGGACAAGGGAGGTTTTTCCCACTGCGGGATTTCCCAGCATCACAATTTTTTTAATATAGTCAGACATTTTTCACCCACTGCATCTCTCACAAGCGTTCATCAATTCCAATTTCAGGTGAGATGCGACTTTCTCATCATTCTTGGATTCCTTCATGATTGGTGTGAGATTAGTGACCAATTGGCAAACCTGCTCTTTTGTAATTTTCTGGAAATTTACTTTCATGTCTGAAATCTGTTTTCTTAGAATATACATTCCCAACTCGTGGTCTCCCAGCGTGTCGCAGAATCTTATCATGATGTAATCGAGCAATATCTGCGGAGAGGCGAAATGTTCTGGCACCTCGTCTGTTAAGTTATGCATGTTCTCCTCTTTCAGCTCGTTTTGATTATTATCTATAATCTGAGAAGCCATGTCAGAAAAGGCTTTCTCCACATTATTGCCAGTCTTTGCACTTGTCTTGTACGCAGGCAACCCCAGCCTTTCGAGAGAGGCCTGTATTGCATCAATCGTTTTCTTGTCTTGGCCTGTAAGATCCGCCTTGTTCACAAGAATGGTGACAGGCGCATTTGGACCGGCATGTTCACGAAAACTCGTTACCCAATCAGGCAGGCGTGAGATAGTGTCCGGTCTAGTCATATCGCAAACAACAAAACCGGCCGTGGCATTCTTGAAAGCGGCAGCATGGATTCGTTGAAATTCACGCTGACCAGATACATCCCATATCATCATAGTCATATTAATATCGGTATTGGGTTCTTTGATGTATTTCTTTGATATCATAGTACCCAGAGTGGAAATATATTTTTCATCGTATTTTCCCGTAACAAAACGTTTCACAAGTGAGGTTTTCCCTACACTTGGGTCTCCACATACGCATACTTTCTTTATTAGTTCTGTCATACCTGTCCTTCTTTCAATAACCTTTTTCCCATATTCTTTGGCAATCCTTATTATGTGTTATCGCTGGTGCGCTTATCCTTCTATTTCAAAATCATTGACAATTTATTGGAGAATTAGATGCAAATCTAGTTCGTGAATTTCAAAATAAACTACCGGCCCTTAAAGTGGCTGGCGTTATTGCCTGTAAGATATTGCCAGCGTAATCCCGGGCTGGAAGTTTACCCATGAAACGTTATATGCCGAATCAAGATTCGGCAAACCCATTTTGAAATGTCAAATTGGAGCATGCCTGATTATCGAAGCCGATTAGCTCCGATTTGCTTTGTTCTCATAAGTACTGCATGCAACGACCTATCACGTTTATTGTCTATGTCGCTTCATCTCCGGTTTGAAAGCCAGTGTTTTCTCGACATCTTGACAATAACTCAGGCCAACTTGGCAATCAGCTCAAGGAATAATCTGTCTATGTTCTTCCCGGTCCTGGCGCTGGTGGGTATTACAGTGTAATCAGTTTTTTCGAGCCCATGGCACACGGGCATCTCTGCCAGGTCGGATTTGCTTGCGGCAATCACAAAAGGAATCGGCCCGGCCTTGTTCTCGATGATCTCTCGCCACCTGTTCAGCAATTCAAGGCTCGGCTGCCTTGTCAGATCGCATACCAGTATCGCGCCGTCCGCATCCGAGGAATATGCGGGATGAAGGTTGAGAAGGTGGCCGGCCACATCCCATATCACAAGCCTCACGACCTTTCCGTCGTGCTCAATGGATTTCTTCAGCGGCATGGCTCCGGTTGTGGGCTTGTATTCGTCGGTGAATGTGCCTCTGACGTACCGCTGGACGATGGCGGTCTTCCCGACACCCGAGTCGCCCAGCACGACAATCTTTCTATCCATGGTCTTCATTCGAGATCTTTCCCTTTCACCTAGGCAGGTTCTTGGCCTTTGTATATATCGACAAGTTGATATTTAATACATGCGATGGGAATTATTATTATGTTAAAAATTTCACTTATGAAAAGAACTTTTCACTCGTGCGTTGTGCTTTTTTTACAACATCCTCTTCTTTCAACAGAAGGATGTTACCGTCACGCATCACGGGAATGCCATTCACCAATGTGTGGCGGACGCAATCGCTCTGGCATGAATAGACCAGGTTGGAAATCAGGTTTGCGGGG
Source organism: Thermoplasmata archaeon (assembly GCA_046485165.1). GTDB lineage: Archaea > Thermoplasmatota > Thermoplasmata > SG8-5 > SG8-5 > UBA147. The sequence goes on from JAWOHM010000087.1 coordinate 3,792, forward strand.
AATGTCGGGACCATGGCCGGATGCCTCAAGTCGATGACAGCCAGGTCAGCCATCTTGCCGGGCTCTATGCTCCCCAGTTCCCTGTCCATCTTCAGCGCCCTCGCCCCCTCTATCGTAGCCATGTCCAGGACGCGTTGCGCATTCATCATGCTGGCATCAAGGCGCTGGACCTTGTGCAGCAGCGCGCAGGTCTTCATCTCGCCCCACATGTCCAGGCGATTCTGCGAGGAGCAGCCGTCAGTCCCCAGGCCCACGGGAATTCCAAGTGATTGCATCTCCGGAACCGGCGCTTCAAATCCCGATGCCAGCTTCATGTTGGACACGGGGCAGTGCGCCGCGCTGACGCCGGAATCAGCCAGAAGCCGCATCTCGGCCATGGTGAGCCAGGCGCAGTGCGCGGCCAGAAATTTATCGCAAAGGAAGCCGATGTCATGGAGCCAGTTCACAGGGCGCTTGCCGGTTTTCGCCTGGTGGTCGTAGACCTCTTTCCGGGTTTCCGAGAGATGCATGTGCAGAATAGTATTTTTCCTCTCTGCCAGTTCCTTGGCTCCGAGAAGCGTGTCCTCAGAGCAGACATAGACTCCCTGTAACGCGACCAGCGGATGGATGCGCTCCTTCCCGGCATATTCGTCAATGAATGACTCGCAGTTCTTCAGCGGGCTCCCTTTCTGCGTGGTGAACTGCTCGTCCAGGACCACCCAGCCCAGAAATCCCCGGATGCCGGAATCGGTGACCGCGCCGGCAATCTCATCCTGGCCGTAGTACATGTCAAGGAAGGACGTGCAACCGGATTTCAGCATCTCGACGGCCCCCAGCTCTGCGCCGGCCCTTATGTCATCAGGAGTGCGCAGGGCATCCACCTTGAAAGTCTTCTCCAGGAACTTGTCCAGATTCACATCGTCAGCGATTCCGCGCATCAGAGTCATGGAGATGTGGGTGTGGGCGTTGATGAGGCCGGGAATAATTGCGCAGTTGGTGGCGTCTAAGACTTCATCGGCCTCTCCACCTTTTCCAATGCTGGCGATGCGGCCGTTCTCTACCAGTATATCGGCCTTCAAAATGTCACGCTTGGCGTTCTGGGTCACGACCCAACCGTTCTTGATGAGGAGGCTGCCTGCCATGATTGTGGAAATGCCTGTTCGTATATAATCGTGTTGGATATCAGACTGGGAGGGGGTGCTCGAAATAATCCTGCTTCACATCATCCCCGGTGATGTCCAGGTATATCTGGGTGGTGGTGAGCGAGGAATGCCCCAGCATCTTCTGGACCGTCCTGAGGTTCATGCCCGATTTCAGGCAATGTACCGCAAATGAGTGACGGAGCATGTGGGGGTGCAACTTCTGTTCGATGCCGGCAGCCTTGCCGTAATCCTCGACCAGGCGCTCCACCTGCCGTGTGGACAATCTCTCGTTGCGCTCGGAAAGAATCAGGAATCCCGAGGTCGCATCCTCGATGAAAAACTCTATCATGTCCAGGGTCTGGTGGTCCACCGGTATCAGGCGATCCTTGTTGCCCTTGCCGCCCCTCACCATGAGAGTCGCGTCTCCGAAGTCTATGTCCTCTATCTTCAATTTGCAGAGTTCTGAAACCCGGAGGCCGCAGCGGTACAGCATGCGCAGTATCAACCTGTCGCGCAACTTCTCCCTGCTGGGCGCTTCCAGCAGCTTCCTGACCTCGCGTTCCTTGAGGTACTTCGGCAGTTTCTTCGGCATCGGCATCCCATCCGTTGGAATACCTATATTGATTTTCTAATATTTAAATGGTTCTATAATGTGTAAGGATTCAGTCTCGGAATTTTCGATTTTAGATCTTAGATTTTTTGTTGATATATTGTTACGACGTTTTGTGTCTGGCTGATTATGACATCCAGAATACGTTAAATCGTAAATCTACACTCGTCCATTGCCACACATCGGCATCTTTAAATACGGAACCCCCCTATTTTAGGTCGGTACTAAAATGAAAGTGCGAAGCGGACACATAATCTTCGATAAGGGCATCAAGTACAAGGATCTGGCACCGATATACAAAGAGCTTTTCGTGAAATTCCTCAGGGAGACGGGCCAGTTGCCGGAAGAAGAGGATGTGATGACCATGATGATCACGGAGAACCTCATGGACCTGGAGAAGAACAAGAAGCCGGAAGGCTACAACCGCCAGGGCCGCATGCGCCTCATATTCCCCATAATCGAGAAACCAACCCAGAACGTCGAGTTCTACATCTACGGCCACTACCACTCGGCCAAGAGCCTGGAGGTGGCCCGTGTCACGGAATCCATGAGCCAGTTTCTGAAGAACAAAGGCTTCGACAACGATGTGGACTGGGACAATATGCTGATTCATAAGTACAAGAAATGATGGCGCACCCATCATTTCTCAGACGATTTGTTGGCAGCATGCCTCGCTCGATTCTCTTCATTTTAATATCTGAGGGCGGGGTTTTTGATTATTATGCAGACGGGTGACACGATTACCGCATCATCCTTTGGAAACCTCGCGCGTTAGCGCGGGGAGGTGTTGACATCGGCATTCAACCCGGTTCCAGGCTATGGCACCGGCCAACTACGACGAACGACGCAATGCATTTGGCAACCGAAGGATGAAAGAATCGCTCCAGTGCAAGAGGTTCTACATCGGAGGCCACTGTGAACGTTGGGTAGGGCCTCAACCCATGCCCTAACACAACTAATGGCCAGATGATTACGTTAGGGGCCATTAGTCTCGCTCGCATTGATGTTAGCACATCGCATCTGAGCTACAATGCTCACAGGCACGGTTCCCATTGATGCTCTGCAATTGGGAGTATCACTCGGTTCCAAAATGATGCAAGTACCCCGCCCTCCAGATTAATAAATGCTAAAATTCAGACGGGGCATGCCGGTGCTAAAATGCTTTGATACCAATGCGACGCGAAGGATGAAAAATCGCTTCAATGAAATTCGGCAAACAGACTTTGCTAACTTTTTGCCGCGAGTCGCTAGTTTGCCGATTTGGACTGGTTTATTCTGAACGCTGAATTCTCAATTCATAAACCAGTCCAAGTTTTTTTGTTTTTCCGCG
>JAWOHM010000007.1:0-24189 GCA_046485165.1 Thermoplasmata archaeon
TCGAGGAGCAGCTCGCGGCGACCGAAGGGCGCATGAACGAGCTGCTCCTCGAGATCCCTGGGGCGCCACGCCCTCGAAAAAATAACAAGGGCGCCCAATGGTCGGCTCAGGCAGGTCAGAAATCTGCCGTTGAGTGCAAGGGCAAAAGCCGGCTTGACGTGGTTTAGCCCAACAATAAACCACGATGCGAAAGCAGGGCCTAGCGAACCAACACATTTCATTTATGGGAGGTGTTGATATCAGAAAAGTTACCCTGGGGATAATTGAGTTGTCGCCGGCAAGAGTTCATAACATCTTGCTGATCAGTTGATATTTGCATGATGTGAATCTATCGACCCGGCGGCTTGCTACTTCGATGTCGGTTCTTCCTATCCTGGTGGTGCAGCAGCTGCCAAGGGTGGGGTTGTTCGCCCATTAAAAGGGATCGTGAGCTGGGTTTACAACGTCGTGAGACAGTTGTGTTGCTTTTTGGTGGAAGTGTTTTGATGTCTGAGGGGAAAGAGCCTTTAGTACGAGAGGAACGGGGCTTTGTGGCCACTAGTCTACCAGTTGTTCGACAGAGCATCGCTGGGCAGCCACGCCATACGAGATAAGGGCTGAAAGCATCTAAGCCCGAAGCTTACCCTAAAAAGAGACATCTTAAAGATCTCATAGAAGATGAGTTGATAGAGTTGGGGTGTAAGTGCGAAGTGCCTTGGTGCGACGCATTCAGCCCGCAACCACTAATATCTTTAGCCACAACATACTAGAGGCTTGACAGTTAAACAGGTTGTGTATGGCAATTATCTATTTTTTCAATCATTAGCTTTAGCTATGCAAAGAAAAATAGCATAAATGCCCAACCTGCGAACTGCAAGCCGGCTGCAATCAGGGACATGTGGTTGCGGGCTGATAGCGCAAGCCTAATTCCTTGATCAACAAAATGCTAACACAAGGAATTAGGCGCAGTCGCCAAACTTTATGTTTGCGATATAGACGCTGTGTTTGGCGATTCCAAACTCTTGCATGGCTCTCGATTCGCTCTATCTTGGACAATCAATAACGACAAAGCATTGCGTATTAGGAACAAACGTCGTTCAGGTGGAAAACATGTATATGACGTACGAAGTTATTCCTATATCTCTTAGTATTCTAAGATTATTAGGTAATTTATTTATATTAGATTAGCTATTACATTTCGAGGTATGATAATGAAACATGAGCTAGAAATAGATCAAAATGGCCAACGGGTGTACACACCAGTATCTACAATGCAAAATAACAATGCAAAGATGAAGGAAGAAATCTCAATTGAAAAATTAAAGGAACTCACAGGGATTGAGATCAATCGAAAAAAAGGGGGTAAATATACAATTAACATTCCGATTCCATTGATTATTTTAGTTATGCAGAATTTTGCAGAGATTGAGCATATTGAAACATTGAGAGACGCTGTTAAGGAAAAATTGAATAATAAAGGATATGGGGGCTGGATTGTGCCTTTGACCATGGCATGTTTTGATAAAGGTACGAATTTACAAACAACAATTTTCAAAATAATTAGAGCATATGGGGAAAATGGAATTACAAGGGAACAATTGATTATTGAATTGGAGCGTGATGGTTATAAAGACAGTGGAACCGTAGATGGAACTCTACAAGCACTTTCTGACGTTATCCAGATTGTTAAATCAGAAGGTATGGGTAAAAGTAGGAAGTTAACATACATTGGAAAACTCAGGGATTGGTGAATTATCTTGGGAAGATGCCCGTTCAACAACATGCAAGAATGCGTTTATGAACACTGCCAATTATTTGTTAATTGGCAAGGAAACAAGCAATGCTCATTTTACTGGATGGGTATGAACGCATTAGTGGACTTCAATGTCAAAGAGAAGAAAGAAAATACGAAATCAATAAGCGAGGTGAATAATATGCCAGGTGAAAAAATGGAGAAGAAATATGAAAAGAATCTTGAGCTAGGTGATTATGGAACATTTGTAATTACAGAACATGGAAAGAAGGAATCTAAAATGAATTATTTCCTTCAGAAAACGTCACTTGTGCTTGAAGATGAAGAAGGCAATAAAATATGGATTGATAAGAGAGATGGTTGCATTAAAATTAAACGTAGACCAAATTTAGATGAATCGGTAAATTGGCATAGAGAAAATGATTAGTTTAATCCTTTTTATGCATTAATGGACTTCAAAGTCAGGAGAAGGAGGAATCTATATGAACAAAGTATTGGAAGATGGAATATACGATTGTAAGATAGACAACAGAGACATTGTGATAGAGAAAAAGGATGGCCATGTGTGCATTAAAGTCATAGATAAAAAACTTGAAAATGATAATACGCTGGGTGAAAAGGAAAAAGAAGCCGTTGTTCGCTTAGACATCAGAGATGGAACATTTCACATTGATTTAAGAGGGCGATTCATTACCGGAAATCCACGGTTAAGGGCATAATTATGTTTTAAAAAACGAGGTGCGAGTAGGGTGATTACTTATGTCGACAGAGTCCGACGACGATTCCAGAGAGTTTATTCCATTGGAATATTTTGATGAAACTAAGATCGAAAAATGTGTTTCATGGCTGAGAGAACTAATTGGAGATCCTATATCATATCTCGATGTCTGTGAAACCATATCATATCACTCTGAATATGTTGTTATAACTGCCCGATTTGCATTACAGGGTGCATGGGTATGCGAAACAAGCCCAGATCGGCATTTAAATATCCACCTTGTACTTGAGTTTCTGCATCCGAAAAAAATCGATCCAGATATGAATTTTATCAAGGAATTGGCAATTCAAAAAATACGCAGTGAGTTTAAATTTCTTGGCGAAATACCATGGGACATATCCATCGACAATGCTTCGTTTAATAATATACGCTGGTTGTATAGAAAAGAGGAATTTTCGAGAAATGTGATGAGATCTGTGATGCGCGGCAATCTATCTAAACTGGAAGCAGCTGATGTGTTGACCGAGTTGCTGGTAACACTTAGGCCAGAGTTGGGGGATGTGCTTGCACCAGAAGATGTGGGTAATGAAGGAAAGTTAATAAACATACAAAGTCGCGGATTAAAATGTCCGATTTGCATGGGCCACTTGTCAGAGGACATGATTCATGCTATGTATCATTGGCTCAGATATCTTCGTTGGGGTGAAAGGGGAAAGGATGAGGAATTTTAGATACGAATGTAAAAGCTGTGTTTTCCGATTCCAAGCAAATTGCATTCTCTAGCATTGATGGCTTTTCTCTCATCCTCGACATATGCGAACGACAAAGCATTGCGCCTATGAACAACTGGATACGGGCATCCGCCAACCCGGTGGCTTTCAGGTGGAAGTGTATATGGCACCCGTTCAACCTTTAATGATTCCCCATTCATGCAATGCATATTCCGACCTGGACACCTCGGGAAATTTTGGCTCAGCCAGCGTTTGTTTCTCTTGCAGTTCCTTCATGAGAAACTGAATGCGGATATATTCTCTGTATTCCAAATTCGTTTCAATCGCGAATATTCTGTCCAGCTCTTCAATCGAAACAGGAATAATTCCGTATATGAAATCCTGTTTTTGGAAGAAGATTTTCATATCCTCATCGAACCAGTATTCGATGAAATCTTTGATTTCATTTTCAAACAACCCATATCTCGAAAGAATATATTTGAATTTAAGTAGAAGCCCATCTCTGTCAATGGGGGCTCCGTTCCATGTGAGATTGCCTTTCTGTCTTGCCAAAACCCAGCCAGCATTTTCATGCCTGGGTTGAATGCTCTCAGTTTCATAGAAGAGATAATCGAATGAATCTCCATCCGTAAATATTTTTCCTTCTTTCAATGTCAAATTGTCCCATGCAATTGATGTGATTCCATCACGATGTGGTATTCGAGTGGTGATAATGCCCCTAACTTTGAGTTTCAATTGTTCATTTTGTACCCCCGGTGCATAAAGGTAAACTGCTGGCTTCATTGCAGGAGATGAAACCGTCCAAACAAGTAAACGAAACAAAATGAATGTGATGGTAATCGCAGCAATAATCGCCAAGCCAGCCTTCGTCAATATCCATGGCATTCGGCGGCCCTCTGCCGGCACATCAAATGTCGCATCACACATATTGCATTTGTATGTTCCAGACATCTTCTCATGCGATATTCGGCGAGATTTGCAGATAGGGCATTTTTGCGTTACTCTATCACCCCTTAGATATTGCTTTGTGATGTATATAATAATTCTTAAACTCGTTATATGGCGGAATATTGTCTATGTCCCGTACTTCCCCCCACCTCTCCGCTATTATTGCCCTCCTGCCCCCCCAGATTGAACCCTGTGCAAGTCACGTATCGGCTACATCAATTTTCACCCGATACCGATATATACTGCATCGACTATCGTTATCTCGTTAATATGCCCGATACCGATATTCGACTTGATGCAAAATTACTTGAGAGAATCGAGCGCAAGAAACAATTGCTTGACACCAGGAGGCCGTTGTCCGGGGCCGCGCTGAAGCGGCTTCAGGAAGAGTTGCGGGTCGCACACACCTACAATTCCAATGCCATCGAGGGCAACACTCTCACCAGGCAGGAAACAAAACTGGTAATCGAGGATGGCATAACCATCGGCGGCAAGCCCTTGAGGGAGCACCTGGAAGCCACTGGGAATGCCGAGGCCTTCGACAGGATATTCCGGTTCGCCAAAGAGGATACACCTCTGGACCATGTGACCGTCCTGGAGATACACGGGCTGGTGACCCGGGGCATTCAGATGGATTCAGGGCAATACCGTACAATCAATGTCCGCATATCCGGGGCTGCGAAGATGCCGCCGGACTTCTCCAAGGTGCCGGGTCTGATGGGTGCCCTTCTCAGAGCGACTCGGGATAGCCAGCACCCGGTTATCCTATCAGCCAGTTTACATCATGGGATTGCTAGAATACATCCTTTCTCCGACGGGAACGGCAGGACCGCAAGGCTGCTAGCCAATCTTTTGCTGATGCGCAAGGGCTATCCCCCAGTTGTCTTGCGCAAGGAGGACCGGAAAAAATACTACGCATGCCTGGCTAGGGCAGATGCCGGGGATATGTTCCCCTTCGCCAATTACATCGCCCGGTCCCTGGACGAGTCCCTCACTCTATTTTTGGCTTCGTTCGGAGGCCGGGACTCCCTCATACCGCTGTCCCAACTAGCCAAGGCCTCGCCTTACTCTGCGGAGTACCTGGGCCTCAGGGCCAGGCAGGGCATGCTCAGCGCCGTGAAGCTCGGAAAGGCCTGGCACTCCACGAGGCGGGCGCTGGACGAGTATGTGAAGGAGCACGGGCGGTAGCGGGCGACCCAGGTGGAACTCGTATATGGCACTTCATTATTTCAGGTTCAATTGTATATGGCGTGTAAAAAAGAGAGGGAGTGCTTTCACACTCCCATGGCCTTCCCAACAAGCTCGAGAAACTCCTTCTCTTCGGATGCCTGGTAGTTGAATTCGCCCAGTGCATCAGATGCCAGCCGCTGAATGTCCTTGAGCGCAGAGTCGCAATATGTTGAACCGCCCAGATATTCTGCGAACTCGGCCACAGCCAGGGCGAACCTGAACTGTGGCGTGGTATCCTCCAGGCCGGCTATGATTGAGTCCGCCTTTATTGCTATGTTCATTGCCCGGTTTTCCTCGGTTTCCGGCTCCTTGTACCTGATGTGCAGCGTGGCCATAGTGCCGGTTCCCGCGCCTTCCCGCAATTTGAACTCGTACAGCGCTGTGACAGTATGCCCGGCCCCGATGTCCCCGGAGTCCTTCGCATCATCCTCGAACTCCTCCTCGGTCATGAGCCGATTCTCGTATCCCAGCAACCTGTACTCAGCCACAATCTCCGAATTGAATTCCATTTTCAGCTTCAAGTCCTTTGCGATGGTGTTCAGGTTTCCTGTGAGGTCGGCCACGAATTCCTTTTTTGCCTCGGTCAGCGTGTCGATGTATCCATACTTGCCGTCACCGTTATCGGCCAGCTGTTCCATCAACTGGTCGTTGTACTCGCCCATGCCGAACCCGTACGTGGAGAGATAAATGCTCATCTCCTTGTATTGCTGGATCATCCCGACGAGGCCCTCGACGTCATACACTCCCGTGTTGGCCACGCCATCGGAGAGCAGCAGAAGCCGAGTCTGCTGGCCGGACATGCGGTATTCCAACGCCATCTCGTATCCCTTGGTCAGCCCGTCCTGGGCGTTTGTGCTGCCCTCGGTGGAGAGCTTGGATATCGAATCGAGGATATTCTCTTTCTCATCTATGCCGACCGGGCTCAGATAGTTCTTTGCGGTGGTGCCATAGGTGACTATTCCGAATCTATCTCCCTCAATCAACTGCCCAACAAGGTGGGGCAGCGCTTCCTTGATGAGCGACAATTTTCCGCTGGATTCCATTGAGCCGGATGTGTCGATAACGCATATCAGGGTGACCGGCTCCCGGGATTCCGTCGATATGCTTCGCCCCCTTATTCCGACCTTGAGCATTCGATAGCCATCGTCCCCAAAGTAACTGGGCCCGGATTCTGTGTAGATGGTGAAATCCGGCTCGGTCGGTTGCGGGTACCGGTAATCGAAATAGTTCAGGAATTCCTCGGTCCTGACCCTCTCCGGCTCTGGGGCCATTCCGTTGTTCAGGCAATTTCTCGCGTACACATATGAGCCAGTATCTACATCTGCGCCGAATGTCGACACGGAATTCTCAGCCGTGTAAACATAATCCGGTTGTGGGGGCATTATGGGATAGTTCTGCGGCAACCGCCCCCCGTCGTACAGATAATCCGGTACGCTGGGAGCGTAGCAGGCATCCCCGCCACCGCCCATGCCGATGGTCATTGTATACAGGGTCCCGGCCAGCAAAACCGTGATTCCCACCACCAATGCCAGTCCGACCAACACATTCACGCCGTCCTCATCATTTCGCATATCTTTCATATTCATTCTCCTGCAGTTTCCTGCAAGTGGGAATTCGCGCGGAGAGTATATTATCCCATTTTTGACATGTCAAAATTTTTTCCTCCGCAAATTTTATTAATACGTACCTGCATTCCAGTCATCAGTGCGGGACTGATGACATGACAACCCCTGTAGATGAATACATCAACGGCCAGGTATTGCTCAGTTTTAGGGAATTCATAAAAAAGAAACATGGCCAGGGCGGCCTGGATCAGCTCGATAAGGCCTTGGACTTCAATTTCAGGGATGTGGTGGATGAGGGCCAGTACCCGGCGGCTTACGCGGTTGATTGCATGAATTTCATTCAGACCGCTTACGGCGCTGACGCGCTCTTTCAGGCGGGAAGGTTCTCGCTCCAGAACATCGGCGCGAAGAGGTACTTCACCATCTTCCTGCCGCCGAAAACCCTGCTGGACAAACTGGCGGAATCGGTTCCCAAGGTCAACAACTCTGTGAAACTGAATATAGAATACCAAGACAGCGGTGCGGTTGTGACCCTGTCCAACCGAAACCTGAAAGAGGTTCAATGCAAGTACTGGCACGGGATGCTCCAGGGTGTATTCGACCTGACGAAAACCAAGGGCAGCATCGAAGTGAATATCGCACGTGTCAGCAAAGAGGGAAAGGCCGTTTACACGATGAAGTGGTAATCCCCGAAGCTCAACAGTGTTTTCACAATGCCATATTTTGGCATAATCGGGGCAACACCCCTCTCATTTTCCACCGCACCCGGGACATGCTGGTAGCCGCTCGTCGTACACCCTTCCGCAGTACGGGCATTTGGCCATGTTCACATCATTCGGCTGCGGCTGATACTCCTGTTGCTGGGCCGGCTGATAATATGGCGGCTGCTGTCGCTCCCGCGCTGCCCGGCGCGGATAGAATATCGCAGTTTTCCCCAGGACCCTGAACAGGATTATGGCAACGATGATGAATATGATAGTGCAGCAGCACAATTCCCCGATCATCTTAAATCCAGCTCCGTCCCGAACACTGTCACCGCATTCCCGGTGAGAAACACCCTGCCTTCCTTCAACTCGACAATCATCTCCCCGCCCCGTTTCGACGCCTGGTACGCGGCCATCTTGTTCTTGCCGAGTAACTTTCCCCAGTACGGCGCAAGAACTGTGTGAGACGCGCCCGTCACCGGGTCCTCATCCACCCCCACCCAGGGCGCGAAGAATCGCGAGATGAAATCATGCGACTCTCCTTTTGCTGTGATTATCACGCCCATCAATTCATCTGGCTTGTGCTCCATCATCTTCCCGAAATCCGGTTGCATCTTGGATATCATCGCGGGATCCTTCAGGTGCACCAGGTACTTCCTCCTGGCATCACAGAAAAGGGTGGCCGCGATATCGGATTCCGGGATGCCAAGGGATTCGAATATCGGCCCGGGCAATTCTGCCGGCTCTGGGTTTCCAACGGGAAAATCCAGTTTTATGCCGTCCCCGGACCTCCTGGCCAGCAGCAGCCCGCTCCTGGTCTGGAATTTTATCTCCATAGCCTTGAGGCCAATCTCCCTGAACAACACGTGGGCCGCGGCCAGCGTGGCGTGGCCGCACAAATTCACTTCATTGGTCGGCGTGAACCAGCGCAAGCGATGCTCCAGCCCATCCTGTCGCACGAAAGCTGTCTCCGACAGGTTCATCTCCATGGCGATTGCCTGCATTGCCTCTTCAGGCAGGTCATGGGTCTGGATGCAGACACCCGCAGGATTGCCTTTGAACATCTGGCTCGTGAAGGAATCGACCTGGTAGAGTTTCATAATCGGGGTAATGCATCATGAACGTAAAAGCCTAGCGCCCCATCATGATCGCGCGGCATTTCGCCTCCCACAATGCCATTCCCATCTTGTGGAACATGGCAAGGGCGCATTCCGAACTCTCCCTTGCCCGGGCTGGGTTGCCCATGGCCGTGAAAAGGAGCGCCCGATCGTAGAGCAGGTACGCCAGTTCTGTCTTTTCACCCACCTTCTCGAGTATGGTCTTGGCTTTCTCGAACTCCTTGGCCGCCTCATCAAGGGCATTGGAGTGCCTGTGCACATTTCCGAGGGCATGCAGGCTCATGCCTTCCTCCCTGGCAGCGCCCAATTCCATCGAGAGCTCCAGTGCCTTTTCTGCATGTTCTCGTGCTTCCTGCTCGTTCCCTGCCATCAGATTCGCGTCGGATAAACCGCAGCGGGCATGCACCTCTCTCCTGATGTCCTTCATCTCCAGGCAGAGGGCAAGGCTTTCTCCCAGTTTCTCGATTGCTGCGGGGATGTTTCCGTTCTCGAGTTCAGCCAAGCCAATGTCCCCAAGGACCATGGTCTTCCCCTCCTTGTCTCCGATGGATGTCTTAATATCCAGGCAGCGAGAGAAATAATCCAGGGCACGGCCCAGTTCACCGCGGGTCATGTGCACCAGCCCTATGTTGTTCAGAGAAAGGCCGAGGCCATGTTTGTCCTGTATCTTTTCCAGGATTTCGAGGCTGCGTTGGTAGTGCTCCAGCGCCTTGTCCAGCTCTCCCTTGTCCCAGTACAGGTTGCCGATGTTTATCATCGAGAACGCGATGCCGCGCTTCTCGCGAATCTTGTTCCTTATCTCCAGGCTTTTCTCGTAATATTCAAGCGCAAGGTCAAGGTCTCCCGCATTCCTGTGAACGATGCCTATATTGTTGAGGGCCGATGCGGTGCCGTATTGATTTCCTATTTTTTCCATCATTGCCAGGCTCTTCCCGGAAAACTCCAGCGCCTGTTCCTTTTCGCCCCGGCTGATGTGAATGTTCCCGACCATCCGAAGCGCGTTTCCTATGTCCTCGTCCGCACCGTCGGCCATCTCGAATGTTTCGATGGCCTCCATGAATCGCTTCATGGCATTGCCGTAATCCCCCATCCTCCAGTGCGCCGAGCCTTCGGCTATGAGTATCCTGCCATGTTCGAATTTGTCAGAGTCATCCGATCGCTCTCTAGCTTTGGCCAAATATTCCAAAGACTTGCTGAAATCGCCTTTTTTCTCATGTATCTCGCCCATCTTGCGCAGGATGCGGGCAGGCACATCATCGGCCATGGATTCAACTGTCTGGCCAAAACAATCCAATGCTTTGTCATAATCGTTGATGAGCATTTGTGTGTCCGCCAATTTTTCCAGGGTTTCCAGTCGAAGCGATGCATTTGCCGAAGTCAGGGCTGTTGAGAACATGCGTATCGCTTCTTCGTTTGCATAACGTTCCCTGGCCTTGTTCCCTGCAGCCACCAGGAAATCTGTGGCCCTCTTATCCTTTGCTTGGTGATAATGATATGCCAGCTCGGTCACAACCTCATCCAGGCAATCTGCGTTCAGCTGGGAGATCGCGTCCCCGACCAACCTATGATATTCCCGGCGCAGCTCCTCCCCTATCCCGAGATACAGCACATTCCTTATTTTGGCATGGTCGAACCTGTACCTGTCGCTCAGGAACCGTATGAGCCTATGGATCTTCTCGATGTCGCTCATATGCCTCAAGACATGGATTCGATTATAGCCAGTTACCCTCTCCAATACATCCGAACGGAACTCCTCCCCGACTGTGCTGGCGCATTCCAACAGCTCCCTTTGCTCGTTTTCCAACCTGTCCAGGCGGCGCCTTATGACATCATATACTTTTGACGGTATATCCAGCGTGTCGAGATTTCCGGCCAAGGTCCATTTTCCTTCATTCCCCCTGACAATTGATTTGTTGCCATCGAGAAGCTTCAGCACCTCAAGTATGAAGAAAGGGCTGCCCTCGGTTTCTTTGAAGACCCTCTCTATGAACCCTCTTTCGAAATCCACGGATTTCAAGGCCTTCCGGATTATGGTTTCCGTATCGTCGGCATTTAGGCGGCTCAATTCTACCTTTTCGAATAATCCCTCCCGGCTCATATTTTGCATAGCGAGTTCCAGTGGGTGTGTGCGCTCTCCGTTTGGCCGGATCAAGTCCTCCGGGCGATAGGTTCCCAGTATGAGCACCCGACTTTTCCTGGTGTTACGTGACAGGTAGTGCAACAGGTTGAGGGTCGTTGGGTCCGCCCATTGCAGGTCATCAAGGAAAAGGACAATCGGCCTCACCTCCGCCTCCCTTTCGATGCCCAGCAGGACGCTGTCGAACATGTTCTCCTGTTTTATCTTCGGGTCATCCACAAAGAATTTTCCATCATATTTGCCTGAATTCACGAACCACCCCATCTTGGCTTTGACATCTCCCACCTCTGATAAGCGCCCCGACCAGTTATCGAACCGGTCGCCGATATCCACGAGGGTTCGTTTCATGTCCTCCATGAGAAATTCGCTTTCCTGGCCCTCTATCATTGCAATCAATGACAGCTTGCCGTGCATCTGAATGAGTATCTTGTACCTCTCATAGCCCAATGAATTCAAGCCGGATCCCGTGCCCTTCCCCATCATCGAGAGCGATTCGCGGACAAAATCCGATACAGCCTTCAGCATACCGGTGAAGATGTCCGGGTCGAGGTTGGATTCATCCCGTTCGCTCTTTGCGATGAGCATCCCCGCATCATTCATGAGGAATGAAGAGATAACGCGCGGCGGCGGTTCTCCGGACACAAGATGCTGCATGCCAGCGTCCCTGAGGGCTTGCTTTATGGGCATCAGGGATTCGAGATTTTCCGCAAGGCACCATCCTTGTATCAATTTGAATTCATCACAGTTATCTTTCAGAAGTTCGGAGACGAGGCGGGTCTTTCCGATGCCAGCTTCCCCGGCGATGAGCATCGTGTTGCCATTCTTCTGCGCAGCCATGGAAAAGGCCTCTCTTATTTTGCCCAGCTCATTCTGGCGGCCAACAAGGTCCGGTTGCTGAAACAGGGACTCCTCCATGGGGGGAATAATGCTTCGGGGGCGTAAAATGATTTCTGAGACATTGGGTTGCATGTCTCAATACGTGTCCAGCGCGAACATCTGAAATATGTCTTTGTCAAACCCCAGAAGCGCCTTAATCTGTTTCCGATTCATCCTTCCCTTCGCGTCCATGGCCATGAACATGCCCCAGGTGTCCTGCTCCGCGAACCCGTGCTCCCGGAACTCACTGGCTATCGGGCTGAGGGGGATTATGGACCTTGTTACATATCTATTGGGGAATCTCGTCTCAAGCGACCTGAGGCATGGTATGATATCCTTATTATCCGGGCATACCAGCTCCCTGACATTCAGGAAATTGTCCGGCTCCCTTATCAATGCGTAGCCTATCGATTTCCCATCCCTGAGGAATGTGACCGACTTCGAGTAATGCTGGCCCCAGGAGCATTTGAGCTTCGGGTAATTCTTCGGGCGATGGACGAAGCCCAGGTTGCCTCGCGCAAATCTCCTGAACAGCCTGTCCTCGGTTTCAGACCCATGCTTTCGCACCTTCACACTCACATCCCCGGCCGGATGCTTCTGCCATTTTTTGATGGCCCAGTTCAGCGGCATGACATCATGATATCCCAGCTTCGGATACATTGAATAAGCCACCAGTATCCTGCTGGTGGTGAGCGCGAAAATGTCAATGTCATCATCCCGCATCTGCTCGTGCACCCTCTTCATCAGGGCCTTGGCATATCCCTTCCTGGCATAGCTGGGCTTTCCTGCGACAGCCTCGATGAAACCGGCCTGCATTTTCCCCTCTGTTGTCTCAATTATCGGGTACTGGGCCCCCACCTGCGCGATGACCTCGTCCCCCTCGACCGCGTACATGCGGAACCAGGGGGAGCAGAAAGGGTCGTTTCTCCTGATTTTGGCGACAGTCTTCGCATCTCCCGGCTCGTTATGGCTTATCAAGTTTATGAGGTTGGCCTGCTCAGGCTCCACTTCGTCGTAAAATTTGAATCTCATGCTGTCTGGATACATGATGCTGGATAAATATGTTCACTCCACCAGCACCATGACGCGGCTCTGGCCGATGCCGCATTCAACGTTTTCCAGCATCTTGAGTATCTTCTTCTTCTGGCCCGGTTCGACGCCCGAAATGAAACATAACCCGTAATGCGGGCAGCCCCTGTGCCGGCATTTGGGGAAATCATAGCCGATGTTGGAGCCCTCGATGGCAATCTTCTTTGGTATCACAGCCTTCCTGGGCACTGGTTCGACCTGGACCACGCTCACGCCTCTCTCATACATCGGGCAGTCATGGTCGACGTTCCTCAGGCCGATTATCCTGTACTTGGTGCCCTTTTCCAGATGGAAGCAGATGTTCCTGACCTTGCATTCCTTGCAATCTGCCAGGGGCCCCATGAAGACGAACTCCGCCCCGACCTTGGCCAGGGTCTTTCCGACGACTGTCAGCATGACCATCACTTCACCTCCTGCTTCGCAGCAGGTTTGTCTTGAAAAACAGGAGGTAAAATGTCAAGAATAATTTTCAAGATATCACCCCTGTTTCCTCGGCAAGCTTCTCCGCTCTTTCCAGGTCCAGGTTCTCGTGGCCGAGTATCGTGTACCTGTCCGGGCGTATGTCCTTTGCCATTACCAGCGCTTTTATAATCTCTTCCCGGGACACCCCCATCTTCGCGGCATTTGCGGGTGCGCCGATAGTCACCAGCGCGTCCCTCACGCTCTCCCAACTGCCTCCGTGCAGCTTCATCATCATGATTGTTCCGACACCGCACTGTTCACCGTGAAGCGCGGGGGTTTTTGCGATTCTGTCCAGGGAATGGGAGAACTTGTGCTCCGAGCCGCTCGCCGGCCTTGACGAGCCGGCTATGCTCATGGCAACCCCGGATGAGACAAGGGCCTTGACCACCTGCCAGGAGCTCTCCTCGCTCTCCGGCACTATCTGTTCTGCATTCTGTATGAGCATGTCTGCGGTTATCTCGGAAAGTGTGGCCGCATAGCTGCTGAACTCCTCCTGGCGAAGCTTGTGCGCCAGCTTCCAGTCCAGGACTGCGGTTTTATTGGAGATGATATCCCCGCATCCTGCCGCAAGCATCCTGAACGGCGATCTCGCCAGTATGCCGGTGTCCGCAAAGACCGCGATGGGCGTCTGGGCCTCCAGCGATTCCTTGACCCCGTTGACCATTATGGACGCCCTGGACGACACTATGCCATCATGGCTCGCCGCCGTGGGGACGCTGATGAACTCCTGCTTGGAATTGAAGGACGCGCACTTGGCCGTGTCTATGGGCCGGCCTCCGCCCACTCCCGCAAGGAATAGATGGCCGAGGCCGCCGGCAATCTCCTGCACTGTGGAAACCGTTTCCGAATCCGCCTCCCTTATGCAGATGATGTCCGCTTCAAAACCTTTCTCCAGGAAGGAGTCGAGAATCGCCTGGGCGGCTATCTTCCTGGTGACCTCATCAGCCACTATGAGCACAGACTTAGGAAGGCCCAGCCTGAGGCAGTGTTCGGGAATGCCTGGCAGAACATCATGCCCTGCCACCACGTTCCTGGGGAGTTCCGTAATCTTGTACTTGCTGAATTCCGACATGTTGCTCACACATATCCTTCAATGTTTTTAACATTACCTCTTTGCAATGACCATGCCCACCGGGTCTATCTTCTGGAGCATTGCCAGTTCTTCAAGTGTCGGGGCGGGAGTCACCCTTTTTTCCGTGGGCGGCAGTATCTCGAAGTCTGAGTTTTCCAGCACCGTTTCCAGTTCCACGCCAGGATGCAATGAATAAACCCGCATCCGCTTGCTCACCGGTTCGAAATCGAATATGGCCAGCTGGGAAATGACCCTGAAAGGCCCGGTGCCCGCGGGCAGCCCGGCCCTGTCGCGGGAATCGCCGCCCTGCAGATAGCCTGGTGTCGTGAGGAAATCTATTTTTTTCACGAATTTCATCCTGTCCTGTTTCATTATTATGATGGTCCTGTGGCATAGGGAACCCACATCGTTCGCGCCCCCCGAACCCGGCAGCCTGGTCTTGGGATTCGCATGGTCGCCTATCACAGTTGTGTTCAGGTTCCCGAACATGTCTATCTGGGCACCGCCAAGGAAGCCGAAGTCTATGTACCCGGCCTGCGACATGGACATGGACTCGTTCATGCTGGAAGCGACAATCGCTTTGTAAACCGTCCTGGAATCGCCAACGCTGATGGGGAGCACAGGCACCTGGGGGCCGATTCCGCCCGCCTCGAATACTATGAGCAATCCGGGTGCATGCGTCCTCTGCGCCAGCATCGCGGCTATCATGGGCAGCCCGGTGCCGACGAAAATCGATTTCTTGTCCTCAAGAACATGGGATGCCGCGCATGCCAGCAGTTCAGTCGAAGTGTATTCCGCCATGTTATTTCCCTCCCTTCTTCATCCAGGGCGCTGTCATGGGCCTGGTCAGGTTCTCGACCTCTGCCAGCTCCTTCATCCTGGCCTCGCCGCCGATGACCTTGATGTATTCATCGAAATTTTCCACGGAATGAACGTATTTCTCCATGTATTTCTCTATACCCTCATCGGATTTACCGGAGTTCAGCCACTCGCCGATATGCTCCTCGTCGAAGAAGTACTGAAGGGGCATCTGGCACGGGTGGGAGCCATATTTCTGCAGAACCACCGCATCCACGTTGAGGAAGGATATTTTGGTCAGCCACGGTTTCGCCCGAATATCATCATTGGGGATTATCTCCTCGGTGGAAATTATCAATCTTCTCGCTGCCCTGGCCAGCTCGAAATCCTCAACCATGGTCCCATCAATCTGGCAATTGCCATATACATCGCATCTCGGGACATGTATGACCGCAATGTCCGGGTAGCAGGCAGGCAGCAGGCAGATGGGCTTTCCGCTGAACGGGTCCCGGATGACCTTGGCAGAGCTCTTCTCCAATGTATCTGTGCCCAACATGGTCCTCGAAGGCATGAACGGCAGCCCCATCATGGCTGCCAGAAAACGCCACTGATATCCGGCGTTCGATATCTCACCCAGGACATTGACGCGGCCTGTTTCGACGGCTCGCCGGCCGCATGCCGACAATCCTCTCAGTTCATGCGCGAAGGCATAAGCGACCTCGATGCGGTCCACGCATCCGCCGCCTATGAGCAGGTCCACATCATGGACGGCCGTCTTCCCCGCCATTATGAGATTCTTCCTGCGCTGGCGTATCATCTCGTAGATTGCGACCATTGAAACCCGCACATGGCCGAAGCCGCCCATGGCCAGAAAATCGCCATCCTTCACGAATTTCTTCACCGCTTCATTGATGGGCATGGTCTTGTCGGTCATGTCCCTGGGCTTGTTCGCTTCCACCCATTTCCTGTTCTCGTCCGGGTCGTGCCAGCCCATGAGTTGGCCTGTGCCTTCCTGAATAACCATTTCGGAGCCTCCTTGAATGGGTGGAGAATGCCATCTGACTTAATAGGTTTTCGAAAATCTGAACGTTTGGCCGATATCGGGGTTCGGAGACCGGGTTGTGTGCCGGTTTAAACACCCCCCAGCCCTCACAGGCTGGGTTGCCCAAAGGATGAGCGGCCGAAATCGGGTCACACCACATCGAATATGGTAAATTCGATGACATCACCTGCCGAATTTTACGGCCTAACCAAGCTGAACGCCAGCCCCATTCATGGGCTGGATGAAAGCCTTGCGACGAGGCAAAGCCTCGTCTTAGTCGCGACGATAAATCGTCGCTCCCAGGGCCGTAAACGTGATAGGTCGTTGCATGCCGTACTTATGCAATCAAAGTAAATCGAAGCCACTTAGCTTCGATGATTAGGCATGCAACTTATAATGGGTAAACTTCCAGCCCCGAATCCAGTAGGGAATGCTATCAAACGTCAACGCCAGCCACTTTAGGGGCTGGTAGTTTACTTTCAGTCATTCACTTGAAGCCGAAGACGAATCCTCTAATCAAAATTTAAAGTCCTCGGCTGTAGATTTAACGAGCGCTGGCTGTAGGCGACAGCCAGACGCAAACGTGCAATGCATTGGAAAAGAAAATCTAAAATAATCTACAACCCTGTATTCAAATGCACCCATTCCATGAATCGACTGGCTGCCTTGATTGCTTTTTCAGCATCCGCCTCAAGCATGATGTCACCGCCATACCCGGCGTCAGCTCTCTGCCCCAATGCATTGGCCAGGCGGGTTCTCTGCGAGCTGTCGGAAATTAGGCGGGCAACATCTCCATGCAGTTTCAACGCCTCTCTGTGGTCCGAAGATGCCCTCTGCCCCAGGAAATGAATCGTGAGGGCATCGTTTGCATTCATCATCGCCTGGATGGCGCTGAATGTGGCAGCATTGTACCTTTCGGACTCATGGCTCTCCACGGCCGTGGCGAGGAATTCTTCAGCTTGTTCCAAATATCTTCCAGCTTCCGCCTTTTTCATTTCCCTAACCATTCAGCATCCCCATAAAGCAATCTGCCTTCTTCCGCCACCCTAAGCATGAACCCGTCGAATTTCGCCAGGCGTTCACTCAATTTCACGACTGATATGGACATGGGGGATATTATGGTATCATAAGTGTCGAGCATCTCGAGAGCCAGGCTATCCGTACCCGGGGGTGCCGAGCCATCCTCAGAAACGATCAGTATGTCCACATCCCCGACCCTGGCGAACTCCCCCCTGGCCACAGAACCGAATAGGACCAGGCTCTCGACACCAGTCTTATCTATGCGCGCAGCGAATTCCTCCGCGACTTTGATGTGGGCTGTCATCTCGTGCAAGAAAAGCTCTTTTATGGATGAATATAGGATGTGGTTATCATTGATCTTGTAAAGTGTGGAACGCCCAGCCCTTCTGGTCAATATTATCCTGGTCATCACCAAATCCTTAATGGCAGGATGGGCGGTGCCCAACGCCAGTTCAGCATTTTCGGCAACCTCCTCAAGGGTAAGTTCATGGCCCGGGTTGGAAGCCAATACCCGAACAATCTTCACCCTTGCTTTAGAGCCGAATATCCTATTCAACATACCTCTGCTATGTATTGCTGGCATAAATACCTTTCGATTATTCGAATTCTACTTCGATTATTCGAAATAAATCAAATAAGAGTCGGTTCGTTTCTAATGAAATATTGTGGCATGGCATTCCCACTGTTCAGCCACCAGCATTGCCAATAAAGCGTTTTCCCATTAAATTTATCGAAAATTATAAATACCTTATGCACTTTTATATGAATCAGTAGGTTGAAACCTACAGGAGGACATAATATATGAAGAAAGTCTATAAGAAGAGAGATGAAGAAGCAGTGTCCCCGGTTATTGCAACCATCTTGATGGTGGCAATCACCGTCGTGCTGGCGGCCGTCTTGTATGTGATGGTCATAGGCATGGGCGGAGAGTCCGGAGGCATAGAGACGCCGCTGGGATTGAACCAGCAGGGAAAGACCACGACCAGCGTGACAGTGCTGGTGTCGAGCGCACCGACAGAGGCCAAGATAACCTCGACCTCTATCTCCCTGACAAAGGCAGGAACCCCGACCCCAATATCGAATGCGACTGTTTACAGTGCAGGCGCAGTTGTAATGGCTACCTACGATGGTACCGCTTGGAGCTGGGGAACAGGCTACACAGCTGACACCGCAATGTTCGCAGCCGGAGTCACCATAAAGATTGACGTCGCAGCCGGAGTTTCCAGCGGTGACAAGATCGTCCTGAGCTCTTCAGACAAATACTACGGAACAACCACCTTCACGGTGGCGTAATCCCGTGAATGAAGGGGCCCAAGTGGCCCCTTTCCTTTTCATTTTTCAGAAATCCCTTTTGCACAATGCTATGTTCTGTGGCGATGCCAACGAAAGAATGAGCCTGCCAGTGATTTGCCCACATTTCTCTTTCAAACAGGTACATTTATATATTTGAATGGTATATTAATCGCAGGAAGGGTGTTCCCTATGAAAAAATGTTGGGTAAAGGATGATGCCGTATCGCCGGTGATAGCGACAATCCTGATGGTCGCCATAACGGTCGTGCTGGCCGCTGTATTGTATGTGATGGTCATCGGGATGGGTGGCGAGACCGGGACTGCCGACCTGCCAATGGGCCTTTCGCAGCAGACAAGGAACGAGACAAGCGTGACAGCCCTGATTGCCAGCGCGCCCAATGCCGCCCTGATAGACGGCTCTGTGCTCCAGGTGACAAGCGGCGGAATACCGATGACCGTGAACGCCACGGTCTATAACTCAGAAGGGCGCATTGTCTGCAACTACACGGGCAATGCCTGGGACGTGACTGACAACACCATGAGATACACTGTCGGCATGCAGATTGTCATAACGGCCGCCAAGATACAGAACGGCGACAAGATAGTCATTACCGGGCTGAACTTCGGTACCACAGTCATGACCATCGATTGAGCAGGGTAACTCTAGCCCGGCGCGATTCCCGCATCCATTATATACTGTTATTGCGATTCAGTGCCGAGGATTACCATGGGAAACCCACCGCCTTATGACCCGAATTACGGACAGCAGCCCCCGCCGCAGCAGTACCAGCAGTACCCGCCGCCGCCACAGCAGGGATACCAGCAGCAGCCCTACGGCCAGCAGCCGCAGTACCAGCAGTACCCGCCGCCGGCCCCGAAGAAAAAGAGCATGCTGATACCGGCAATCATAATCGCGGTAGTGGCGATAATCGTGGTCGTCGTATTGCTCTTCTTCCTCCTCGGCGGCTCTGATGATGGCGGTAGCTTATATGACACATGGGACATCAACAGCATGGAGGTCGAGACCTCCATCGTTGGGGCATCAGTCACAACGCCGATGGACGGAACCATCACTTTCAATTCGGACGGGACCTATACCTCGACCGGTGCGCCTGCCTATTTCTCCAGTTCCGGGACCTACACCAAGAGCGGGAACACGCTGACGATAAACTCGCTGGAATGGAAGTACACCATCAGCGGGAACTCGATGGCGCTTGCCAACGAGATAGAGGTGTGGGGCTTCGGAACCACGACCACGTTCGACTGCACCAGGGCGTAATTATTCAGGTGTGAATATGAGGTTGTAGATTGGTTAATTCTAAATTTATTAATCGGTGTCAACAAAATGCCGTCCGTCAATATTAAATTGAAAATTAATAAATTACCAAATCGTAAATCTACAATCCCTAAATCTAAAATTGCCCGCCCCCGAAACCCTAATATCCCATCCCGCATTCATCTTCATTATCCAATGTGAGGGTTATCCATGCCGAAGAAGGACTTGAAGAAGGCCAGGAAGGACTGGGAGAAGGCGCTTGACGGCGCGAAGGAGCGCCGCGAGGAATTCATCACCACGTCCAGCGTTCCCATTGAAAAATTGTACACCCCGGAGGACATTCCGGATTTCGATTACCTGGATAAGCTGGGCTTCCCCGGGGAATACCCGTTCACCAGGGGCGTGCAGCCCACCATGCACCGCGGCAGGTTATGGACCATGCGCCAGTTCGCGGGCTTCGGCACCGCGGAGGAGACGAACGCGCGGTTCAAGTTCCTCATCGGCCACGGCGAGACAGGCCTGAGCACGGCATTCGATTACCCCACCCTGTACGGCCGTGACTCGGACGACCCGCTGGGCGAAGGGGAGTTCGGCAAATGCGGGGTCGCGATATCCTCGCTCAAGGACATGGAGATCTTATTCGATGGCATACCCCAGAAGGACGTGAGCACATCCATGACCATCAACGGCCCTGCAGCCGTTGTGTGGGGCTTCTACTTGGCAGCGGCGGAGCGCCAGGGCGCTAAACTGGACCAGCTGAACGGCACCATCCAGAACGACATCCTGAAGGAGTACATCGCCCAGAAGTCCTGGATATTCCCGCCGGCGCCCAGCATGCGGCTCATCGTTGACACCTTCGAGTTCGGGACCAGGAAAGTCCCGAAATGGAACACCATCAGCATCTCCGGGTATCATATCCGGGAGGCCGGTTCGACAGCGGTTCAGGAGCTGGCTTTCACCCTGGGTGACGGGCTTGCGTATGTGGATGCCGCCATGGAGAGGGGATTGAAACTGGACGAGTTTGCCCCCAGGCTGAGCTTTTTCTTCAATGCGCACAACGACCTGTTCGAGGAGATAGCCAAGTACCGGGCGGCAAGGCGCATCTGGGCGCAGGAGATGAGGAAGCGGGGCGCGAAAAAGCCCAGGAGCATGTGGCTGCGGTTCCACACCCAGACGGCCGGATGCTCGCTCACAGCCCAGCAGCCAGAGAATAATATCGTCAGGACGACCATCCAAGCCCTAGCAGCGGTGATGGGCGGCACCCAGTCCCTGCACACGAATTCGATGGACGAGGCCCTGGCCCTTCCCTCCGAGAAAGCAGTTAAAATCGCTCTGCGCACCCAGCAGATAATCGCGCATGAATCCGGCGTGGCCAACACGATAGACCCGCTTGCCGGCTCCTATTTCGTGGAGTACATGACTGATTACATGGAGGAACAGGCCTACAAATACTTCGGCAAGGTCGAGGCGCTGGGCGGCGTCCTGAAGGCCATAGAGAAAGGTTTCTTCCAGCAGGAGATTGCCAATGCCGCCTACCGGTACCAGAAGGAGATAGACACGAAGAAGCGGGTAATGGTTGGCGTCAATGACTTCACCGAGGAGGGCCACATCGACATCCCGCTGCTCAAGATGGACCCGGAAGGGGAGAGGCGCCAGTTCGCCAGGCTGAAGGCCATCAGGAAGGACAGGGACAGGAACAAGTACGAGGCATCGCTGTCGAAGCTGGGGAAGGCCGCCGAAGGGGACAGCAACCTCATGCCGTTCATCCTGGAGGCTGTGAAAGCGGATGCCACGCTCGGAGAAACCTGCAACGTGCTGAGGTCGGTGTTCGGGGAGTACGATGAGCCGCCGATTTATTGATTCTATTTTGTTAGGGGCTAGCTTGGTTATTGATTCTTAGGGCCTAGGGTCTAGGCTTGCCTGGCCAAACACCAGGCAAGCATAGAATGCGATTTCTTTCAATCAACGATGGAGCATTCCACTGGCGCGATGCCATATACTAAACAGAAATAGCACCATGAACAAACAATGTGAATGCAATTGGTGAATGCGAGAACTGAATCTATCCATAAAAGAGCATTCGCCGTGGGTAGTCAATAATCAAACAATCATTCCCACTGCGAATGGCCGGTAATCACCATTCTGCAAGCGATGAGATTACCGGAGCATTCCCCTGGCGCGATATCATTTATGAAACAGAAATAGCGCCATAAACAAACAATAAGAAAACAATTGGTGAATGCGGAAATTAAATCCAAACATTCTAGAGCATTCGCCATGGGTAGTCTCTATCCAAACAGTGATTCCCAAAGCGCTGGCCGGTAATCGGCAATCTGCAAACGATGAGATTACCGGAAGTACGATGAGCCGCCGATTTATTGATTCTATTTTGTTAGGGGCTAGGGATTAGGGTCTAGGGGCTAGCTTGGTTATTGATTCTTAGGGCCTAGGGTCTAGGCTTGCCTGGCGACTTATCAGGCAAGAATAGAATGCGGTTACCAACAATCAACAGCGGAGCATTCCCACCCCGAAAACGACAACCAAACATTACGAGGGGCCGCAGCAGTAAAGAGCGATGTCCCAGCAATTAGTGGATTCGACACCATATCCAAGCATCATGAGAATCCGCTGTGGGTAGTCAATATGCAAACAATAACTCCCAATGCGAATGGCCGGTAATCGGCAATCTGGAAACGATGAGATTACCGGGGTCCAGGGTCTAAAACTGGCCATGCAACGGCCAGTTCCGTTTACTTATCCAAGCACCTATACCCTCATTCCTATTTTATCAGCAAAGACCCTCGACCCTTCGCCCTAGACACTGAACTGAACCGAACTGAATCTATACAATATTCTGACAAACTAGCCCCTAAACCCTGGCCCCTAGCCCCTATTCGAGCGGGTACTCGCACACCGGGCACTGCTTTGTGCCGGCCTCCAGGTCGGCGCCGCAGGACGGGCATTCCACATGGGGGGCGGATGAGTCCGGCACGGTTATATCGTCAATCGTGGGCTCCGCGACTATCTCATCATCTCCGAGCCTGGCAAGCTCCTCGTCCTCGCTGAGAACATCGACTTCCGGCTCCGGGGCGAACTCCGTGTCGCACACCGGGCATATCCTGTCGTTCAGGTCAACGAATATTCCGCAGCCAGGGCATTTCTTGTGCTCCTCGTGCTCGACAGGCAGTTCCTCGCCGTGGGAGTGGATCTCGGGCGCGGCAGCGGCTTCAGGCTCAGTGGCAGGCTCTTCGAGGATTTCCGGCTCTGCAGCGGGCTCCTCCGGGATTTCCAGGTCTGGCACGGGCTCCTCGATTGGCTCCGGCTCCACAGGCGCGGGCGCTTCCCTCTTCCTGACAGGCATGTCCGCATGCCTCCTTGCGGGAAGGTCCAGCTTGTCAAGGTAACCTGTGTCCTCTTCTTCCTCGGGCAGCAGGTTCTCTTGGACCTCCTCCTCCTCTTCGGCTGTTTCCTCGTCCTCTTCGGGCGGTATCAGTTCGACGCCGCAGTTGATGCACATCTCCATGTTCGGCTCCGTCTCGATGCCGCATTCGGGGCACTCGGTGCGCTGCCCGTGCAGGCGCCATGACAGGAACCAGAACACGAATCCCATCAGCACGAGTATCCAGCCGAGCAGGTTCAGCACCACATCTGTCGGCGGGGGGTTCAACCCCAGGGACGAATTCTCAACGCTGATGCCCCTGGCCCATATCGAGAATGATGTGAAGAATATGCCGATGAAAATTGTAATCAAGCCGCGGTAGAACCACTTCCCCTCGTTTATCTCCCTGTCGGTTGCATCCAGTCCCACAACGTTCTTTCCGCAGTTGGGGCAGGTTCGGATGGTTGGCTGGGCCTCGACCTCCAGCACATCCCACTCAATCTCGGGGACCTCCGGCTCCTCCACCTCGACGCCGTATTCTATGCCGCAAATCGGGCATAGCTGGTCATCCGGCCCGAAGATGGCTCCGCAGACCAGGCATTCCTTGCCCTGTTCCTCCTGCGTTTCTATAAGTGTCATCTCCTCCCGGAGCTCCTCGGTGATGACGACATCCTCGGGGCCCTCCAAGCCGGCTGTGATAATCTCATCAATCTCCAGGTCAGTGCCGCCCGATTCCGGCTCCTCAACTTCGCCCAGGGGCGCAAAGCACTCCCTGCACAGCTTCTCTCCGGCGGGGGAGAGCATCGAGCAGGATGGGCATATCACGTACAGCGATAGGTCTGTCCAGCATTCCGGGCATGTGCCGCTTTCGGAGGATATCACCTTGGAGCATGACGGGCAAAACGCGCCGGGTACTCGCTGATCGTCCCGTAACCGCCGCGTACCAGCGCTGCCGGACCCAGGTCCTCGCGCCGCGCCAGGCACATAACGATCACCTTCT
>JAWOHM010000041.1:0-28783 GCA_046485165.1 Thermoplasmata archaeon
ATTCCCTCGCCCTCGACCATGATGGTCTCATAATTCGAAGACATGTGCATCCTCCAGTATTTTCTCAGCGATGAGATAATTCATTAAATACGTTACTGTCTGAAGTTCGGCAATTGCCTACGTTCTTCTTATGTGCACGCAGGCAGAAACATTTATATTTGCAGCGCCCATTCAAGGAATTGAATTCATTATGAAGCTATATCTTAAGCTCTATTTCAACAGCGAGGGGGAGAGCACCCTAGAGATTATCAAGAAAGCCAGGAAGATGGGGTTCAGACCCACTGTCGGGTATTACGATTTCGTCATTGACTTTGATACGCCCGAGGATTATGCGCTGCTCCTGGAGAAGCTCCACAAGATGCTGAAGGGCAGCAGGGCGCTCTATACGGTGATGACCAAGGACTGATTTCAATTTATAATTAAACAGTGCCGAGGAGGAGATTCGAACTCCCGCGGACTTGCGCCCACCGGCTCTCAAGGCCGGCGCCTCCGAAAATGACCGCAATCATTGAGGCACGGACGAACTTGGTTCGTCCAGTGTAAACCGGCAATGGAATCGTTTCTTAGATGTGGCCGACAAACAGACTTTGGTTATTTGTGTTTGATGTCGCTTGTTTGTCGGTTCGCTCGAATTCTTTGGCCATGTTACGTTTCAATTCAGAATTCGACGAATTTTTATTTTTTGTTGGGTTATTGTTATTGACAAATAAAAACAGCGCCGAGGAGGAGATTCGAACTCCCGCGGACTTGCGCCCACCGGCTCTCAAGGCCGGCGCCTTATTCCGGGGTTCCGGACTGAAATCCGGAATCCTAACCGGGCTTAGCTACCTCGGCATCTGTTGCGAATGGGATTGCTGGATTACGCCCGGTTTACCGGGCTTCAGCGCCGAATTCCCTTCGGGAACTCGGCTTGCTCACGAAATAAGGCGGGTTTTTGTCATCATCTTATTTCGTTCGAGCTACCTCGGCATTCTGCTATTATTGCGAATGTCATGCCGGGTACACCGCCGAATTTCTGAGGAAACTCGGCTGGCTCGCAAAGACGTTACTTTGCTCGCAGCGCCTAATCCCTCTTGGAATTAGGCTAGCTCACGAAATAAGGCTGGTATTTGTCATCATCTTATTTCGTTCGAGCTACCTCGGCATCTGTTAACAACAAGAAATCAAGGGATATATTTATGACTGTTGGGTCTCCAGCACAATCTCGAACCCAGCCACCGGATACCCCAGGTCGAAATTCTTCAGCACCTGGGGATGATATTCTCCGAAATTGCCTATTGACTTCCCACCGACCACTATTTCGGCCGCCCGGCCCGGGATGTAGGCCGGGTCCTGGCACAGCCCCAGTTCGAATGCGATGTTGAGGTCGCGCAGCACCGTCTGGACCAGGGACTTCATCTCCGTGAAGGACGCTTTGGAATGCATGGACAGGGCGGCCAGATGCCGGATCGTGTCTGCATCGGAAACAACGCTGCCGACCTCGAAGATGTTCTGAGGCAGGTCCCGATGCTTGTTGGCTTTCAGGAACATGAGCATGCTGGGGACCAGCGTGACGCGCACGCAGGTGAGGTAATCGGTTATGGGATTCTGTATCTTCGCCAGGTCGGGAGATTCGGGCCTCTGCATCATCTCGAACTGCTCCTTCTCGCAGGACAGGGCCAGGCTCTTCACCTCCAGGTAGGAGTGGCCAAGCATCAGCCTCCGAGCGTTGTTGGACAGCATCTCCACGGGTTTTTCCTGGCCGAACGTGATGCTCTTCGGGAGGGTGCTGGCTATGTTGCCGAAGCCCGCGCTTATCGCAATGTCCTCCATCAGGTCCACGCTGTGAATGATGTCGCCCCGATAGCCGGGAACTTGGACTTTCACATCATTTCCCGCGGCTTCCGCGCCGAACCTCATTCTGCGCAGATGTTCGGCCATCAGCTTGGCAGAGTAATCTGTGCCCAGGAGTGCGTTGGCCTCTGCCACTGAAAGCATTCTTGTTCTGGGGGCCAGGTCGGGCAGCATCATCTCGGAGTCTGGATACCGGACCTTGACAGATTCTATTTTGCCGCCGCGCTCAGCCAGAAGCGTGGCGATGATGTTCAGCGCCACCTTCAGCGTGTTCGGGTCCGTGCCGGTGAGGTCCAGGAATAAATCGGTGGTGCTCTCGGTCACAGTCGTAATATTGCCGTTGATTATCGGGGGGAAGGAGAGCACCTGGCCATCGGCATCGACAATTATCGGATACCTGGGCTTGCCTTCCAGGATGCTTGCATATTCTATCCCTTTCTCGTGCCGCGCGAGAATCTCAGCCATGTCCATCTCCATGGTGTAACCCAGGGGCGCGAATCTCAAGGAGTTCGGCTCCACGGCCTTGTAGGTGAAGGGAAATTTCAGCTTGGCCATGTCATGGACGCCTATCGCCACTTTCTTGCGCTTGCGGCCCAGTGTTAAATGCAATTTCTCCTGGGCCTCCATGAGCGAGGCGATGAGCTCATCGGTCATGACGACGTTCCGCACAATGCCGGCGACAATGTACGGCCTGATTTCGGAAACCGAAGGATCCACTTTCAGGACTTTGTCTGTTGGAGAAACGGGATAATGCGGGAGGCCTGTCTCCTTCCCGATGAAGCCCCTCATCGCCCTGGCCACGCCTTCTACCGAGTAGAGGTCCGGTCGGTTGGGGAAGAACTCGACATTCATCACGTCCCCCTCGACGCTGTCGATGTCCGAGCCCAGCATGGGCAGCATTGCCAATAGATCCTCTTGCGGGATATCCTGGCCTATGAGGGCGACAAGGTCGCGGTAGCTGAGGGTTATGACTGCCATTGGTTGCGGATAAATGCCTACCTATTTATGCTTTCCCTCGTAGACTGGCACCCATATAATAAAAATAGATAAAATGAAAGATTGCCAGCCTCTCGATGAGGCTGGCATTTTCCGTTGCGTCACTCGGCTTTCTCTTCCGTGGAGGCCGCCTTGGTTTGATCAGTTTCTTCGGGGCCTCTCTCCTCGGGCTTCTGCTCCGGCTGAGCATTTCCCACCTTGGACCTAAAGAAGAGCATGACCACGACCAGAAGAACGGCAATAACCACCACAACAATCAGCATCATGGCATTGGAAGATCCTTTATCCGCCTCCTCGGTTATGGGCTTGACGGTCAGGCTGACCGCGCCGTTGGTTATACTGTCAAGGGTGACCTGAAGGTCGGCCTTTCCGTTGCCATCAGTGTCGATTTCTTTTGACTCTCCAATCGTGAGTGGCACTTGTTGGGGCGTGGACCTAATCTCTACTACTGCACCGTTGCCTGTAATACTCAGCACGGTGATAGTGTGCTCAACGCCGCCTATAGTTATGGGCACCGGAATCCCTACATAGAGTGTCAGGGTCACGCCATTCAGAGTCACCTCGATGGGCTGGTCTGGATACTCCAAAAGCACCGTTATGTTATCGATGTCGCTCCACTCGCCCTCCTCGGTCGCATTGTAGGCCTTGACCTTGTAATAGTATGTTCCGTTGGCCTTGCCGGAAAAGAGCTTCTGGGTATCTGTCAGAGAGAGGGGGGTCGCGCCCTCGAATGTGGGAACGGTCGATTCCATGAGTTTGTATCCTGTAGCTCCGGAAATTGCGGTCCAGGTGACCAGATAGGTTCCGGTGATGCTGGATGCGGGCACAGTTAGCACCGGGACACCCAATGGTTCGGCGACAGCGATGGACACGACCACGCTGACTACGTTGCTCCATGGGCTCGGATTCGCTCCCATGGCCTTCACTCTGTAGTAATAAGTGCCGTTGGCCCTGGCCATGATGAGCGCAGATGTTACAAGTCCGTCCTCTATAATCACCGGGTCGTCGAAGTCTGGATTGTCTGCCTCCTCAAGAATGTAGTTCGTGGCATCCGCAACTGCTGTCCAGTTGATTATATATGTGCCATTGGCGCTGTTTCCAGGGCCGTACAGCATAGGTGCCGCCAACTGCGGTGCCTGGGAACCGATAACCACTGTGATTGTTTGGCTCCAGCGGCTGAACTCCGTCCGGTTCTGAGCCCTAATTTGGTAGTAATAAGTTCCGTTGGTCTTGTTTGTGAAGGACCATGACACCTGGGTGTTCTTGGGGGCGTACACCGTGGGGCTCACCCAATTAGGGTGTGCCGATTCCCATATGAAGAAATTGCCTCCGGTGCCCATGTTAACCGGTTTAGTCCAGTTGAGGGTGAAGTCATCATCTGATGTCATGTTCGCCCCAAATACAGGCGTGTCGATGTTCGCCGAGCCGACATCCACTGATAGGATGTTGCTCATGTTGGTCCAGTAAGTAATGACCTGTGTTGCGTTCTCCTTGTATGCCCTGACGCCGTAGTAGTAGGTGCCGTTTGCTGGGTTGGTGATGTTCTTGTGCAGATTTGTGGTGGAATCGTCGAAGAGGTTCAGAGGTGCCAGGTTTGCATCCGGGGTGCGGTATATCTCATAATACGCCGCGCCCGGGGAAGCTGTCCAGTTTATCGTGTAATTTCCTGCGGCTACAATCGCTGGACCGGTGAGCACTGGGGCGGGGCCAAACTCCGTTAATATGCTCACATTGCATTGTGCCACGTTGCCCCAGTTGCTGTCCTGAGTGGCATTCCAGCACTTTGCTCTGTAGTAGTATGTACCATTGGGCTTCTCCACCTCAATCGGCACGGTTGATGTGCCATTGTACAATTCGGTTCTGTTCACGGTGAAGTCTATGTCCTTGGCCTCCTCAACCAGGTAGTTTGTCGCTGCTGGCACTAACCCCCAGCTAACTGTGAATTTGCCGTCATGGGAGGATGTGGGCATACACTGGGTGAAAGGCGCAGCAAAGTAGGGGGGCACAACGCATTCCATCACCTCACTGTCAACGTAAGAACCTAGAGACGAGTGCGCCCTGACATAGTAGTACCATGTGCCAGGGGCCTTGCCTATGAATTCCTGGGACAGCGTCATAACCATGCCGAAGGGCGTCCAGGTTGCATTGTCTGTGGACTGGAACAGCTGGAAACCGTTGAAGCCGCTGAGAGGCCCATCCGGTGCGGTCCAGTTCACTGAGAAATCTCCGTAGGGGGCTGTGGCGGGCACTGTTATTCCTGGCCTGCCGCAGACGTTTATCATCCAGTACTCACTCCAATCGCTGTATTCAGCGCCCACGAAGGCCCGGACCCTGTACCAGTATTCGCCAAGAGTGGT
Organism: Thermoplasmata archaeon; assembly: GCA_046485165.1. Lineage (GTDB taxonomy): Archaea > Thermoplasmatota > Thermoplasmata > SG8-5 > SG8-5 > UBA147. The sequence goes on from JAWOHM010000041.1 coordinate 5,187, forward strand.
CTTGCCGCTGACTGCCAGCGAGGGGGTCGTGACATTGTCCTGGAATGTGGGGGCGGCAAAGTTCTGGGGGCCGCCGTAGCACTCCTGTATATGGAAGCCGTCCTGCGCCCCGCTTGACCATGTCAGCGTGTAGCTGCCGGTGACGTTGGCGGTGCAGTTGGCTGGTGAAAGGAATACCGGCTTGGGTATGGAAGGCACGTACTCAGCAACCAGAGGGTAGTTGTCCTGGGCTCCGCCGGCGCCGGTTATTATGTAAGGGTTGTCAACGAACCCGTCGGCGTTGGCATCGGGCGTTGTGTAATTGTTGTAGTGGTTGCCGCCATCAGGCGGCCCGTTGTCCCAGAAATTGCCGCCGACCTCGTCTATTGCATGGTCGACATTATCGATGAAATTATTGTTGTAAACAGTGTTCCTCACCGCCGGGCTCTGGACCCGAACGCCGGCAACGGTGTTGGATTCCAGCCGGTTGCCCATGACTACATTGTCCTGGCATTCCAAAAGGCGGATGCCATAGCTATTGGATATGAGGGTGTTGGCATAGACCGTGTTGTTATTAGTTCCGGCGGTCAAACCGATTCCAACCCCGTTGGAGAATATAGCGTTGTCGGTGACCATGCAATTGTAGCTGGCTTCGCCCAAATCTATCGCATAGCCGAGCGTGATTCCGAATATCGTGTTGCCGATGATCTCGATGTTTCCGCATCCCTCGGTACCGTACAATTGTATGCCATACTGGCCGCCGGTGATGTTGTTGCTCCCTATCCGATTTCCGTTGCTGCTGTATGATATGGCGACCTGGCTTTGAGCGTTACCATGGCAGATATTGTCCAGCACGGTGTTGTTGTGGCTGAAGGAAGCCATGTGAATGCCCATGCCACCCCCGCCAATGTTGGTGTTATCCGAACAGTTGTTGCCTTCGATGATGTTGTCGGTGGAACCCTCTAGATAAATGCCGGTCTTGTTCTGCAATATACAATCGTTGCCTATAATGTGGACGCCGGATGTGTCCTTCAGCTTAATGCCGATGCCGAGGTTTGCGACGTCGCTGTTCGTCTGGCAAATGTTGTTCTCCAGCTTGCCGTTGGCAACATTGTACAACGCTATGCCGCTGGCTGTCCCATATTCCCCGGCCAGGTCATGACCGCCGGTTATGGCACAGTTCCTGACCACGAAGTGCTCAGTTGTGTTGCCTATGTATATCCCGAAAGGAACGGCGGATGCGTCAATCTCCCAGTTCTCGATGATATGGGGGTTGCCGGCAGTCCCGTCTCCGGGGGTAACTCCGCTAGCAGTGTAGAAGTCCGCATCAGAGTTGATGCAGATCGGTGCGTGGGGCAACAGAACTATGCCGACGACCACCTGGTGAATCGCACTGAAGTTAGTGGGTTCAGAGCCGTAGGCTTTCACTCTGTAGTAATATGTCCCGGGCGTTCTGGCCGCAAAGCCGCTGGCCCCGCCGAACTCCTGAGTGTTGTATCCTGCGCCGCCGTCATTTATCATCCTGTCGTCCGAGACAAAGTTGTCTGTGGACTCCCTGAGCTCGTATTGCCAAAGACCGGGAACGTCCGAGACCGTCCAGGTCAGCGTGAACTCTCCATCAGCATCAGTGGCTGGCCCGCTAATCACGGGGTCCCAGGCGGTTGCTTGGTCTTTCACGTCCTGCGCCACCGCGAACATGCCGGCCAGCATGAAGGCCGTCAAGGCAATGGCTGTCACCCTCTTTCCGATAATCCGAGTCTGCCTCTTCATTCATTCACCTCAAATCGGGATGCTCCAAACATACAGCTCAAGACCCTTCCCGATTGTTATGAGGAAAACATTTATCGTATTTATTTTCTTTTGTTTGCGCAGGAACATTCATCTATATTCACGCCATGCGGGATTCCATGGCGAAGCAGATGCGCGTCGCAATGTACTACTCCAACAAGGACGTCAGGCTGGAGAAGATGCCAGTGCCGGAAATCGGGCCGGGCGAGATGCTCATGAGGATAGAGGCCAGCGGCATCTGCGGCTCGGATGTGATGGAATGGTACCGGCGCGACAAGGTCCCGCTCGTTCTGGGGCACGAGGTTGCGGGCACCGTGGAGAAAGTCGGAAAGGGTGTCGAGAGGTTCGAAAAAGGCGACAGTATTGTGGCAAGCCATCATGTCCCATGCAACACCTGCGAGTACTGCCATCACGGGCATCACACTGCTTGCAAGAGCCTGCAGGGCGGAACCAATTTTCATCCCGGCGGGTTCGCGGAGTTTGTTCGATTGCCAGCCATCAATGTTGATAGGGGTGTCTATCCCATCCCGGAAGGCGTGAGCTTCGAGGATGCGACCTTCGCGGAGCCGCTGGCCTGCGTGCTGAGAGGCCAGAGGAAGATGCAGATAAGGCACGGAGCCAGCGTGTTCATCATCGGCACCGGGATTTCCGGATTGCTGCACGTGAGCCTTGCCAGGGTCATGGGCGCCGGGAAGGTCGTCACGGCGGATGTTTCGGAATACAGGAACGACATGGCCATGAGACTCGGGGCTGATTCTGCAGTACTGTCAGATAAAAATCTCGCCAAGAACCTCATCAAGGCCAATGGCGGGAAGAAGGCTCAGAACATCATTGTCTGCACCGGGGCAATTCCGGCGATAAAAGCCGCACTGGAATCCGTGGACAAAGGAGGCACTATTTTATTTTTCGCGCCAACAAACCAGGGCGAGACCATACCATTCTCCATCAATGATATTCTCTGGAAGAAGGAAGTCACTCTGACCACCACTTACGCTGCGGCGCCAGGAGACCATATCGCCGCGCTGGAACTCATCAGGGCGGGCACAATCCCGGTGGGCGAGATGATAACTCACAGGTTCGGGCTGGCCCAGACGCAGAAGGGCTTCGATCTGGTGGCAGGCGGCGGTAACTCTGTGAAGGTCATCATACTGCCGCAAAAATAATCATTAATAGACAAGCCTGGCTTTAGTTATTTTTAATTCTCCGCGAGTGCCGTCCCATGTTGATTCAGATTCTATTATTTCCAACCTTTTCATGAAATTGGGCCCGTCCAGCACCAGCGTCTCGAACTCGCCCCCCTCGCCGGACACGTTCATGCGGTTCTTCTCGGATAAGGTTGCCAGCTCTTTCAGGGATTGATTGTCGATTATTCTGCCGAGCCATTCCTTACCCAGGCCGTCAGCATAAACGCCCACAATCATGACCTTGAACCCGGCTGCGATTATGTCCTGCAAAACAAATTCCTGCCTCCACCTCCATATCGGGGAGAAGGAGACCATGCCGAGTTCCTGGCATATCCTGTCAATGCGGGTGTGCTGGTAATCTGAGGCTATGGCGCCGGAGACGATGCCCCGCACATCAAGGCCGGCCAGGGCTTTCCTCAGGTCCTCCAACTCCTTTTCCTCCTCCCCGACTGTCGGGAAAGCGACATGGGGAATGCCCATTGCCTCCGCCAGCATGCCGCAGAGGTTGATGTTGGGCACGTGAAACATGTGGGATTCCTCTTTCACCGGCACCATGGTGACCAGTTTTGTCACATCCCAGCCGCGGGACTGGGCCAGGTATATCGCATAGGTGGAATCCTTGCCTCCGGAGAACAGGGCGGCGACGTTCATGTGCGGGGGAAAAGCGCACCTGAATATAGGTTTTCGGTTGTAGAAAGGTTTTTATAGAAGCACTAATATTGCCAAATCACAACCCGTAAAAAAGGGGGTATAACATTATGCAAGGACAACAGCAACAACCGATAATAATCCTCAGAGAAGGAACGGACAGAACGAAGGGCAGGGGTGCCCAGATGAACAATATCGCTGCCGCGAAAGCGGTCGCAGATGCGGTGCGCTCGACCCTGGGACCGAAGGGAATGGACAAGATGCTGGTGGACAGCATGGGCGATGTCGTCATAACCAACGATGGCGCAACCATACTGAAGGAAATCGACATCGAGCACCCGGCCGCAAAGATGGTCGTGGAAGTCGCCAAGACACAGGACAACGAGTGCGGCGACGGAACCACGTCCGCCGTGGTGTTGGCAGGCGAGCTGCTCAAGAAGGCCGAATCCCTGATAGAGCAGAACGTCCATCCGACCGTAATAGCCAACGGGTACAGGCTGGCTGCGGCGGAATCCATCAACATCCTGAAGAAGCTGGGCGTGAAGGTGGACCTCAAGAACGACAAGATGCTGAAGAACATCGCCATGACCGCCATGACCGGAAAGTCGGTCGGGCCGCACAAGGAAGCACTGGCAGATATCGCCGTGAGGGCGGTGAAGGCAGTCAGCGAAAAGAAGGGCGCTGGCTATGTCGTGGACATCGACAACATCAAGGTCGAGAAGAAACACGGCGGGTCAGTTGCCGAGACAAGGCTCATCGAAGGCATCATCCTGGACAAGGAAAAGGTCCACGCGAGGATGCCGTCCGTCGTGAAGAATGCCAAGATTGCGCTCATCGATTCCGCGCTGGAGATAAAGAAGACCGAGGTTGACGCGAAGATCCAGATCACAGACCCGGGCCAGCTCCAGAAATTCCTGGACGAGGAGGAGAAGACCCTCAGGAAGAAGGCGGACCTCATCAAGAAGTCTGGCGCCAACTTCGTCGTATGCCAGAAGGGCATCGACGACCTGGTGCAGCACTTCCTGGCCAAGGAGGGCATATTCGCGGTTCGCAGGGTCAAGAAATCCGATATGGAAAAATTGGCCAAGGCCACAGGCGCCAAGCTGGTCTCCAACCTGGAGGACCTCAGGCCCTCCGACCTGGGAAAGGCCGGAATGGTCGAGGAGATGAAGATTGCGGACAGCGACATGACATTCGTCACAGGCTGCAAGGACGCGAAGTCTGTATCCATCCTGATAAGGGGCGGAACAGAACATGTGATTGACGAAGCGGAGCGCGCACTGCATGACGCTCTGAAGGTAACGGCGGTCGCAATGGAGGATGGCATCGCCCTCTCCGGCGGCGGCTCCATGGAGATAGAACTCTCGCTGGCGCTGAACAAGTTTGGCTCCAGGGTCGGAGGCCGCGAGCAGCTGGCCATAGAAGCTTTCTCAAAGGCAACCGAGATCATCCCGTGGACACTGGCAGAGAATGCCGGCCTTGACGCCATTGACGTCCTCATCCAGCTCAGGAGCGAGCACGAGGGTAAGAAGCGCACCACAGCAGGCATCAACGTGTTCACCGGAAAGGTCGTCGACATGCTGAAAGAGAACGTTGTAGAACCGATGAGGGTGAAGACCCAGGCCATAAACGCGGCAAGCGAGGTCGCCATAATGATCCTCAGGATCGACGACGTCATCGCGGCCAAGAAGGGAGCCGGCGGACCTCCGGGCGGCATGCCTCCCGGCGGAATGGGCGGCATGGGCGGCGGAATGGACTACTGAAGCCCGAGATAGAATGAATGGGCCGGTCGAAAGGCCGGCCCAAATTTTCAATTGTGGATTTCTTTTATAACTGGTGGTTCAATTAGAACACATGATAAATAAAACCAATGTCGCGCGGTGGTTGCCATCCCGGTGGCCAGAAATTGAGATATTTATCAATTAACAGAAATAATGCAACAATGAAAATTATTCCGAACACAACGCCCAGAATTATAGTCCTTTTTGAATACTGAATATAAACAGAATCCTTCCTCAGGTAAATCGGTGACATCATGTTGGGCGTGGCTGTGATTACGCCGTCCTTCATCCCGTTCCTGTCTCTCATGTGGTCAAATATGCATTTTCGCATATTTAACAATTCTGTTTCGTTTTTCAACCCCAAACATCGAAGGATTGAATACGCCAAAAATTAACGATGTTCAGGTCGCCACCGGCACTGACAGCGTGATGTCCCCGAGGGTCTTGGCTGGCATGCGTTTGCTCACGTCCAGTATCTCGATGGACAGTATCTTGCCCTCGGACGTGTAATCAACGATGATGCCGTCCATCATCTCCCTGCTGACCTCGTACTTTCCCTTCTGGAATTGAATGGTCATTGCGTCGACGTCCGGGTCGTAGGTAATCTTCATTCTTTCACCTCGTATCTTTCCCTGTCTGCGTAATAGGCCGTGATTACTAAATAATACTTTCCCTCATCCGAATATATTACCCTCAGTATGTGCGTTCCCATGTCTTTCTGGGCGATGAGTGTGCCTTCCTTTCCCTTCAATACCGCATCCGGTTCTTCGATGGCGCTCTCCACCTGTTTCTTCCTCAGCCCTCTGAATTTCATTCTCCCTTCGGCATGCTTGGAAAATATTATCTCCTTCATCGGGAGATTATGGAATCAACGGTTTAAATCATTATGCATGATTTCCGGAAAATTCGGGCAGCCCAAACTCGGGCTGCCCATCACATTGATTCCTTCGCCTTTCTAATAGTCCCGGACGTGGTAACGGTCTTTATCGACACCTTCAGCCGCTCGTCCCCGACCTCGTTGACGGCGGTGAGGAGTTCGACCGCCTTGTCCCGGTCATTGTGATTGCATCTTAGAATTCCGCGGTTGTCCTTGAAAGCTGTGAGCCATGGCCTTATCTCGTCGGACTGGTCGAGCCCCATCCGGCTGGCTATGCGCTGGAATTCCTTGATGAGCTCCCATCGCTCGATTGCTCTGGGAGCATCTATCTCGAATACAATGTACCTGTGCCTGAACTCCTTGACTGCCATGTGCTATCACTATCAGCGGACCGAGTCTATGCCGCCGGCGCCGCCGGGAGCGTCGGCGCCCATGAGCTGCGGGCTCTTGACGCCGGTTATGACCACCAGGATGTTGACCTCGCCCCTGACGGTCGGGTCCACTGTGCAGCCCCATATCATGCGGGCCTGCGGGCTGATGCGGGAGCTTACCAGTTCGGCGGCACGCTGGGCCTCCTCTATGGTCATGTCCTCGCCTCCGACAACGCGGATGAGCGCGCCCTTCGCGCCGCTGAGGTCGATGTCGCCAAGCAGGGGGGAGTTGAGGGCCTCGTTGACTGCCAGCTCCACGCGCTCGCGATCGTCCGTGGATGAGCCAATGCCCACCATTGCGACCCCGCCGTTCTCCATCACCGTCATCAGGTCGCTGTAGTCCAGGTTGACCAGGCCGGGCTTTGTGACTATCTCCGTCATGCCCTTTATGGAGTTCATGAGAATCTCGTCCGCAACTTTGAATGCCGCGTCCAGCGGAAGCCTCGGGACCAGTTCAAGGAGCTTGTCGTTCTGGATTACGATTGTGGTATCGCACTTGTTCCTGAGTTTGTTCAGGCCCTTTATTGCATTGTCCAGCCTCATGCGGCCCTCGGCCTTGAACGGAAGCGTCACCACGCCCATGACCAATGCGCCCTGCTCCTTTGCAATCTCCGCAACCACGGAGGCAGAGCCTGTGCCTGTGCCGCCGCCCATTCCGGCTGTCACGAAAACTATGTGCGCGCCCTCAAGGTACTGGCGGATCTCGTCTTCATTCTCCCGGGATGCCTGCTCCCCGACCTCGGGAAGCGCTCCGGCGCCCAGGCCCTTGGTGGCCCTCTTGCCTATGAGCATCTTCTTGGGAGCGTGCACGTGGAGCAGATGAGTGGCATCTGTGTTTATGGCCATCATCTGGGCGCCTACGACGCCGGTCTCGGTCAGACGGTTAATGGTGTTTGAGCCGCCGCCGCCGCAACCGACAATCTTCACGTTTATACGCAGGGTCTCGACGAGTTTCTTCAATTCCTCGTCATCCGGGCTCTCGTTGTATATGCCAGATGACTTGGTAAACTCCTGGACTTTCTTGTGTTCATCATGCCTTGCTAGTGCTTCATCTATTATGGATTTCATTTGCTTCACCCATCCCTTATTAATTATGTTAGCCCATAATGGAGTTTTATGTATTTAAAATTTAGCTGAGTATATATTAACCGGCGAAAACATTGTGATTGGGCTATCTGGCTCACACAATTTCGTCAAATATGTATTGCGCCCAGAGCCTTTTGCCTAGCAGGATTTCGGCCTCGGGCGGCGTGAGTATCGGAACCGGGAATGCCCTGTATTCATCGATGGCAAGGCGCGGGCAGGCAGTGGAAACCCAGGCGTCGAGACCCATGTTCTCCAGCTTTGCGGGCGTGACTTGGTCCATCTCCACGAGCACGGGCTCCAGGCCGGCATCCTTCGATATCTCGAAGATGTGCCGGGCGACGGCTTCGCGCTTCTGGCCGTGCTTCGAGGAGATGATTATGCCTATTCTCCGGGCGTTCCTGGCCCTCTCGATGGCCGCATGCCTCTGCCTGAGCAATCTGTCCTTGGCCTGGGCAATATCCGTGACGTCGCGGCTCACCGGGTCGGCGACCAGCACGGGCTTGGAAGTTGCCAGCGCAACCGCCAGGGCATGAAAATTACCGGTTCCGACGAACAGGAATGCATCGACATTCTCGGCCACCGCCCTTGCGCTTGATGCATTGCATCCGAGGACCTGGCCTTCGGCATACAACCTTGAATCCCCCTTTCCCGCAACCGCGTCAACGCCCTTTGACCGGAGGTATTCCAGCATATCCCCGAGAAGATGGATGTGCTGTGCGGTTGTCAGCAATCCGATCCTCCCATTCAGGCTGGGCAATGCCATGTCCAGCACCGGGGTGGGGCCGGCATCGGACCTGAGCTGCACGTAAAGGACGCTTTTCGGGGTGGCCAGGGACGGTATGGGCAGGTGGCCGTAATGAACTATCAGGTCCGCATCGGTGTCCGGAATGTCACACGCCCCGAAACACGGCTCGCCGGAGATCATGACGGTGGCATCCACCTTTTCCCCGATGGCTCTGGCCACATCCGGTGCTTGTCTTTTCAAGCCCTCCGGGAATTGCAGCAGGACCTTGCTGCAGCCCGTCTCCCGAATCACGCCGACAACCCGGTCAATCTCAAAATCGAATCCCTCAACCATCAAATCTCTCCCAGGACGGCTTCCAGCGCCCCGAAAAGGCCGTCTATCGAATCCCTGGTGACATGGGGCATCATCACCAGCCTCAGGCTGGGGGGGTTCTGGGCGACCGACACTTTCCACCCCTTTCCATCCAACATTCTCTGGACCTTGGTGGGTTCCGGCACATAAAGGCATAATATGTTCATCAGCGGCTCCATGACTGGTTCGAGGCCAATCTTGCGGGCCTTATTCAGCGCATGGCTGGTCACGTCCATGCAGTCCCGGACTATCGCCAGGTAGCCGTTCATGCCCAGCGAGCGCATGGCGGCATACGAGGCGGCAACCGCCGCGCTGCATCTGGTACCGGAAAGGGCGGAAAGCTGGCCAAGCATGTCTAGGTATGGAGCATCCTTGTGTATCGTCCTTATCCAGTCCCTTTCCCTGACCAGCAGGGCGCCCGAGGGGACAGTGGACATGCCCATCTTGTGCGGGTCCGTGGCGATGCTCGTTACACCAGGTATGGAGAAATCGAAGTCCGGAACTTCTCGGCCCATCCTCTTCAGGAATGGGAGAACGAAACCGCCGAAGGCTGCGTCCACGTGGAGGAAGGTGCCATCGGGCATCATTTCTGAGAGCTTGCTGATGTCGTCCACCGCCCCGAGCTCGGTGGTCCCTGCAATGCCCACCACTGCCGCAACGTTGCCGTCCAGCTCCCGGGCGACCGCATCCGGGTCCACTGTGAATCCCTCATTCAGGGGGACCATCACCGGTTCCATGGCAAGGATGTCGCAGGCCTTGTGGAACGAGAAATGCGCGCTGGCAGGAAAAATAACCTTTCTCTTCTTTGTGATGTTCCGGGCTATCCAGAGCGCGGTGATGTTCGCTTCGGTCCCGCCGCTGACCACGCCACCGGCCATGCCCTCGCGGCCGTTGAGCATCCGGCTGATCGCGCCCACCACCTGTTTCTCCAGGCCCAGCGTGCCCGGGTAAAGGCCGGCATTGCCCAGGTTCGCCTCTATGAACATGGCATGCGCTTCCGCGGCTATGTCCATGGGCTTCGTGCACATTGAACTTATGACATGGCCGTCTGAAAAATGATGGTCCTTGCTGAGAGCGTCCCGCAACTCTTCCATGACCTTGTCGCGGCGCACCCCTTCCTCCCACATGGCTATGCCCTCCCCTGCTCCAGCAGCATGCGCTTCTCCACTGAAGCGATTATGTGCTTCACTGTGCTGACCTCGGACGGCCCCATGCAGATTATGTCGGCGCTGCGCCTGACCAGGAATTCCAGCATGCCAGGCATGGAGACGATGTCATCGGAGAGTATGGCAAATGGGCCCGGCTTCCGTCCGAATGCATTTTCCAGGGCGCCTTCCAGCGCAGGAATGGAATGTTGGAGCCAGTTGCCTTCATCACTCCCAAGCATGAGCCTTGCCAGGGAATCCAAGTCCAATGCAAGGACATCTGAGGCGCGTGCCAGCGACTCCATGAAAAAGAGATTGCTCGGATACATTACCCTCACCCAGACCGCAGGCTCGGGGAGGTCGCCCAGGGTTGAATTCATGGTTCGCACGGCGCCGGACAGCTCCTCGGCGCTGCGTATCCCCGGTATCAGGATGCCGGGTTGCATGCCGACTTCCGAAATGATTCTGATTGCATCCGCCAGTTTGGATGGGGGAAGGCCGGGGCCGCCCAGCTCCAGTATGACATGGGAAGCGCGGAACCGCCGCTTCGCCTCGGATGCCATTGCCGCCACCTCGGAATTGGGTTCAGCCTTTGCCTGCGGGTTCCCGGGGATTATTATTCCGTCCAGGTATGTATCGCTCACCTGGCCGAGTTCCGCCATGCTGCCCGTCCTCAGGAAAAGCCTGGTGGCGACCACCGGCCCCTGGGATGCTGGTGCGGGTGCGTGCTTTGCCGGCTCCAGCAGGCTGATGCTGCGCTCCCTCGCTGGGATGTCTGTTTCAGCCGCCGATTCGGACAGGAGCATGGCGGAGCAGATTACCGGCCGCCCGGAAACGAAGCAGACAGTGCAAGATGCCATCCCGGCATGCTCCAGAATGAATGTGATTGTGCCCTCAAGCTCGGCCAGCATCTCGCCGGTGACCTTTTCCTCGTCCCGGAAATCTGAAGAAATCTCGACCTTGGACGGGCCGTGGCCCTTCAACACATACTGGAAATTCTGTTGCCGCATCTCCATCCTTTCCAGCTTGCCGTCATGCGTGAATTCGAAGATGTCGCCGGACACGGTCGGGTCGACCAGGCCTTCCGGGAGGCCGAAAACCGCCCTTGCGCGCAATTCCTGGCCCTTCCTCCTGAGTTCTATGGAGATTTCAGAGTCCAATACCTCCCTGATGGCCACGGCGGGCATGTCCTGGCCAAGCCTGTCGAAGCCGGTGCCGAGCCATTTCAGCCAGCAATGCTTGATGCCTTCCAGGACGTCCTGGCCCGCGGTCGCGTACACCGGGGCTGCGCTTGCGCCGTGCAGGGAGGTGCTGACAATGGATACCGCCGAATCCAGCTCCCCGAATGCCGCCAGTATCTCCATCTCGTGGCTCCAGTTCAGCCTGGACTTGGCAAATACGGATTTCACTGCGCGCCAGCTTTCTTCGGGGGTCTCCGCGCCCGACTTGAAAAGCTCCAGCGCGGCCTTTATCTCCTCCCTGTCGAGGAAATCCGAGAATGCCAGCGGCGTGACAATGAAGCCCCTGGCCGCGGGGAAGCCCGCCCTGACGAACGATGCCATGCCCGCGCCCAGCGAGCCTGCTGCGGATTCGTTGAGACAACCGATGTCGCTGAAGTTCAGGATGCTCGCCATTGCAGAGTAATATGCGGTGCGGGTAAAAAATATTTGGTATCGGTAATCTCATCGCTTGCATAATGCCGATTACCGAAAAACGTGTTGAATCTGTTTGCTTCTACATCGCTGATTCAGGGCGAATGCGCGAACTGTGTCAAGAAATTGCATCAATCCAGTTCGTCCAGAGTTTGGAATTTAATGCTACAAGAAACTCTGCAAATGTTGAAAAATAGCATTTCTGTGTTGACCGCGCATTCACCAATTGTTTGCAGAATGAGGGGAATTTCATGGCACTGATTTAGTTGAGAATATGATATCGTGCCATGGTCGAATGCATCGGTGGGATATGCCGGGAATTGCATTCAACGAGCGCTCATCGCACCTCGACGAATACCGTCTCCTTGGCAACCGCTCCGTCGTCGTCCGTGACTGTCAGCATAACCTCGTATGTCCCGGCCACGGAATACGTGTGCTCGACGGCAATACCCTGGGCGATGCTCCCGTCCCCGAAGTCCCACCCATAGGATACGATGCAACCATCAATGTCGTATGACCCGGAAGCGTCGAAGCGGAATGCGGGATTGTTCGTTGTGGTATCCTCCAGGTACGAATCCGGCACCGGAACGATTTGATAGTATCCGTAATCCGTATTGAATTCCAGGAAGAACACCATAACGGTTTCGCCGGATTTGAACTCCAGCCATGTGGGATTCGCGCCGTCGGATTTCGCATCATACACCAGCTCGATGCGGTAATTCCTGTCCAGATACTTATCCAAGGAAATCGTGACGGCGTTCGGCTGACCGGCGGTGCGCGCGGCATCCGCGCTTCGGATAAGTATTTCGTTCTCGTAAATCCTGATGCCAGCCGTATTGCCCTTGCGGCCGGTGATGGCCGTGGTTATCTCCACTTCCCGGAAAATCCCGATGACGGGAATCGGCGGGGATTCCACGACATTGATGCGGGCCGATGAATAGAAGTACCGCCCGTCCGCGGCCGCATTCAGAATTGTCAGATTGAGCAGGTATGTCCCGGGTTGTCCGTAAGAATGCGTGGGCATGTCATCAATTGCCCAGGAATCATCCCCGAAAGCCCACCCATAATTCGCAGTCTCGGAAATCTCGTAATGGTAATATTCGGTCAGGCCGAATCTGATTGGCGAGTCTTTCAGCACCTCATACTGGCCGGAAAATGTGTTGAACCCGGCACCGGTGACGTTCCAGAGAATGTCTGTTAACGGAAGAATGCTGTTTTGCGGCGAGAATATCGTCTCAACCTGTTTACTGCCCCTGAATGACGAGAATGACATCTGAAGCGCGAACGGCTGGGCTGAACCGCCAATCCATGCCCGCAATTGATAGGCCGCCACCGGGTCCCGGTCGAACATCAGCTGCAAATTTCCGGAGGGATATGTGGATAGGTCGATGGAAACGCCCTGCAGAATCATCGGTTCCGAGTTCACGGTCACCTCTTCCAGGAATACGTGCAGATAACCTTCGGCAATCCCGGAAGGGACTTCTATATCCACTGTCACTGGCTGGCTGATGCCAATCTCGGGAAGATAATAGTAGTGGCCGTGGGAAATCAATGCGAATCTTCTGTATTGCGAGGCCTGTTCCTTGTACGGGAACATTATGTCGATGCCCCGCCCGGGACTTATCGTGGCATATTTCCGGTCACATTCCCGGAGAAGGTCGGAGATGTCAAGCCCGCTGGAGTCATCGATATGGGCCGCGAATTCCGGCTCGACATATTCTATGTCAAGTTCGTCGTTATCGCCGGTGTCCAGCCCGATAAAATCTATGACATGGGTGCCGGTTATCAGGAGCCGAAGCGGTTCCCCGGCACTCAACTTCCCGCCCAGCTGCGTGACGTCGATGCAATCCAGCACCCAGTTCATGCGGGCCGGGATGGTGGCAAAATCCTGCCACTCGCCCTGCTCGTCCATGGTCTGGACATGTATAGAGCATTTGTACTGCCTCGGGTCAAGCGGCACGTCGTATGGCTGATTGATGGGGGCGATGTGCGGCGGCAGATGTATCGGCCGGTGCGGGGACGGGTCTATCGCCATATGGCGGATGACAAGCTTCGCCTCCTGTAACTCCCCGGCATCGGGGAAGACAAGGGTCAGAGTCTCGTTATGCCCGGCCACCAGATGGTAAAAGTCATTCATTTCCACGACAGGTTCCAGCACGTCGCCGCCTGTGCCGTTGACGCATGACTGCGGACCCTGCGGGTCGGTTATCGTCTTGATTGCCCCGTCCGGGGTCATCGCCATCCAGATTTCCGGATTATCGTAGTCGATTATGGCCAACCGAATATCGTCGAGGTGCGTCCTCTCCTTCGCCGGCTCGAACAGCCGCACCCAGTATGACCCGTTGAGCTGCTGCATGTCGTTCTGGAACAGATAATAATCATCCACATCCAGCTGGCTCCTGTCGGGATTTGCGGAAAACGGCAGGATGTTGTTCTCCGCCTGGAAATAGCTGCCGTCCCAAGTGTAGACAAAGGGACAGCTATCACCGCCGCCACCACCGCCCTTGTTGTGCACAAGAATGCCGTCCGCAAAATAATTGTGGTTGGCCTCAACTTCGAAATTATAGACCGTCGCCAGGACATGCATCTCCGCGATGTCTGTCACCGTCTCGGTGCCCGCGAGTGTCAGCAACACGTCGCCCACGCGCAGATCCCCGGCGGCCACGATTCCCTCGGTCGTGTATACCGGATGATTCTCAGTCACCCTTAACCGGCCGTTCACCAACAGGTACCCCAGATAATCCTCATGCACCGTGGTATGCCATACCATGTTTGGCTCGACCTGTTCCGTGGTTGTGTTGTAACTCACCACCATATCTCCCTCGCGGACATTCTCGATGCATACGTCCCCTTCGGGCGTGGCAATCAACGTGCCCGCGGCAAAGCAGCCCTCGTCTCCATCATCGTCACTGGGGATAGGCGAGAGTGCAAAGTTCAATGTAGCTATGCCATTCACCGGAACCCCGACGGATTTTGTTTGGGGGTAATAACCCGATTTGGAAGCGGTGAAATAGTAAAAACCCGCACCGAGTTGCATCTCCCAATAGCCATTCGTTGCCGTGGTCACACTTGAACCGCCCTGTAACGTGACCGTAGCCCCGGAGATGGGTATGTCACCCGTGTAGGTTTTCACGGTCCCGCAAACACCGTACTGGCTCACATAATAACTGACCGTGCCGCTCCACGCCCCCCAATTACCCGCCCCGTCCTCCGCCTGGACGCGCCACGTGTGGCTTCCGCTGCTCGCTGTTCCAATGTAGGAATTTGTTGTGGGGTATGCTATCATAGTCCCATCAAGTTGCAGTCCGTACCTTGTTATGCCGCTCAGGTCGGTGACAGTGCTCCATTGAAAGTTAATCGATGTGGGCAAGCCGATGTTGCCGGTAGGCGAGAGATTGGTCGGGGCGACAGGAGGAACAGTGTCGATTTTAAATGGACCTACATGAAACGCCCCCGTATTCCAATTACCAGCATTATCCCGTGTCCTAATATGAAGATACCAACTACTTCCGTCACTTAATGCAGAACTCGTTGTACTTGTTCCTGTTGTGTCTACGATTGCATCTGGAATTGTTGTGGAACTAGTCGTCCACTGAATCGAATATCCATATATGCCACTTCCTGAGTCCGTTGCACCTGACCAACTCACATAGATTGTATTATCATTTGACCAGGTATTTACTAATGGGCTTGAAGTTAAACTTGTAGGATTAATAGGCGGTATGGTATCTACGACATTGACAACATATTGATAATTGGCATAATTGATGAAATCTGGTGTGTTGTGCCAACGATCATCGCACCAATCTACCGGATTTCGGGCGATATACTGCTCAACTTTTGGCATATTAATAGGCCCCAATGGACTTTTATAGGGGGGTGTAGGTATTTGTATATATCTATCATCCTCCACAGATGTTGTGTGGAGAGTTGTATCCCATGGGTTAACTTTACTAAAATTATAATTACAATGCACAACATCATTGAAAAACTCGGTACACCAAGAACGATAATGAATACTCATTGGATTAGCTAAAGCTTTGATAGTAATTTGGCCAAATACATTTTGATTGGTATTCATATGATATTTAAAACACATAAGCACTGGTGCAGGAAAACTTTTAGAATTATGATTAATGTCATAACTTTGCCAATTATCAAAAGTAGGATTGGTGGGGGTAAACCCCAATATTTCGCCGTTCTCCACCCAAATCTGTAGTCCAGATAACCCAGCTTCTTGACCGATATTACCCAACCTTATATCATGAGTGGATATAGAACCTTTTTCTACAGTGGTCAGTGGCGGAGTAATGGTGGCAATCGGGTCGGGGGTAAAGGAGTCTCCTGGATACATTACTAAACCAGGGTGTTTATGGCCATGAAAATCTGTTCTTATGCCTTCACCCGGCGTATTTTTATCTGGCTTCCCCCAAAATCCAAATGGCGGTAATGTCCATGTCCAATGGTCATCCCAGG
This sequence comes from Thermoplasmata archaeon, assembly GCA_046485165.1. Classification (GTDB taxonomy): domain Archaea; phylum Thermoplasmatota; class Thermoplasmata; order SG8-5; family SG8-5; genus UBA147. Next base: position 21,330 of record JAWOHM010000041.1, read on the forward strand.
CACCCCAATGATTCTCAAGGGTTGCATAGGTTACCTCAACATTACCCCATCGTGGGAACCCAACCCAGGCACCAGAAGGATCCATAATAGTAACATGATTTCCGGCTGCCCCAGTCCCATCATTAACATTATCATATCCAATAACAACAACCATATGCCCATCATTATCTGTGCTGGGACTAGCGTCAATATCCATTGCAATGCAAACTGGATATCCATGATAAATCATTGATTTCATGTCTGTGATTTCGTTCGATGTTGGATCACAATCATCTATGCTTTTCATTTCCCCGTGCCATACATTATTAAAACCGGAGAGTAGAGTAATTGCATAATCCGCTTGTCCTATATATGCCCCCGTATTTGTGTCTGGTGGATTACTATTTTGACATATACTAGCAATCTTGTAAGCCCAATCATCATGATTACTCGCCCCATCTCCTGTTAAATCACCTTGAGCGGCAAGATTTATTCCCCACCAAGTCAATGCCATTGTGGAAGAATAAGGAACACACCATTCCGCTTGAATTTGAGTGCTATCATAGGGTATTTGCTCAAACCATGGAAGTATGTCTGGTTGCATTTCAGTTTTTATAATTGAACCTAGCCCTGAAAAATTATTCGTAGAAAAAATATCGGCCAAGTTAATTTGTTTAAATTCACCACTATTTATATCAACTAGCGAAAAATTATTTACCATACTTTGCAGAGAATTATCCTCTAGCTCCAGTCTCATTTGTTCAGGCGAAGGGAACGACAGCCAATAATTAATTCCATCAATTAAAACAAGCTGTGGGTCGCTCATGGAAATCTCTGTATGTTCGACAATAATTTCCATTGCTTTATTTCTTGAGATGGATAGAAATTCCTTGGGATGTTTGATTAACCAAGCAAATTCTCCAAATGGGTTAATGCCAACAATGTAATTACAATTATCAGAGTGATAAATCGGAGCTATCCAGTACAGGGGTTTCAAAGTAGCATCTCTTTGTAAAATTGCTTCACCGATAGATGTTTCTGAGGTCGCAATAATTTCATCGGGACGCCAATTTTGTGAGATATTAATTAACAATTCTTGCTCTTGAGCATTTAGATTCCATATATTAGTGTTTTCAGGAGGAGAAAACATAACATTGCGTGTTGGCATAGAGTGATTGTAGGTAGTATTCTCAGGAGGAATAATTGGAACAGCAGGAATCCTAGATTTGTTAAGCGATGGAGAAATTAATTGTGCAGCAGAAGTATCTACAGAATTTACTTGATTTGATAATCTATATTCTGGTTCAACCATCATATTATCCCAACTACAGATTTGTTTATTTGTTTCTAATTTTTCAGGAATGGTATCAAAATTCACAAATTCAAGCAACTCAATTTCACTCGCTATTTCTCTTGTCTCTGCTCTAACCACCCCGGCAGTCATGAGTTGTGTCCCGAATAAGATTAGTACTATCACGAGACTTATACACACAATTGCATTATTGTTCTGGCGTTTTGCCTTCGTATCCATTTTATTTCCACCCGATCTTCAACTCATTTGTCAAATATGGCCTATCTTTCGGCGATTTTTTTTATTCACCCGAATATCTTGACCTCCTCTACTAACGAGTTTCCTTCCTGGTCAAGCTTCAAATAGTAAATCGGACAATCTTTCGTATAGTACGTCTCAAATACAATGTGGGCATTACTCTGCGAATCCATAGAAATTGAGGGCCAGCAACTACTTAACTCTGAAACAGCTCTTTCAACGACAATTACATTACCATCAAAGTCAAGTGCCAAATAGTAGGTTCTGCACCCCCAACCATCATCAGAATAACCTGTACAAGTAATGCCTATTGAATTGGTACTAGCAGATACATCAAAATACTCGACTCGAAAAGTTGTTTCTATAGTTGTCTCTATCTTTGAAAAATCAATCAAGAACTCTCCCTGGTTGTTCAACTTTGCATAATATATGGAGTTCCCTCCAAGATAAAGGATGTGTATATTATTCTCGTTATCAACAAGAATCTTACCATTAATTGAAATATTAGCAATTTGATTGTCTACTAATATTGTCCCTTTATAATCCATTTTTTTATAGTATGTTTTATGAATTTCCTCCGAATCTTGAGAGTAGCGTTCAAACCATATTGTATGGATAGTATTATTTGAGTCTACTGTCCCGTTTTGCCAAAGGTAATGCAATTGACCACTGCTATCGGATATGATGGGCTGCCCAGGAATAGGCATTGTAACATTAGAATTTTCAGATAGAACATTACCATTCAAATCAAGCGTTGTAAGGCCACATTCAGAGATAACATGAATAGTGGATGTTTCATTATCAATAAATGGGGAGAATAATAATTCACCACCACCTTGAATAATTATTTTGCTCGCGATTAAAATATTTCCGGTTGTGTTTAGTTTGGAGTAATATATATCACTTGCCCAGTTAGACCATAGAACATGAATATTGTTGTTCATGTCCACAACGATTTGTGACATGTGAGGTGCTAGAGAAGTTACACCATTATTGTCATTAATAAAAACGAACGCTACCCCAAGCCCGGCAATCACAATCACGGCCACAATGATGCCTGCAATCAGCTTATTTCGGCTACCAGCAACATTGCCAAGCTCACCCTCGTCCATTTCGTTCACCCCGATATATATGAATTCCCGGGGTTAAATACCTTGCGACAACCATTTTAGCATGTTAAAAAATATGCTCATTTACGCACCCGAGAGACTGCGGGGAAGTGCTGGCGCTTCCGGGCATCGGTGGCGCAGATTCGGCAATAAATCGATTCCGGGCCATGGTCGAATGCGCCGCTGGAATATGCCGGGAATTGCATTCAACGGGGTTCGTAAAAATCATTTTGTATCCCTGCCCCATGAACCGCCGGTGTGAGAATGACCTACAAAAGCATCGAGACAGGATTCGAGAACGGCATCGCCGCAATCACGCTGGCGACCCCGGACAACATGAACGCGCTGGACGCGACCATGTCCGAGGAGCTGGACGATTTCCTGATGAAGTGCCAGGAGGATGATTCTGTCAAAGTTGTCGTGATAACCGGGAAGGGGAAGGCGTTCTGCGCCGGCGGCAACGTCAAAGCCATGGCTGATGCCCCGGATGCTGAGAAATTCCTTGCCGAATTATCTGGATGGATACACAAGCCGGTGCACCGCATCCAGACCATGGAGAAGATCGTCATTGTAGCGGTGAATGGTCATGCGGTCGGCGCCGGTGCCGCGCTGGCAATGGCCTGCGACCTGCGCTATGCATCCAGGAAGGCGAAATTCAACATGGGCTTCATGAAGGTCGGGCTGGCACCGGGTGTCGGTACATACTTCCTGCCCAAGCTGGTGGGGAAGGCCAAGGCCGGGGAACTGATATACCTCAGCGAGACAATCGATGCCGATACCGCCGAGAAACTGGGGCTGGTCAATCATGCCGTGGAACCGGATGAACTCATGCCAACTGTGATGAAAGCAGCCGAGAATATTGCCAAAGGCCCGACGCTAGCCATCGGCCGGGCCAAGACCCTGCTGCGGCTGAGCGAGAATTCCAGGCTGGAGGAGCACCTGGCGGCCGAGCGGCATATGATTTCCATATCTGGCTTGACCGAGGATTTCCGGGAAGGGGTTACCGCTTTCACCGAAAAGCGGGAGCCGATTTTTAAAGGTCGCTAATACCCCAGTTTCTTCGCCTCGTCCTCGGCCTGCCTTATCATCCCGTCCAGTAGGTTCAGACCGTTCTGCCAGAATTCTGGCTTGGTGATGTCCAGGCCCATCTTTGCCATGAGGTTCTTCGGGTAATCCGAGCCGCCTGCGGCCAGCATATCCAGGTACTTGGGGACGAAGGTTTGGCCTTCCTTCCTGTACTGCTCGTAGAGGGAGAGGACCATCAGCTCGCCGAAGGAGTAGGCGTAGGTGTAGAAGGGGTAGTGGACGAAGTGCAGAACGTACGACCACCACAGGCCGTATTCGTCTGTCATTTCCACCGAATTTCCGAACATCCAGCGGTTCTCTTCCAGCCATATCTGATGAATCTCCTCAGGCTTCAGCTCGCCCTTCTCTTTCCTTGCTGCGTGGAGGCGGGTCTCGAACCGGTTCATCATTATCTGGCGCATGACGGTCGCGAATGTTCCCTCAATCTTCCCGCAGAGCAGGTTCAGGCGTTTCTTCGGGTCCTTCTCCTTGGAGAGTATGTCATTGAACAGTATCATCTCGCCGAAGATGCTGGCGGTCTCAGCCATGCACAGCGATGTGCCCATGAGCAGGTCGCCCTGCTGGCTTGCCAGGTACTGGTGTATCCCGTGCCCCATCTCGTGAGCCATGGTGGATGCGTCGCTCAGGGTGTCGGTGAAATTCAGCAGTATGTAAGGATGATGGTCCGATGCGGTGCTGGAGGAGAACGCCCCGCCCTCCTTGCCCTGCCTGGGGTCGGCGTCTATCCAGCCCTTGTCGAAGAATTGCTTGGCTATCTCGCCGGACTTCGGGCTGAACGATGAGTATGCGGCAAGCGTCATGGCCTTGGCCGTCTCATAGTCGCAAGGTTCCTCTTCCTGAGTGATGGGGCAGTATCGGTCATAGTCCTTGAGCTTCTTTATGTCGAGGAGCTTCGCCTTCAGCTTGTAGTACCTGGCCACCATCGCGACATTTCTGTCCACGGCGACCTTGAGGCTTTCGACGGTCTCGTCATCAACTTCGTTTGCCAGGTTCCTCTTCCTCGCCGGGTGCGGGAACTTCCTGAACTCGTCCTCGGTGGCATGGGCCTGGACGAGGGTGTTGAAAATGTATGTCAGAAGGTCCATGTTGGCCTCAAGCGCCTGCGTTACCCCTCTGTGCGCGGCCTTCCTCAAGTTCCTGTCTGGATGAAACAGAAGCGCCAGCGCGCCGTCCATCGGCATCTCCTGAACTTTTCCTTCTGCCTTCACCTTCACTTTGGTCTTGCCCATGGTCTCGTCGAACAGCCGGACGAACGCCTGGCGGCCGGAGAGTTCGAGCGCGCTCATGAGCTTTTCCTCAGCTTCTGAGAGCTGGTGCGATTTCATCAGCCTCTTGACTTCCAGCAGGTGCCTGTATTTGGCAAGCTCGGGGGCGCCCATCAGCCTGTTGGCGACATCGTCATCTATCGCGCACCAGGCAAGCTCGACGAATATGGTGTGGCTGTCAGCCTTCACGTAAAACTCCATCAGGGCCTGCTTCAGGGCTGCCGCGTCCTTGTCCGTCCTGTCCTGGGCGGACCTCAGGTGCGCATAACCCAGCGGCTTGTAGATTTCACGGGTTATGGCCTCTAGCTCCTTTATCATTTCCAGCAGCTGCTCCGGTTTGATGGAGCGGTTCAGCATCGGTCGGTACTTGGCCTCGAATGCCGCCGCCCTCTTGACGGCGGCTGCCATCTGCTCCTTCACCTTTCCGTGGTCCAGAGATGGGCAGATGCCCTCAAAATTCCATTCGATTCCCTTGGCGCTGGATTGCGTTTTGCCCATAATATTCACCTTGACAAGGGATTTCGTCGCTGGTATTAATGTTTTTGACAGGAGTTCTTAAAATTCTGCAATCCATTCAGACAGTTTTTTCACCGCATCTCCCCGCCTGGCCGGATAGACCCCAATCTTCAGCCGCACGTCTATGACATCCCTGTTCCGCGCCAGTGCCAGCTCTTCGTTGAAGACCTTCTGCTTGTCCAGCCGGAAGTGGAAGGCGCGATCTTCACTGATGCGTGCATCCTCCTGGCCGGCAAATTGTTTCAGTATTCCGGATTCCCGGATGCGATTAAGGAATCTCTTCATGTCCCCGGACTTGGTGAGCTCGGCCTCGATCACGGTTATCGAATTTCCGAAATGGCCGGCGGTCCTTGTGATGGTCATGTCCCTTGTCCCGGATGCGAAGGCCATGGCCTCAAGGACCCTTTCCTCGACCTCCGTTGCCTGGGCGAAGGCCCGCAGCCGGATGCTGAGAAATTTAATCTCGGGATGCATGGTTGGGGTTAATATTTTCATCGATGAAATAACTATCCATGTAGCAGAAAGTCGGCGATTATAATTAATAAGGGAAGCCCATTCTCGACCCGGTGTCTAAATGATAGAAGTACGTTTCCATGGCAGGGGGGGGCAGGGCGCTGTCATTGCCTCCAACATACTTGCCGAAGCAGCGTTCATCGAAGGCAAGGAGGTATCCGCCTTTCCGTTCTTCGGAGTGGAGAGGAGGGGGGCCCCGGTAACCGCTTACACGCGGATAGACGAGAACAAGATTCGCAACAAATCCGGAATCTACGCCCCGGACTTCGTTGTGGTCATGGATCCGTCACTGCTCGACGCGGTCAACATCGTTGATGGGCTGAAGCCCACCGGCCTGGTGCTTGTGAACACCAAGATGAACCGGGAAAAGCTCCGGGCGGACCTGGGCCTGGCTCCCGACCAGAAACTGGCCACTATCCCGGCGACCGACATAGCCATTAAACACAGGTTGGGAAGCAAAACCGCCCCCATAGTGAACAGTTCCGTCCTTGGCGCGTTTGCCAAGGTGTCGGGCGTTGTGAGTCTCGAGCCGCTCATCGAGGCTGTGAAGAACAATGTTCCCATAAAAATTGAAGAGAACTCTGCCGCAGCGAGAGAGGCGTACGATACGGTGGTGATACTATGACGGGGGAACAGTTGAAAGGAGTTTACAAGACATACCAGGACCTGCCGCTCACGCCAATAACGAGCGTGTGCTCGTCCGTGAACCGGACCGGGTTCTGGAAGACGTTCAAGCCCGTTCTGGATGCTGAGAAATGCATCAAGTGCGGGATATGCTGGAAGTTCTGCCCGGACGTCGCTGTAATAATGAAGCCAGGGGAACTGCCCAGCTTCGACCTGGAGCACTGCAAGGGTTGCGGGATATGCGCCCACGAATGCCCCAAAAATGCAATCACAATGATCCTGGAAGGTGATTCCGCATGAAGAAGGTCATGACAGGGAACTATGCGTCGGCATACGGGGCCAAGGTCTGCAGGGCGGAGGTCATTTCAGCGTACCCGATAACACCCCAGACATCCATCGTCGAGAAGATCGCCACACTGGTATCATCAGGCGAGATGAAGGCACAGTTCGTCAAGGTGGAGAGCGAACACAGTGCGATGGCTGCGCTCATTTCGGCATCCATGGCCGGCGCAAGAACTTACACGGCAACATCGTCTCACGGCCTTTTGCTGATGCATGAATTGCTCATATGGGCTGCCGGCGCCAGAACCCCGGTGGTCATGAGCAACGTGTGCCGCGCGAACGGCCCACCCTGGAGCGTCTGGGCGGACCACCATGACGCCATCGCGCAGCGCGACACCGGTTGGATGCAGGTGTTCTGCGAGGGCAATCAGGAAGTCCTGGATTCCATAATCATGGGCTACAAGCTGGGCGAGCGCCCGGACATACGCCTTCCCACCATGATAAACGAGGACGCGTTCATCCTCTCCCACA
>JAWOHM010000067.1:0-2579 GCA_046485165.1 Thermoplasmata archaeon
GCCGGAACTTCTGGGCCATTGTCATGGCGATTTTGTCATAGGTAACAGGGATGTGGATGCCCAAGTCACCGAAATCGGCCTCAAATTTGCGGTAGCCGAACATGGCATTTGCCAAATCACCCGTTTCCTTTATCTCGATTTTGGTCGGCACCAGCACACCCATGTTCTCGATGAACCCATTGGCCGCCAGCATGTTCATGGGGAAAGAGAAGCTTTTCGGAGTTACAAAACTCCATACCTCTTTGCTTTCATGCGCGCTGAACACGTCGATGTTGGTCTCATAGATGTAGGGGGTGAATACAGAGCCACTGATTCCTTTGTCAAGGAATATTTCCACCCGCACAGTGACCACGTAATCAACACCCAGGGCCGTGCCCAAATCCTTCATCTGGCCCAGGAAGTCAAGGGTGAAGGAAGAGAAGAAATCCTTCAGGCCGCGTGCAGTGGCGATGAAATCGCCGCGGAGCCTGCCTTGGGCCTTCTCTTTGTACTTCAGGTTCTTGTAGGCTTCGCTGTTCACCACCTCCGAGAACGGAATCACAGTCATTCCGGGAATCTGCGATAGGTGTGCATGAGTGGCATCGGCCAATAAGTCTACCATGCTCATCAGCAATTTCAGCTGGCCAGACCATCTTGCCTTGTCGTAGTAGCTCCAAGTTCCGTTGAAACCGATTATGGCCATCTTCCCCGGCTTCAGGTCTGCGCGGTCTATGCTTGCCGCCGCGCCCATAGCTCTTCTCTGCATGAGCGAATGGCACTCTGTGGTGCCAACACATGCATTGATGAAGCTCGCTCTCTGTTCAGGAGTGTCAATCGGCACCGTGGCCAGGTCTATTTTTTTCTTGATAAATCCTTTCTTACCCATGAATATCCCTCAATAAGGAAATTCCTTGGAGATATATAAATATTTTCATCAATCAATTGGCTTTATTTTGTGATGATTGAATAACGATGCTGTTCATGAACCTACTTGGCGAGAATGCCGCGTCTGGCCATCTCCTCAATCAGAATATCCCCGGGCACGCACATCTCGGGGGTCATGACGCCGCGCTCCTTTATCCGGCCATCAGCAATCATCTGGACGATTATGCTGGTGGGGTATGCTGTTGTGCGCATCATAGAGGTGATTTTATTCTTCCTGTCGTACCTGTCCACTATGTCCAGGTTCCTCACGGCCTTCTTTCCGCCGGCCTTCCCCTTTGCCGTGACCCTGACAAGTACCAGGTCCTCATCATTCCCTCTGAGGTTCTTGGCTATCTGCGTCTCCAGCACCTTTCTGGGCGTTATGCCCGGCGCAATCTCATTCTCATCCGCGAGTCCAAGTTTCAGGATGGAGCGGAAAATCACCGCATGGCCCGGGTACCGGATTGTCTTGTAGTCCAGCTTCTTGATTCTTCCTTGGAATATTTCAGGGAGCCAGGCCGCGCCCCCGGAAGTCGTGAAGGCTTCCAGCTTGCCAATCCCGGGGAATTCCAGTTCCTCGGTCTCTTCCATGGGTTCCACCAGGGTTATCTTCCCATCCCTCAGGACCTTGCACTTCTCCTTGTACTCGTTGATGAGGCCGCCCACCGAGAAAACAAGCTGGTAGTTCAGCGGCGGCTTCGGGTGCTGGGGCAGTCCGCCCACCCGTATGGTCAGTTCTTCGACAGAGTCGAATTGCCCCGCGAGATGCGCACCCAGCACATCGGCCATTCCCGGGGCGAGGCCGCAATCCGGAAGGCACAGGACATCAGCTTTCTTCGCCTCCGCGTCAAGGGCCAGCTGGCTGTTGACAATGTCATCATTCCCCCCGAGGTCGCAGAAATGGCTGCCCCCGGCAATCGCCCTCTTCATGAAACCCAGGTTGAACCCATATGGCAGGGCAACGATTACCGCATCGGAGTCACTTATCATGCGGTCGATTGCGGCATCTTTGGCATCCAGGTTATGGACCTCGATGTCCAGCCAGTTCCTCAGCGAATCACATGCCGATTTGTTGGCATCCATCACAGCCAAGGAATCATTGCCCTGATTCTGGACCAAGTCGAATGCCACGGCCCGGCCCATCATGCCGGCGCCCATGACCAGGAATCTGGGTTTGCTCATCTGACCACCACGAAAATTTGGGTCACTTCTCTACGTCCAGCGACCTGAATAAAGTGTTTGCATAGACCTGGCTTATCTTGGCCTTCGGCTGGCCCTTGAACTCGCTGCCGAAGTAGTTGAAATCCTGCTTCAAGGCGTCATAGTGGCCCAGCTCGGTCTTGGCCATGCGAGGCAGCATGAACATGGCCGCCTCCGCGAAGGTCCTTCCGGGCGTCAGCAACTCGACGACCTTCTCCTGCCCCGAGGCCGCCAGCCGGAAAAGCTTCAGTTGGCCGCTTTGCACCATGTAGAAGCGGGTCGCCTCGTCGCCCTGGTGGAAAAGGGTTTCGCCCGCCTCGAGCCGAAGCAGTTCGGATGCCTGTGCGATACGTTCCAGCTGCGCTTCCTGCAAACCGGACAGCAGGGGGTGATGGGGTAGTTCTTCGATCGTGAGACGGTGCATCGCGCTGCCAGCATAAGCGAAGCCCGGGGCAGCGGCAAAGTACCCGACACGC
>JAWOHM010000161.1:0-5490 GCA_046485165.1 Thermoplasmata archaeon
GCATGGCGCCGGCAGCCCCGCCCTCGGATTGCATCTCGACGATTTTCAAAACCTGGCCGTGAATGTTCTTCCGGCCTTTTGCAGCCCATGTAGGCTATGCTTTCAGCGATGTCGCTGCCATATATCCTATCACACCCTCAAGCCCGATGGGCGAGGAAGCGGATTCCTGGGCGGCAAAAGGCCGGAAGAACATTCACGGCCAGGTTTTGAAAATCGTCGAGATGCAATCCGAGGGCGGGGCTGCCGGCGCCATGCACGGCATGCTGAGCGCCGGAACCCTGGCGACGTCCTTCACGGCTTCACAGGGACTTCTCCTCATGATTCCCAACATGTACAAGATTTCGGGCGAGCTCATGCCATGCGTTCTTCATGTTTCCGCGAGGGCCATAGCCGGCCAGGCGCTTTCCATCTTCGGAGACCATCAGGATGTGATGATGGCCCGTGCCACTGGTTGGGCCCAGATAGCGTCAGGCTCCGTGCAGGAGGTCATGGACCTCGCGTTAGTGGCTCATCTGGCAACGCTTCGGGCCAGCGTCCCTTTCATCAGCTTCTTCGATGGCTTCCGGACATCACACGAGATCCAGAAAATAGAGGTCATCGATTACGAGGACATGAAACCGCTGGTGGATTGGGATGCCGTAAAGAATCACAGGGCCAGGGCGCTGAACCCCACTCATCCTCACCTCAGAGGAACAGCACAGAACCCGGACATCTATTTCCAGGTTACCGAGGCGGCAAACAAGTTCTATCTGGCTGTGCCGAAGATGGTCGAGGAGGAGATGGAGAAGGTCGCCAAGCTCACCGGAAGGAGATACAATCTGTTCGATTATATCGGGGCGAAGGACGCAGACAGGATCATCATCATGATGGGCTCCGGAAGCGAGGCTGCGGAGGAGGCTGTCAATTACCTCAATGCCAAGGGCGAGAAGGTCGGCTTGGTGAAGGTCAGGCTGTTCAGGCCATTCTCTGGCGAGCATTTCCTTAAGGCCATACCGGCGACTGCCAAAAAGATAGCTGTCTTGGACAGGACCAAGGAGAGCGGTGCCTTCGGCGAGCCGCTTTACACTGATATTTGCACGGTCTTCCAGAACGCCCATGATGACAGGATAATCGTCGGGGGAAGGTACGGGCTGGGCTCCAGGGACTTCACTCCCAGCATGGCCAAGGCGGTTCTCGACAATCTCAAATCGAAAGAGCCGAAGAACCAGTTCACGGTCGGCATAATTGACGATGTCACACACACATCGCTGCCGATTCAGGAAAGCATAGACGCGTCCCCCAAGGGCCTGGTCCAGTGCAAGTTCTGGGGGCTCGGTTCCGATGGCACGGTCGGCGCCAACAAGGACGCGATAAAGATAATAGGGGACAATACCGATATGTACGTCCAGGGCTACTTCGCCTACGATTCCAAGAAATCCGGCGGGATAACAGTGTCCCACCTGAGATTCGGAAAATCGCCCATCCAGTCCACATACCTCATTGATAACGCGGACTATGTGGCATGCCACCAGCCTTCATACGTCATGAAATATGACCCTTTGAAAGGCATCAAGGACGGCGGAACATTCGTCCTCAACTCCCCATGGTCCCTGAAAGACATGGAAACGGAACTACCAGGTTCAATGAAGAGGAGGATAGCCAAAAAGAAGCTGAAATTCTATAACATCGACGCGGTGAAGATAGCTGCGGACATCGGCCTCGGAGGGCGCATCAACATGGTAATGCAGACCGCTTTCTTCAAGCTAGCGGACGTCCTGCCGATGGAGGAATCCGTGAAATTGCTGAAGAATGCAATCCAGAAGACCTATGGCAAGAAAGGGGAGAAGGTCGTTCAGATGAACTGGAAAGCCGTCGATGTGGCCATGGACAATCTGGTGAAAATTGACTATCCTGCATCCTGGGCCGATGCTCCGCTCGAGAAAGAACCCGCCAGGGACGAACCGGCCTTCATCACCAACATCATGAGACCGATGCTTGTCCAGGAACCGCACAGGGGCGATGACCTCCCTGTCAGCCTTTTCACGCCCGGTGGCCTGTTCCCCATGTCCACGTCCAAGTACGAGAAGAGGGGCATTGCGATCAACGTTCCGGAATGGCAATCTCAGAATTGCATCCAATGCAATCAGTGCGCTTTCGTATGTCCGCACGCGGCAATAAAGCCTGTGCTGGTCAATACAGAAGAGAAGGGCGCTGCACCCCCGGGCTTTGATGCCCTGAAAGCTAACGGCAAGGGCCTGGAAGGGCTGGAATTCCGCATACAGGTCAACGTCCTGGACTGCACGGGCTGCGGCAACTGTGCGGACATCTGTCCTTCCAAAGAGAAATCACTTATCATGAAGCCGCTTGCCAGCCAGATGGAGAAACAGATACCGCTGTTCGAATATTCCGAGAAGATACCCATTCGAACCGGGGAACTCGGAAAATTCACGGTCAAGGGCTCCCAGTTCCTGAAGCCGCTCCTTGAATACTCCGGGGCATGCGGTGGATGCGGCGAGACCCCGTACCTCAAATTGATAACCCAACTGTATGGAAACAGGATGATCATTGCCAATGCCACCGGTTGCTCATCGATATGGGGCGGCTCCGCGCCATCCATACCTTTCACGGTGAATGTGGAAGGGCACGGACCTGCCTGGGCCAATTCCCTCTTCGAGGACAGCGCTGAATACGGCTTCGGCATGTTGATAGCAACAATCCAGCGCCGGAACAAACTGGCTGACCTCATTAGTGAAGCAATCGAAAAGAGGGAAAAACCGGACATGGACGATGCGTTCAGGGGTTGGCTGGACGGGATGCACGACCCGGACAAGGCCAAGGAATTCGGGGACAGGATAATCGCCGGCCTCAAAGACATCAAGAGGCCGAAGCTCCTGGATGAGATATACGAATCAAGGGACATGTTCCCGAAGATCAGCCAGTGGGCGCTTGGCGGTGATGGCTGGGCTTACGATATCGGATACGGCGGCCTGGACCATGTTCTGGCCATGGGCGAGGACATCAACATACTGGTGTTCGACACCGAAGTGTATTCCAATACCGGCGGCCAGGCGTCGAAATCGACGCCCATCGGCTCGGTGGCAAAATTCGCGGCATCAGGCAAGAAGACGATCAAGAAGGACCTGGGCATGATGGCCATGTCATACGGGTATGTGTATGTCGCCAGCGTCTCCATGGGTGCCAACAAGAATCAGCTTTTGAAAGCACTCCAGGAAGCGGAATCATATCCTGGGCCATCGCTGATAATCGCTTACTCGCCATGCATCAACCACGGACTGAAATCCGGCATGATGAAATCCCAGGAAGAGGCGAAACTTGCCGTTGAGACGGGATACTGGACATTGTACAGGTACGACCCGAGGCTCGCTGCCCAGGGCAAGAACCCATTGCAGCTTGACTCGAAGGAACCGAACGGAAAGGTCCACGACTTCCTCATGGGCGAAGTCAGATACCAGAGCCTGACGAAATCATTCCCGGAGGAAGCCGAAAAGCTGCACAAAGCCCTGGAAGAGGATGTGAACCGCCGCTACAGGCGCTACAAAGCGTTGTCCGAGATGCAATTCTGAGATGCATTAACCGGCTTTCATATTCCTCTCGACGGAAACATGCATTGTGAATAATGAGAGAATCGAATACTGGATACGTCATATGCTATATGTTTGACATCCCCGCCCCAATGATATGCTGTGGAACGCTGGGCAGGACAAATTACAATGATATCCTGGTTACTTCTTCTTGAACCATCCCTTCTTCTGTTCGGGAGGCCCCCTCACCTGGATGTCATAGACCATGCCGCAGTTGACGCAGACCGCCTTCCCGTACGGGAACACCTTGAGGCCCATGGAATTGCATGTCTGGCATTGCTGCAGCGGCTCGCCGCTGGCCAGGATGCTTTCCCTGTGTGCCTTGACCTGCGTCCAAAGCGGCCTTGAGCGCGATTCCGCATCCCTCGCATATGTGAGAGCATTCACGTAATCATTGTTGATGAGGGCGTTCCTTGCAGCCTGCATTACGCCCATTATCTCAACGGTGTTCATGCCGTAAGCCTCGGCCTCCCTCGCTAGCGGCGTTATTGTTGCGAGTATCTGCTCAGCATCGCCCAATTTCTCCCTCTCGAGTTTTGCGGCTTTCTGAATTTGAAGGTGCTGGCTTTCCATGGCCTTCCTCTCAGCTATCTTCTTCAGCTCGGAACACAGCGAATAATCCTGATTGTCGAATGCGATCTTTGCCTGGCTCAGATGCTTTTCCGCAGAGGAGATGTCCGCGCCCAGCTCCGATGCCTGCTTGAGAATGGATTCCACCCGGGGAATGTCATTGCGTATGTCCTGTATCCATTGATATTTGGATTCTTCCGCCGTGTTGATGGATTTCTCAACATAGGAATTGACAGATACCAGTTCGCTTGCCAGAAAAGCCTCTCTTGCCCTGTGGAGGTACCGCTCGGCATTGAAAACGTCCACTCCCTGGACCTTCAATGCGCTTATCATGGGCTCGACGAAGGCCAGCCGCTCCTCGAGGAACATGAGTTCCTCCTTGTAGACCTTTTGGGCGATTTCCGTCAGTGCCCTTATGGATTCAGCCCTGTTCTCCCCGTGTGTGAAGAAGTTTCTTTTGGCGGTTATGAGCGCGTCCGCAGCTGCCTCGTCATTGCTCTTCGATTCCCTGCATTCCTCCAATATCTTCTCGACGGAGAGAATGATGAAAGCCTGGGTGATGTCCCTGTACTGGCTCACCATTTCCTCGGATGCCTTGACCGCCTCTGTGAGCATTGTCATGCTCTCTATGTACTTCCGGTCCAGGAACTTGATGCGCCCCACATCAAGCATGCTGGCCACCTTTGAATAATCTATGTTCATCTTCACTACATCTGCCAGTTTCTGGTCTATGAGGTAGATGTCGGCCATGTCCGGGGGTGGAACATGCTCCAGGGATTGAACGATATTTTCGATATCCTGTTCGACCTGGACGAGTTCCTCGCCAATGTTCTCCAGTTCATCTAGTCCATGATTAGTTCCCCCTTTAGAAAAAATGCGTTTCACGGAATTTGCAGAAAGGTTCGACATTATTGCATTGATATAATCGGGAATCTGGTATGAATCTTGGGTCTTGATATTAAAATCTGCAGCAATGGCTCTGAGCTCCTCCAGCTGCAGGAGTTTGAGCTTGTCTCCGACTGCAACTTCGATCAAACCGATGACTTCAATTTTCTTCTCTTTGCCGGTCAAGGATAGACCGATTTTGCTCGCCAGGCTCTTGAGTTCGGCGACCTTCAGTTTGCTCACGGGGCCATCATCATCCATTGGATGCACCTGACTCTCCTCTGCAAAGGTAATGGAGTCATTGATAAATCCTTTTTGGTTAGAGGGGTAGGGATTAGGGGCTAGGAACTGGCGTGATTATTGTTTCTTAGGGGTCAGGGTCTAGGGTCTAGGGTCTGAGCTTGCCTGGCCAGATGCCAGGCAAGAATAGAATGCGGTTATCAGCAATCAACAG
>JAWOHM010000107.1:0-26905 GCA_046485165.1 Thermoplasmata archaeon
GCTTTGGGTCCCTCGGGTATTATCCAGGACAAAAAATGGATATCAGGATTTGACTTGGTAGACCATGCAGATTTGTTGATCCACGACGCCCAGTTCACGGCGGAGGAATACAAGAGTAAAATTGGCTTCCCGGCCCTGTTCCAGCGTCACATAGACGCCGCTCATGTCCTCCTTGTTGGCATTGTGATAGAGAATGTTGAATGCGAAGGATGATTTCATGGTGCCCGGCTTGCCGGCAATCAGTATGACCGAGCCCTCCGGTATCCCGCCCTGCATGACCTCGTCCAGTCCCTTGACGTATGTCTTGATCCTGTTGACTTTCATTTTGCGCCCCTTCGGTGTGCCCATACCTCGTTTTAATCATATATAATTTACTGTACAAATGCCGAGAACGCCCAGTCCTTCAGGGCTGAGATGAATCGGCATAAACAGTAACGTGATAAACCGCCTTGCACCGTGCATATGCCACCTTATAAAATCAAAGCCTATCTGCTTTGATAGTCAGGTGCAAGGCTGCCTGGGTAAACTTCCAGCCCCGAATCATGCTGACGATACCATCAAGCATCAACGCCAGCTCCCTTAGGGGCTGGTAGTTTACTATATCCCCAATTCATTCGGGTGAAATGCTATGGACCCCCATTTCATTGAACTGGTTTTTCGGGGCAATGCTTATTACTGTCGGCCACAATCCACAGGCAATGATATGCCTGGGAACGGAGCAGAAGGCGAAGCTGCTGGAGATAGGGGAGATATTCATACCCAAGGAAGTGGACATGCCCTGCTTTGCATCCAGGTCCACAGCCGGTCCGGACGCCGGTTCCCCTGCTCATGCATTCCAGTGGGGGGATTCCAGGGTGAAGCTCGCCGTGACCAAGGACCCGGGCGCCCGGCTGCGCCTGGCCCAGAACAATGAGGGGTTCGGCATCTTCCTCGATGAAGAGAAGTACATCGAGAATGTCGGGATCATCCCGCTGGTGGCCCACGCCCCCGACCAGGCATTCCTCAACCTGAGCGGCGAGTGCCGGATGGGCTGCGCTTTCTGTGCCATGCCGCCCCCGGAGAAGAAGGAAAGCCTGAGCACGGAGCGGGCCATGCACATCATAAACATCAATTCCAGGCATCCGAACTTCGGGGCCGTGGCCATCACCAGCGGCATCCCGGATTCCGTGGGCGAGACCAACGCCAGGATGACGGATTTGGTGAAGGCGGTCCGCTCCGAATACCCGAACATACCCATCGGAGTGGAGGCATATTTCGATGACCTGGATGACATCAACAGATTCAAGAAGGCCGGCGCCACCGAGATGAAGATTAACATCGAGACCTGGCCCAGGGAGAGGTTCGAGAGGATATGTCCGGGCAGGGATTTCGACTCCACGATTGCCGCCATTGAAGAGGCGGTGCGCATCTTCGGCAGGGGGAAGGTCACCGGCAACATCCTTGTGGGCCTGGGGGAATCGGATGCCGATATCATAGCGGGTGTGAAGGCACTCGCTGGCATGGGCGCGGTCCCCAACGTGAGGGGCATACGGATAGGCCCCGGCAACCGGGAAAAGCTGGAGAGTGCGCTGGGCCATGTCCCGGAGAAAGTGTCGGCAGAGCGGCTGCTGGAGCTGGGGAAGAAACACAGGAACGTCCTGGAGATGAACGGGCTGACGACAGGAACGTTCGAGACCATGTGCTTCACGTGCAGGTGCTGCGATCTGGTGCCGATGGTGGATGTTTAACCGCAAAATTTATTATAAGTGCTATTGAAATTTTGCGGAAATTACTCACACTGTGAATCTGTTTGCCGACTGAATCTTGATTCATGGCGAACACTGAAAATAATTTCATTCAGTTATCGTGTTCACCGTTTGTTTGCAGATTGCTGTGAGCAGTACGGCCCCTGGATTTAGTTGATACGTTGTTCCGGGCCGTGGGCGAATGCAACGCACCAAACATTTCTCAAATGCATTCACCGTTTGTTTGCAGAATGCGTGGGTTCAAAAAAGCGCTCTTTCGGAACACAATTTCGAAAACCCTAATACTCCCGCCACGAGTGCTTGCACTTCACGCACCGGTATATCCTGGTCTCCGGCTCATCCGAGGACCTGGTCTGGCGCAGGACGAAGAATGCCTCGTTGTGATGGCACTTGGGACAGTCGGCCTTGGTCTTGGGCATGGTGTCGTTGTTCTCGTCCAGTATCAGAATTTCCTTCTCCTCGTTCATCTTGGTGACTATGCATTCCTCTCCCGTGGAATTGCATAGGTACCCGCATTTCTTGCACCGCCACTTCCCCTCGGATGGCGACATCAGGCTCTTGCATTTCTTGCAGAACATTGGCATGTTATCAAGTCCCAATATCCCGGGGTGGATATATAGATTGCCGCGCCGCCATCATTTTCTGTCCCTGACCTCGTCATTTACGTGCTTGAAGAGCCTGACCGGGTTCATGGTGTCGAGGAAGAAGCCCAGCTCCTTTTTCCTGAACTCGCCCAGGGCGAACAGCACGGCCAGGTATGCCCCGAGGCCCACGATAGAGAGCACCGGCAGAAGGTACCAGCGAATGGGGTCGAAGAGGCCGCTGAACGCCCATAATGCCAGGCCTGCAAGGATGCCGGCCACGATGTGCAGGAGCACCCGATTCTCGAAGAGGCTTTTCTTCACCAGTTTGCATGAATAATGGTAGAGCCCGAGCAGCATTATCAGGCCGCTGAACAGCGTTGCGACCGCAGCCCCGGCAGGGCCTTGTATGCCGATGGCGGAGAGAAGGCCGCCGGAAGGTATGAACATCAGGTTCAGGAGGATGTTCGAGACCCCGGAGATTATGAAAATCTTCGCGATGAGCTTGGGCCTGTTGGTCCCGAGAACGACCATGTTGAACGGTATGAGGATTGTCGCTATGTAAGTGTAGACGCAGAGTATCTGCATGCTCAGGGTTCCCGGCCTGAAAGAGCTGTTGAGCACTATGTCTATCAACGGGACAGCGAGGACCATTATGACGAATACCAGCGGAACCGTCACCATGGATGTGTATCTCAGGGACACTTTTGTCAATCTGGCCAATATTCTGTTTCGCTTCTGCACTTCAGAGCGGTATTTTGAGTGCATGGACGATATGGTCGGGTAGAGGACGACCCCGATGGCGGATGGTATGAGCATCACGAACGTGGATATGCGCTGCACCGCGAAGTAATACCCAACCTCGGCCGATGTCCAGTAATAGCCGAGGATGACCTTGTCCAGGAACGCATTCGTCATGGAGAATATCACCGGAATCATCATCGGGATGGCAAATCTGAGATACATGCCCATGTAGACCCTGTCCGGCCTGGAAATTGGATATTTCCTCAGCTGGATGAAGCCAACGAGCAACATGGCCAGTGCCCCGAATGTGTAGGCGAATGACATCGCGCCGACCACATGGGTGGATAGGAAACCCTGAAGCGGTTGCAGCGCGCCAGGCCATTGATGCATTGCCGGGAGGTCGATGACCTGGGTTCCGGCATCCGTGACCACCAGGGCGCCCGATATCCCGGCCAGGGCGATTATGACGAATAATAGGAACCTGAACAGGGGCTCCATAAGTATAGAGAGCTGGCCCTTTGCGTTCTTCTTCAGGCTGTTGAAGGTCATTATCGGTATCTGGGCCAATGAGTAGAATACATAATATCCTATGAAAATGTATATGACGCTCTCCCGGGTGGAGTCATAGAATGATTGATGGAGCACATGCTTCCAGAACAGAATGGTGGAGACGACGCTGGCCACTAGTATTCCCGTAAGAATCAGCTTTATGGCAATGTATGTGCCGTTGCATTTGCCCAGGTCCCTCCCTTCGGATATTTTCTTCACATGGGCGGCATCGAATCCAAGGTTGGTTATGAAGGAAAATGCGCCCACGAAGGAGAGGCCGAACCAGACCACGCCCATTATTCCGGGGGCCTGGGACCCCCAGAGCTTCGACACTGCGAACAGGGCGAATACGCCCAATGCGGCGCAGGTAGCCTGGCTGATCATTATGATGAATGAGTTTCTTGCTATCATGCCAACTCTCGGATAATCTGAGGTTGGAAAATGCTGAGGGTATTAATATCTCTGCCTGTGGTATTGATGGTGAAACGTTTCATGCATTCGGGTCGCGTTTAATCGCTCTTCCTGTCCGCATCCCCGCCGTCCGGGAAATGCACCACCATCTGCGGGAACGGTATGCCGATTCCCTGATCCCTGAAGCGCAGCAGCACTTCCTCCCGTATCTCAGCCGCAACGCGCCATTGGTTGTCCAGGTTGTGAACCCATGCGAATATCTTAAGCATGAGCGCGTGGTCGCCGAAATCCACCAACCTCACGATAGGTTTCCTCCCATCCTCATGCACGATATCCGGGTGCTTGTCGACAACATCCTGGATTATCCCCTTCGCCTTAGGAATGTCTGTGGAGTAATCCACGCCTATGACCACATTGAATTTGATCTTTGAATCCGGCTCTGTGAGGTTAATCACCCTCTCATTGGCTATCTTGCTGTTGGGGAGGATGATCATGTCATGGGCGAAGGTGTTGTAGAGTTTCGTGCTCCTCATGCCTATCTTCTCGACCCTGCAGTAGTCCCCGTTCTCCATCAGGACCAGGTCACCAACTTTGAACGGGCGGTCGGTGAGAAGGAACATGCCGCTGATGAAGTTGCCCAACGTATCCTGTGCCGCGAACGCTATCACCAGCCCCATGACCCCCATTCCCGCGACTAGCATGGTCACATCCACGCCCAGCAGGTTCAGCACCAGGATGACTGCGACCACGACGATGACGACCATGCCCAGATTCTCGAACAGCGGAAGCATCACGTCATCCATGGTTGTCTCCGTCTTCTCGGAATACTTCTTTCCCCAGAATAGCAGAACATCCTTGAACACCTTGAAGACCACCCAACCCAGGAGTATTATGGCCAGGGAACTGAAAAGCAGGTTCATGGCATTTATGAATACCCAGGGAAAGTCCAGGACGCCCAGAGAGGATACGACGCCGTAGGCCAGTATCAACCAGAACACTGGGCCCTTGATTATGGTCAGTATCTCATCGTCCAGGTTGGTCTTGGTCCTTTTGGTAAACTGCTTGACTATCGGGTCGAGGATGAAGTAGATGGCCGTTCCGATTATCAGCCAGATAAGCACAGTGGTGACGAACACGCCCCATTCGTTGTCCAGCGCGGGTATGTAATTCCCCAGCGGGTCATCGAACCAGCCCAGAACCTGCGTCGGGGGAACGTAAGCGCCCCCGGAGATTGCGGTGGTCACGGAGCCCATGTCCTCGACCCAGAGTTCCTGGGTCACAAGGTCCCTCACCGTCGCGGAGAGTGAATTGGAACTCACAGGATAATCGCGGGTCCTGGGGGCGGTGACTGTCAATTCAATCCTCACGAACTCGCCCGGGCCTATGAGAATGTACGAATCCTCATCAGACAGGGAGGCGGTCCAGCTGATGTCCCCGCCGCGGATGTCCACAAGCAATGTGTGCGGATGGGTCCCGTTGTTGTAGATGCCCCATCGGTAAACTGCCGAGGTATCCATCTCCGTTTCCATGTCCGTGATAGTGGGCGGAAATATGTGCAAATCCCCATTCGTAGCGCTAGCAGTGGGAATGAATGCGGACATGAGCGATGCCAGGAAGAGAGTGGCTAACAATATGGAGCCTAATTTCATGTGTCTCATTGGTGGGATGACCTCGTTGAAAGGATAGGCACCTTCCTAATAAAATTTGCCCCGCAAGACCGCGGCCAAATGGCCGCCGCTTGATTAAGTATATATACCCTGGTAGAGATACAAAACCGATGGAGGAAACGCTTTCCCTGGCAAGGCTCTGCATTGCGCTGGCATTCATGACTGCGGCGTCGGTGATGGACTGGCGCACCAGGAAGGTGCGCAACAGGGTGTGGGTCATTCTGGGCATTATTGGGATGGCATTGCTGGCCATGGAGATGCTGCTCTCGTGTGCGGGTTTCAGCGGCCAGCCCGGAAAATATGCCGCGGGGCATTTCCTGATTTTCGTTCCAATCTCGATAATATTCCTCGACACGTTCTGGGACAGGGAGCCGATGTACTGGGAGGGGAAGGTCAATCCGGTGCCGATACTGCTATACTCCATCGCACTGCTTGTGACCATGGCCATGGTGGTCCTGGAGGGCATGACCGCGGATGTGGGTGCGCTCCTGGCCATACCGGCGGTGATGCTGGCCTTCATGGCATTCTATTACATGGGCGTAATAAAGGGGGGCGCGGACGCGAAGGCGCTGATGGCGCTGGCCCTGATGTTCCCCTTCTATCCGGCACTGGCAGGGCTGCCCGCGATAGCATACCCCGAACAGGGCGCGGATGTGCTCCAGATGACATTTCCGTTCGCATTCCTCATACTCATGAACGCGGCCATCATGCATGCGGTCGCGGGGCCGCTGATAAGGTTATTCAGGAACCTGGCTCGGAAGGATTTCGGATTCCCTGAGATGTTCCTCGGATACAGGATGGACCTGAATGAAGTCCCGAAAAGATTCGTCTGGCCCATGGAGGCGGTCCGGGATGATGAGTTGGTGCTGCTCGTTTTCCCCAAGAGGGGCGGCAATCTCAAAGAAGAGCTCGCCAAGCTCCGCGCAAAGGGCCTGGAGCGGATATGGGTGACGCCGAAGGACCCATTCATAATTCCCATGACCCTCGGGATAGTGTTCAGTGCCGTAATCGGAAACCTGGTCATGCTCCTGTTCCCGTTCTAGCGTACAGGCATGATTCCCGCAATGGGCATTCACCGCACAGGGGTTTTCCCGGCCTGCACATGTCCTTCCCCAACTTCACGAACAGTGCATGGAACTCATTGTACAGCCCAACATCCCGGGGCAGGCTATCCTCGAAGAATTTCTTAACAACATCGTACTTCGGGGAACCGAAGACGCCGGTGCGCTGGCATATCCGAATTGTGTAGGCATCCACCACGAACGCGGGCTTTCCGCCGGCGTAGAGGAGAAGGGAATCCGCGGTCTCCGGCCCGATGCCCGGGAGGGCCAGCAATTCCGGCCTGAGCACCTCAAGCGGCACTGAGAGCATGGCATCCGGGTCCCCGCCGTATGCACCGAGAATGTGCCGGCACAGCGCATTCAGATATCTGGCCTTCTGCCTGTAGAAACCGGATGGCCGGATGAGGCTTTCCAGTTTTCCCGGCTCCATGGCTGCGATGTCTCCGGGAGAGAGGGCGCCCGCGGCCCTGAGGTTCGCAATCGCCCTCTCCACATTGGCCCATGATGTCTGCTGCGTCAGAATGGCGCCTACCATGACCTCGAACGGAGAATCGCCGGGCCACCAGCGCTGCGGGCCGAAATGCGCAAGAAGCATCTCGAACATCTTCGTGGGCTGCATGAACCGATATCGGATTCGTGGTATAGAAAATTATCAGAGCCGCAGTTTCTTGCCGCCCGCATCCCTCTTCCACTTTCCGAAATCCGAGATTTCGGAAAGGGCATGGCCGTCAAAAACAGGGCCGTCGCCGCACACCGTGTATTTGCCGCACTGGCAGGAGCCGCACAGCCCGATGCCGCATTTCATGTAACGCTCCAGCGAGCACTGGATGGGAATGTTCTCCCTGGCAGCGATGCCCAGCATGGTGACCATCATGGGCTCCGGGCCGCAGGCGATTATCTGGTCTGGCCTTCTTTCGGCAATCAATTTGCCAGCGAGCTCCGTGGCGAAGCCGCGGTGGCCCTCGGTCCCGTCATCGGTGGATATGTGAACATCAATGCCCAGCTTCCTGAATCGGTCGCAGAACAGTAGGCAATCTGATGTCCTGGCCCCCAGGGCGATTCTTACGGCACTGCCTTTTGCGATTGCGGATTCGGCGGCCAATGTCAGCGCGGCTGTTCCCGAGCCGCCTCCAACGGCCAGGATGTCATTCCCTTCCAGCTTGAAGCCATTGCCCAGAGGGCCCTTGATGCCTATCCTGTCGCCGGGCTTGAGGGCATGAAGCGCTTTCGTGGCATCGCCCACCGCCTCCACGGTGAAACCGACTTCTTTGCCGGAATACGAGATGCTCATGGGTATCTCGTCCACATGCGGCATCCAGACCATGGCGAACTGGCCCGGCTCCGGCGTGGCATCCCAATTAAATAAAATTGTTTTTATATTTTTTGTTTCATTTATTATTCTGGAAACGGTCACTATATCCATCAATTCTTCCCCCTGGCCTGGCCGATGAGCTCGCCAAGTTTGGAGTAACCATGGGCGTCCATGAATTCGGAAATTTCCTGGCTGACCTTGCGGAACACGTCGATGCCGCGGCTCCGCACCCCGGACCCAATCTGCACGGCGCTGGCACCGGCCATCATATACTCGAGCGCGTCCCTCCCGGCGCAAATCCCGCCAACGCCGATTATCGGAATGTCAACCTTTCCGGCAATCTCATAGACGGCCCGAACGCCGACCGGCTTGATGGCGGGGCCGCTGAGCCCGCCAACGCGATTCTTCAGCACCGGCATCCTCAGTTCCGGCTCTATGGCCATGGCCTTCAGGGTGTTGATGGCGACCACGCCATCGCCCCCCGCCTCCTGCGCGGCCAATGCGAGGTCAGCTATGTCCGGCACCATGGGGCTGAGCTTGGCAAGGATAGGTATCTTCACGGCATCCTTTACAGCACCCACAACGCTGCGCACAGTTTCCGGGTCCGAGCCCATGTCCAGGCCGTATCTCTCGGCATGGGGGCAGCTGAGGTTGAGCTCCACCGCATGAGCCCCGAATCTCTCCATTTTCTCTGCCAGCATGGCGAATTTTCCGGGATTATCCGCGAAGATGCTGCCTATAACGGGCGCTCCGCATTCCAGCGCGGCCTTCATCTCGCTCCCAAAATCCTCAATTCCCGGGTTTGGCAGGCCCATGGCATTGAGCAATCCGCCATCCAGTTCCAGAAGACAGGGGCTCCCATGGCCGTTCCTGGGCTCCGCGCCGATGGACTTGGTGACAACCGCGCCTGCGCCTCCCTCGCGGACCATCCTGGCAAGCGACTCGCCGGTCTGGCCCAGTATCCCGGATGCAAGCATGGTGGGGTTTCCCAGTTCCAGTCCCGCAATGCGTGTACGAAGGTCTGCCATCGGAACACATGAACAGGCAGGATTGGTATATAATTTATCCTTGGTTGCGAGCTTATGGGAATTTAGATTTTCGATTTTAGATCTTAGATATTTTGTTGATATATTGCTACGACGAAATGTGATGGCCGTTACTGACGGCTAGACACCGTTAAATCGTAAATCTACAATGTAAAATCTACAATCTACAATCGCCAATCCCAAACTATTTAATCGCGCTTTCCTTACTTAATTCAGAGAGAAATGCTCAATCTGCTGACAATCCTGATACTGGGGTGCGCCATCACCACCCTCGGCCTGTTCGTATTCATCATCCGGTTCGCCGTGAAGACCGAGGTCGTCATCACCACAGCCATCCTGGCGCTCGTGACAGCAGCCGGCCTGTTCTCGTGGGCGATGCTTTCCGCCGCGGGGGAAGCGGGGAATACGGCACTCTGGACGAACATGGCGTACATGAGCGCCATCCTGATGTTCCCGCTGCTCATCATCCTGTTCATTCAAAGGTCAAGTGCCGATTATTTCCTTCTGATGACCGCCAAGGGCCGTGTCATGGTGTTCGGGCCGCTTATCGCCCAATTATTGGCGCATTTCCTTTTCCCGGACGATGCCAGGCGCTTCCTGGATTTCCTGTTCTTGGTAGTCTGGCTGCTCATCTCGTTCCTGGTATGGAACCGCCTTTATGCCAGCATGCTGAAGTCCTCCTCGGAGATCCGCAAAACCCAGATAGAGTTCATGCTGACGTCGTTCTTTGCGGTCCTGCTTTACAACCTGGTCATGATATTCGGGCTGTTCCTGCCCAATGTTGGTGACATCAGCGCCATTTTCAGCATGGCCATCGCCGGCGCGCTCGTGGTCACTGTTCGCGGCCTTGTCAGGTACCAGATGGTCATAGGCAAGGAACTGCTTGTCAGGAACTCGCTGATAGTGATGCTGACTGCCATCATCTGCGTTGCCGTATTTGTCATCGCGCAAGTACTGGTGCTTTCATCTGCAGATTCGCTGAACGCCAACATCCAGATTGCTGCCAGCACCTTGATGCTGATAGCCATAGTCCTTTCCATCAACATAATAGGGGACATGTCGGCAAGACTGGTCGAGTGGATGTCGCCGCAACTCAAATGGCAGGAGTCCCAGGTCAATGAGATTTTTCTGCTGAACACCAGCGGGATGGTCATCGCCCATGCCGGAGCTCATGAGGAGTTCGGGGACATCGACCGGGACATGGTGGGCGGAATGCTAACCGCGATCCAGAACTTCGTTCAGGAAGCGTTCCACTCCTCCGAGATGGACAGCCTGAAATCCCTGAGCATGGGAAAGCTGAGGGTGCTGATAGAGGCGAAGGGCGAGGTGGTCATTGCCGTGCTCTTCACCGGGCACGAGGCAAGGGAACTCAGAAAGGGAGTTCTCAGGCTCATCGAGGAACTGGAGAACAGATTCGGGGAAGTCCTGAAGGGCTGGCGGGGGGACAAGAAGAGCGTCGTCTCCGTCCAAGAGTGGCTGGAATCCACATTTGAGGATATGGCGAAACCCAAGAAATAGGCTTTTTTGCATATTTTGCATAGAAACAATTGTTAGTATAATCTTACATAATAGTTATATATGATTAGAAATTATGCCTGCATAACCGAAAGAACCTTTACGCTTTAACGATTCAAAACAATAGAGGATGATGGTGCAATGGCGGGGAGCGAGCAAAGTGAGACAGGCATTTTCTGCAGAGCGCAAAACAGCTCAAGTATCACTCAGGGCAGAAAGGGCATGACCAATGGACTCGGCGAAAAGGCCAATGGCATGACGAACGGCCTCGGCGGAAGAACGAACGGCATGACCAACGGCTTGGGTGGAAAGACCAACGGACTCACAAACGGGCTCGGCAGGACCAACGGGCTTGGGGGAAGGACCAATGGACTCACAAACGGCATGGGCGGCCGCACCAACGGCATGACCAACGGCCTGGAGTCCGGCTCCTTCAGCCGGAGGCGCAGGCTGGACGAAAGGGCCATATCCCCTTCTAAGATTTCGCTTGTCCTCATAATCGCCTTCATCGTCATGGTTCCGGCATCGTTCTTCCTTCTGGCTTACGACGACCCTGCTTACAGCGGCATCAGGATTGACGGCGATTTCGATGACTGGGACGAGGCCGTGATATTCGGCGATGCGAATTCATATTCAGAGGCGAACCTGGACATCACCGAGATGTCCGTGGAGGACAATGCCGCGGGCAATGTCTTCCTCTATGCAAGGGCCAGGTCGAACTGGTTCGCAATGCCGGAAGCCGACAGTTTGTTCGCGTTCATCGATTCCGATGGCAACGCTGCCACTGGGTACTCGGTGCGCGGCATGGGCGCGGATTGCGTGGTCGAGGTATGGGGCTGGGACAGCGCCATCAAGGGCAGGCAGTTCGGCGTGTTCAACGGCAACGACCAGCACAACTGGAGCGCCTGGAACTGGCGCAGCGCCACGGCCGCCATTTCCGGAGACAGATTGGAGATGGGGATATCCGGTTCCATGATGACGCTTGGCGACGGTCATTCCATCATGTTCATGACGAAGCGCGGGGCAGCTGTCGCCGAGGCCTGCGATGCTGCCATATCCCTTGGAAGAGGTTCCATTGCAGTGAGACAGCAACCCCTCGTCCAGAATGGCATAGCCACTGCGAACCACATCATGGACCTGACCGTGACCGCCCAGGGTTCGGCTGTGGATGTCACCGCCATCACCTTCAATATCAATGCGGGCACGCCAACGGTCACCGGCATCCCGGTCCAGGTCGCCGCCGGCCAGACCGTGACGCTCCAGGTTAATCTTGATTTGTCGGGAATCGCGGATGGCACATTCGTGGACATCAGCGTGTCCGGCGTAACATGCACCGGCACTTCCTCAATAATCGGCTCCGGGCTCAAGGCATACGCCAAGTCGGCGCCCGGCGGAATACACATTGACGGCGCGTTCGGCGACTGGAACGCGGTGAATAAAGCAACGGACCCGGCCGATGCTGACAACCCGAACATCGACATCAGGCAGCATGCGGCAGTGAACGGCTCCGCGAATGCCTACTTCTATCTGAAGACGGATGACGCCGGCAACATGATGGGCGGAAGCATCGTCCCGCAGGCCAGGGCTAGGAGCGCCCCCACAGAGCCGGTGGAACCAGTAGAACCGGTTGAACCTGTGGAGCCCACGCCTCCGACACCGCTGAAGAGGGTCGCGGGAGAGGATGTGACCAGGATTTACATTGACACGAAGAGCGGCGGGCAGAACGTCGGCGGGATTGCTGCTGATTACCTTATCGAGATTACAGGGAAGAACGGCCAGATAAATTCCCAGAGATTGTACTCGCTGCCTGGAAGGGCGTTCGTCGCAGATGTGGACTCGGCCAATGGCGACAGGGAGATGGAGGTGGGCGTGTCACTCACCAGCATCGGGTTTGCCGGGAACTTGACGTACTTCATGGAGAGCACGGACTGGCAGAGTAATTCTGACACTACAACGACCGCTGGGTTGGCCCAGGTGACGGGTGGGACTAGGGGCGAAATCGGCGGATACACAGTCAACGCAGAGTTCATAGTCTCTCCGGGCAACAGCATACAGGATGCAATCAATTCCGCAAGCAATGGTGATACTATTATCGTCCAAGCTGGCACCTACAACGAGAAACTGCTTGTCAACAAGTGCCTCACGATACAGGGAGCCGGAACCCAGAACACGACGATCAACGGCGGCGGCACGGAAACGGTCGTTACCGTGACTGCAGACTGGGTGAATATTACCGGATTCACCGTGACGGGAAGCGGGGCTAACGATTGCGATGGGGGCATAATATTGCTTGACGTGCAAAATTGCAGAATAGAGGACAACACAGTTACAAACAACAACATCGGTATATGCCTAAAATCATCTAGCAATAATATCTGCAATAATACAATCAGCGACAATGCGATAGGAGTAAAAACCTCTGAGGGGCTCCACAATGCCAACTTGTTGCACGAGAACTTTGAAGGCGAATGGTCAAACGGATCTCCGCAGGGTTGGAGTAAACAATTCGAGTATGGAAGCACTGATTGGTTCAAATACACAGGTGCAATGGAAGGAGGGGACGGTGGCACCCTTTCAACGGCTTACGAAGGCACGTACAATGCGATATTTTACAAATCGGATTGGTCTGAGCCAAGCACAAAACTGATATCCCCCCCCATGAATTTATTGGGCTATTCTTCCATTGCCCTGACCTTTTGGATGGCTCAAGATGCATGGTTAATAGATCAAGACGAACTAAGTGTCTATTATCGGACCTCTTCATCAGGTTCTTGGATTTTGCTTGAGCATTACACCGAGGAAATTGTTCCTTGGACAAAACAGACAATTAATCTGTATTATACTGGAACTACGGAATATCAATTGGCATTTGAGGGATTTGCGAACTATGGATATGGCGTCCTACTCGATGACATCAATGTGGACTCTTATGTGTGGACACTTTCCGAAAACAATTTGATTTATCACAACAACTTCATCAATAACACTCTGCAGGCGCAGGACGATGGAACAAACAATTTTTGGGACAACGGTTACCCCTCCGGCGGAAACTACTGGAGCAACTACGCCGGCGCAGACAACTCCAACGGTCCAGCCCAGGACATTCCCGGTTGGGATGGCATCGGCGACACGTCGCACGCTTTCACGGGCAGCCAGGACGATTACCCGCTGATGGCGCCCCGGACCTTCGAATGCAATGTCAAAAACATTGATACAGGGGAATACTTCGAGGTCATCCAGGCCGCCATAGACGATGCCGATACCCTGCCCGGCCACACCATCTCCATCGCCAACGGCACATACAAGGAAAACATTGTCATTGACAAAACCATCACCCTTGTTGGGTCCGGGATATACAATACCACCATCATAGACGCGAACGGCAGCGTGGGCGTTGAGATAACCGCCGACGGCGCATCCATATCCGATTTCAAGATATTCAACGGCACGCGCGGGATATTTGTTAACGCGGCAGACAATGTCACAATTGACATCGTCAATTCATCCTTCAACGAGTATGGCATTTATGTCCTTGATTCCAGCAACGTGACCATAACAAACAGCATATTCTCGCACAACAGCGTATGCGGCGCCTACATTACCAGCTCTGACGATTGTGGCATATATCACAATGATTTCATAGCCAACACCCTCCATGCCTGGGACGACACCGGCACAAACACCTGGAACCTGACCGCTGCGGAGGACGGCGGCAACTACTGGGATACATGGGACACGCCGGACGATGATGGGGACGGCTTCGTGGATGTACCATACGACATCGCAGGCGGCACTGCCCAGGACGAGTTGCCCATAGCTGCCCCCGAGTTCCACCGCATCATCATCCCTATGCTCGCAATGCTGGGCCTGGTCTTCCTCGCCAAGAGGGGGAAGAAGAAGGAAGAGGACGAGGAGGAGTTCGATTTCGAGAAAGAGGACAACGAGAATTCCGTGGCCTGGAAAGGATCTGAACCGGATTATGCCGATGACGATGATATCCCTGCCGAGCCTCCCGTGACGGAAGATTTGGGCTTCAAGAAAGCGGACAGTGGGGTTTCCGAGGCCTGGAAAGGTTCTGAGCCGGATTATACCGATGACGATTCCAGAGAGTTCGATTTCGAGAAGGACGGGGAAACGCCCAAGATCAAGAATACCTGGCTGATACTTGGCGTGTTGTTTTCCCTTGCTGGCATATTCGGAGTCATCGGGCTTAGGACCGGCATTGTCCAGCTGATGCTCGGGGACCCGGACCCCTACCCCGGCATAGGCACGGCCGAGCCCATGGGCCACATCGTTTCCGTGCTGCCATTGGTCATCGGCATAGTGCTGATAGGCCTCTGGGGGATAAGGAACGACCCCATATACCAGCAGATAGAGAGGGCGAAGAAGGAGGCCCTGGGCGAAGAGGAGACCGAACCGGAAGAGGAATCGGCCGAAGAGGGTCCCCAGCTTGCCGCCGAGGAAGATTTCGGCGGGGAATTGACCCAGGAGAGCATACCCGAGGAATTCAAGACCCCCGTCGTCGAACCTGCGACAGTAAAAGCCGGGGAGCAGGAAATCGAGAGATTGGACGACTCATTCGCAGATCTGGAGGAGGAACTGGGCGAGATGTTCGATGCCGGTGAGGCGCCGAAGCCTCAACCGAAGGCCGAACCCGTCAAGCCAGTGGCCAAGAAACCCGAGGTCAAGCCTGAACTGATGCATGAACTTGAAGAGCTCGATGACCTTGACCAGGAATTGCTCGATGCCGAGGAGCAGAAGCGGGTCCAGAGATGCGAGAAGATGCTCAATGCCGCTGTGATTCTGCCCGACGACAAGCAGAGATTGAAGGCACTCATTCCAAGCGGCATCTCCATTCACGATTTCACCGAGGAACTGAAGAAGGCCGTGGAGAGGCGCAAGAAGAAGGAAGAGGAGAAGGACGTCACCTCCGATGAGAAGGCATCCCTACTGGAGGATGAGCTCATTGCCGAACTCGGGGAACTCGGCGAGGAGCTGGACGGAGACGACGCCTCACTCGAGGACCAGATAATGAAAGAGCTGGATGATTTGGACAATCTGTAGTTCCGTAATCTCATCGCTTCTCTAATGCCGATTACGGAATTACAGGGAAATTTGATTGTCTTTGCTAATAGATTGCTCAATCACGGCGAATGCTTTTCATTGCTGGCATTTAGTAGTCGCATTCACCAATTGCTCCCTTATCGCTTGTTTTAAGGTGCTGGATTCAGCTATTGATTGTTCCCGCACCTTGGTCGAATGCGCCGCTATTGTTTGCTGGGAGTTGCATTCAACAAGCGCTCATCGCACCTCGACGAACACCGTCTCCTTGGCAACCGCTCCGTCGTCGTCCGTGACTGTCAGCGTGACTTCGTATGTCCCGGCCACGGAATACGTGTGCTCGACGGCAATACCCTGGGCGATGCTCCCGTCCCCGAAGTCCCACCCATAGGATACGATGCAACCATCAATGTCGTATGACCCGGAAGCGTCGAAGCGGAATGTTGGATTGACGGCAGCGGCGTCATCCAGGCAGGATGACGACACCGAAATGAGCTGGTGAAAGCCGTCCACGGTGTTGAACTCAACGGAGAATGTCGGGGGAGGGTCATCGGACGAGAAGTAGAGTTTGGTCGGGTTTGCGCCTTTATAGGCTGCATCGTACAGCAGTTCGATATCGTATGTCCTGCCGAAATATCTGTCAAATTTTATCTGGATAGCATCGAATTGGCCTGCGGCCTTGGTCACATCCGCGCTCAGGATGAGGAATCCGTCCTCGTAAATCCTGATGCCCACGGTGTTGCCCTTGTGGCCCGCGACAGTGAGGGTGATTTCTATTTCCTGAGATACCTCGATTACGGGGGCCGGCGGGGAGTCGATGACCTCTATTCTTGTTTCCGAGAAGAAGTACATCCCGGAACCGGCATTCTGGACTGTCAAATTCATTAGATAAATGCCGAGCATATCGTACACATATGTCGGGCAAGTGTCCTGGGTCCGCAAACCATCACCGAAGTCCCACGTGTAATTGCTCCAGGCCGATGTGTCATAACCGTAATATTCATTGATGCCGAACTGCAACAGTGTGTCCTTCACGGTTATGAAACGATTGGCGATCCTGTCGAACCTCACCCCGGTAATGTCCCACAGGATATCATCAAGTTCGACGACGACCTCAGCACCGGACCCCATCCTCGGGCTGTACCTCAAATGGCAAATCTCGGAATCCCGGAGCGATGTGAGCACAACGGAAATCGCAGTATCGGCATCGCATCCCTCGAAACGCGCGGCTAGTACATATCGCTCTCTCGCATCCTGGACGAAACCCAGCACATCCATATCGTTGGACCAGTCATTGACTCCGGCGGTTATTTCAGCCAATATTCGGATGTTCCCCGAAGTGTCAATCTCGCTCACGGAGAGTGTCAGAGTTCCCCCGGTTCCGCCCTCCACAACGGCCTTCACATGGACCGGCTGCTTGATGTCTATCTCCGAAAGCGTGTAATAGTGTCCCCGGGATATGAACAACAGTGCCCTGTGCGCTCTTGCCTGACCCTTGTACGGGAATGATATATCGATGCCTCGCCCCGGGTTTATCGCGGCATACAACCGGTCCTCTTCGGCTAGCTGGTATGACAGGTCCGGCGAATCCGGTTCATCACAGTAAGATGCATGAAACGGCTTGACGTACTCTATATCGAGTTCCGGGGTGTCACTAACGTCCAAGCCCACGAAATCAATGATGTGGGTCCCGGTTATCAGCAATCGAATGGGCTGGCCGGAACCGATTATGTCCCTCAACTGCGTGATGTCCACCAGGTCAACCATTTTGTTCAAGCGGGCCGGAACGGTCGCGAAATCATACCAATCGCCCTGTCCGTTCAACACCTGAATATGTATGGAGCATTTATACCAACGCGGGTCGACGGGCCATTCATAAGGAAACACATCGAAGTCTGCTTTATGGCAGATAATCAATTTCGCTTCGCTGAATCCGCTCGCCGCCGGGAAATTGAGCGTCAGGGTCTCATTGTGCGAAACCTCCAGCGATAGGCCGCCAATCGCAGCCACAAATTCGAGAACATCGGAGCCGTCGCTGTCGGTGCATGACGCAGGAGCCTGCGGACCGTTTATACCCATGATAGAGCCGTCCGGAGTGACGGCGAGCAACGTGTCGGAATCATAATCTATCATAGCCAGAACCGCCTCATCCAGGTAGGTGCGCTCAAGAGCGGGCTCGTAAATCTGGAAACGGTAAGAATCGTTCACGGGCGGAACCGCATTCTGCACCATATAATAATCAACGACATCCAGTCCCTGCCTCTCCTGTCTCGTGGATTGCGGCAGGATATTGTTCTCCTCCTCCAGGTAACCGGTGTCGTCCCAGAAATAAAGGAACGGGCAGCCGGGATGCCACTCTCCGATATCCTCCTTGAGGACATTATGTACCAGAATCCCGTCTGCATAGTAGTTGTGATTTCCCATCACCTCGAAATTGTACACCGTCGCGAGAACACGCACATCCGTAATACCGGTCACGGCCTCTGTGCCCGTGATGGTCAGCAACATGTCACCAATGCGCAGGTCCGCCGCCAAAACAATCCCCTCGCTCGTATAGACCGGATGGTTCGCCGTTATCCGGAGGCGGTCATTGACCAGCAAATATCCTCCAAAATTCTTGTGGGCGGTCGTGCGATACACGATTTCCGGTTCGATTTCACCGGTGGATTCGTTGCAGCTAAGCACGACATCACCCTTACAGATGTATTCAATCGCCACTTCGCCGTCGGCCGTGGCAATCAACGTTCCCGCAGCCAGACAACCGAAATCGTCCCCGGAGGCGGACAGCAACCAGAAATTCACGCCCTTACCAGTTTCCGGAACATATACATCATGCACTGTTACGGTATTGTAACCCAATTTATAGGCTTGAAAATCATGGTAACCCACAGGCACGTTGTACATGCAATAATACCCGGAAATATCCGTGACGGCACTGACTGTATATTCTCCGCCCCCTGCCCCCATCAGCGTCTCCCCGCCGCCCGGTATGCTCGCTGGGCTATAGTAATAATCAACGACTGCGCCGGAGATTCCGGTGGTCGTGCCTGCCTTGTAAACATAGCCGGAGAGCGTGCCATACACCGTCGGGGCATACACCGAGAAACTGCGCGTGGGGCTGGTGGCATAGTTTCCTGCATCATCCACCGCCCTCACCTGCCAGTAATACGTAGTGGAATACGATAGAGAACCCACCGTATATTCGCTGGCGGTCGTGGTCCAGGAGGAGGAACTTCCCCCGCCGGACAGATACACGACATAATGGCTCATCCCGCTGCCGTCCTGCGTGTCGTAGCATGTGCTCCAGTCCAGATTGACCGAAGTTGTCGGGAAGGACTGGCCATTGCTGGGCGAGATGAGGACGGGGGTGTCGGGCGGGACGGTGTCCTTTTTAATAGTAACTCCGCTTGGGTCAGCGTACCAAAGGCTATTCGATTTGCCAGTCGTTGTATAAACGTAGATATTCAGATAGTTATATCCTTCATCCAGCTTTTCCCATTCGATGGGCCAGTCCGTCGTGTATTGGGCGCATGGCGTGTCGAAAATGGTGTAAATCGCACTCTTGCCGTAACCGTCGTCATACCCAGTGGGTCCCGAACCGTCCCCGTAGATTATCTAGTAGGTCGCTTTTGATAATGCATTTTGTAAATTTCCCATCATGTCCCTCGCTTCAAAATCCACATTTATCTCAACACGGTCAGGGGAGGTATAAGGCGGTGAGGCATACCATCCATAATTCGATTGCTGCACGGTGATTTGGGGATGAACTTCAGTCGCTCCAGAAGCAACAAAAGAAAATGATTGTGCGCCGGAAACTGAGGAAATCTCCTCTCCAATGACTTCAACGGTCCAGAGTCCTGGTTGTGGTGTTTCTATGAATACATTTTCAACATTGTTCAAATCATCATGACAATCAGTATTTTCAGACCATTGATTGTTTGCCACATTTCCTGCAGTAGACCATAAATTGTTATATAAACCATTATTTCCCCAATAGATAGTTGAATCTGGTGCTGTTAATTTCAAATCTAAATTATTGATGAGTGATTTTCCTGAACCGGTCGTATCTAGGGCAGGAGGATCTAACCATGTTAAGGTTGTCTTTAGTGGATTTATCCCATCAACATATATTTGTCTACTCCAAGCCTCTCCCGTGGAAAGAGATTCCGGATGATCTTCAATAACATGATAATTGGCTCCTAAATCATATATATTCTCAGCATCTGGCAATCCCCAACCCTGATGATCCCTATCAATTTGTGTTAATGGATATTGATAAGCATCTGCTATAATCAAGGCTTTGATTGTTGATGAATACGGAATGAAATTGTAAGGATTATTTTGGAAATAATTTTCAATATACATTTCATACGCTAATCCCACAATTCCTGCAACTACTGGACATGCTCCGCTTGTACCAGCTTCGAAATCTGAATAATCCCCGGCTACACCAATTGATCCAACTGGGTCTGTTGAAAAAATCCCATCAAACGGTCCAACAACATCCGGTTTTTGTCGACCATCATGGGCGGGTCCAAAACCCGCTAGATATGCTCCTTCACCTCCCCCACTATCATCGGATAGAATCGCATTATTTACTGTATTAACGCCCCCGACAGTAAGTCCATTTTTTGAAGTTGCTTCTTTTGTAAAAGATCCAGCCCCTCCTAAGCCTTGCCCTGCACCCCATACTGTCAATACTTTAGAAAAATCATACGAAGCAGCGTCGGCAGCTTGTGTTCGTGAGTCGTACAATCCATCATATGGGGATGAACCCCACGAATTGCTCTGAAATAGGCCATGTTGCCCAGCATTACCCGATTTAAATTGTCCATTCCATAAATGTAAAACAGAATCGTATTGTCTGTTTTCCAATCTACCTAAAATACCGAAAACTGTAGTGGCGTCGGGCAAGGAACCCTCCGCCAGTGGGTTTGCTCCTTTGCAAAATAAAATGCCAAAGGCATGTGTACCATGATACGTTGTGCTGATAGTTTTTGTGTCATTATCCCGGAAATCAACATCATAATCTGGATGGGTCAAATCTAAACCATCATCTTGTACCTGGCCCATTATGCCCGTACCTGTGAACCCATGTAGTTGTGGAATATCAATTCCCATATAACCGGATTCAGAAAAAACACTCATAAGGGACCTTGTTTCCGGATTAACGATAATACTTGTAACTTCAGTGTAATTTTCTATGATGGTTAAATGTGATTGTTTAATCCTGCCATTAATACGTCCGATCGAGTAATTCTGAACATATTCAATCACATCACCCATTGATGCAATCCTCTCTGAAACCATAAGTGCATCACTTGGGGGTGTGACAGCAATAATGACCTTAACCATTTCTTCTTCAATATCAGAAGCAGACACAGAAGATAAAAATATGCTTGTTACAACGAGGACAGACAGAATCAATGTGATTATTCTCAATTATCCACCTCCAAAATCTCAAAATGAGCGAGATTAGAACGCAACCACACTTCATTACCCAAAGGACCCACAGAAGAATAGTTACCAAATAATTCGTAAGAGCCGGGGGGGAACGTATAATCAGTCCTATTTGAATATGAACCCCAAACGCCATGGAGGGTTTCGTTCCGCTCATAGGTTTCATGTGGGGCCAGTGTGATTATCGGGGGAACTATTAAATTTAATCCCCCAATGTAATATATTATCGTTTCATTGGGAGTGAAGATGAAGAAATTAAGGCTAGGAACAAATCCTGTGGGAGATGCTATGGAAAGATCCGGCTCATAGAAACTCGTCTGATTATTAGCAATGTTCGTAAATTTGCATGACACAATAATTTCATCGCTGACTTCAAACTCTTCATCTATCGAAATTTCAAAAGTTAAATTTTTGATCGTACTTTCATTAGATTTGTGCAAACTTAATATTCTATCGTTATATTTATGTGTGAATTCGGTGTCACCATTATTATAAAAATTATAAACACCATAA
Source organism: Thermoplasmata archaeon (assembly GCA_046485165.1). Classification (GTDB taxonomy): domain Archaea; phylum Thermoplasmatota; class Thermoplasmata; order SG8-5; family SG8-5; genus UBA147. Next base: position 21,666 of record JAWOHM010000107.1, read on the forward strand.
ATACTGAGAATTACAATTATAACTACGACAATACTGGCTACACCCTTTTTCCTGTTTTTAACCGAAGTTTCGCTATTCACAAAATCATCCCCGTACATTTTAATCACCCTAGAAGATATGACGTCTCTAGAATATAATGTTTGTGAAAACACTTTTTAGCATGCTGGAAAATGTCCTGCTCACGTAAATTTGGGAGTGTTTGTTTGGATATAGACTACCCACAGCGGATTCTCATGATGCTAAAATGAAGTTGTCGAATCCACTAATTGCTGGGACATCGCTCTTTACTGCTGCGGCCCCTCGTAATGTTTGGTTGTCGTTTTCGGGGTGGGAATGCTTTGGAATTGTTTGTTGAGAATCGCATTCTATGCTTGCTTGGCATCAGGTCAGGCAAGCCCAGTCCCTAATCACTATTCCCTATTCCCTTACAATCAATAACCAAGCCAGTCCCTAGACCCTATACACTATTCACTATACACTATTCCCTCGGAAGCAATAAAGAAGCCAGACCCTAGACCCTGGACCCAATCTAACAACAAATCTACAATAACTTAGTCAGGCTCTCCTTCAATTTATCCAGGTACTCGCGGCGCTCCTCCAGCATCTTCTCCTTCTTGGCGATGTCCTCCTCCCTGCGCTTGAACTCCGTTTCCTTGGCCTCTATCTTGCCGCGGTCGGACTTGTGGCCCTTCTCCCGCTTCGACAACTCCTTCTCCGCGGCGACCAGCTCCTTCTCCAGCTTCCTCAGCGTGGCCATCTCCCGGTTGATGCTGGCGCGCTCGTTGCCGACCAGTTTTTCAACTCTATCGTTGATTATCTCCTCGACATCGGTGGCCTTCTGGCTCTCCATCTCTATCTGCTTCCAGACATCGGCCGCTTCCTTCTTCTCGGCCATCAGTGCCTCCAGGTCGGAATCCAGCTGCTTTCTCCGGGCCTCGTACTCATCCTGCAGCTGGCGGTTCTGCTCCGCCATCATCAATGATTCCCTCTCGCGCTTCTCGACCTCGGCCTCCCTGGCCTTGAGGTCCTCCTCTATCGTGGCCTTGAGCTTCTCCAGCCGCTCATTCTCGGATGCAAGCTTCTTGAGATTCTCCTCGGTGCGCTTCTGCTCGACGGACTTGCCGTACTTCATCAGGGCCATGGCGGACTGTTTCATCTCATCTACCTTGGCGCGCTCCTCCTTGAGCATATCCATTTCGGCTTGACGCTTGTCCATCTCCTCCTCCAGGAGCCGGCGCATGCGGTTGAGGTCAGCTTCGCGCTCGCGGAGCTCCTTCTGCTGGTTCTCGATTTCTTTTATCTTCTGGGGCAGGTCGCCTTTCATCTTGTCCAGCTCGACTCTCTCGGCCTTGATTTCTTCAAGGCGCACATGCAGGTCGGATTCCATCTGGTTGAGGTCGCGCTCGTGGGTGGCCAGTTCCTCCTCCCGCCTTGTCACTATCTCGGCCCGGACCTTCATTTCCTCAGTTTCCCTGGCCATGTTCTCGATGTTGGCCTCCAGCTCCTTGTCGCGCTCGGAGAGGTCGTCCAGCTTGTAATTGAGCTCCATCTCGGCGCGCTTCAGCTCATCAGTTTTCTTCTGAAGCTCGTCCTTCTTGGCCTCAAGCTCGGTTTCCTTGATGCGGAACTGCTTCTGCCTGGCCTCCAGGGCCTTGGACTCCTTGCCTATGTCCTTCCACACTTTCTCAATGTCGTCTTTCTGGCTTATCAGGCGGGTGCGCTCGTCCTTGAGCTCCTTCTCCAGTTCATTGAGCTTGATCTCGCGCTTCTCGAAGCTGTCCTTGGTCTTTGATATCTGCTTCTCCCTGAGCTTGATGTCTGCCTCGCGCACCTTGATGTCCGATATCTTGGAGCCGAGGTCCTCGTTCTCCTTCTCCAGCTTCGCCTCCTCTTTCTTTATGGCGGCCAGCCTTTCCTTTATCTCCGTTTCCCTGGCATCCAGCGCTTCCTCGCGGGCCAGGAGCTCGCCTTCCCTCTTCGAGTAATCCGCAAGCTTGGAATCCGCATCATCCATCTTCTGGGAGGCCTTCCTCTCCCTCTCGGTTACCTCCAGTTCCCTGCGGTGGACTGCGTCGGATTCTTCCGCCAGTGCCTTTGATTTCTCTTCCATCCCCGAATTGAAATCCGCGATTTTTGCCGCGAGGCCATCCTTCTCCTCGGCAATCTCCTGGGTTTGGGATTCCAAGGAGGCATCTTTCTCGCCCAGGGCGCTTTCCAGGCTGAGGAGGTCCTTCTCCTTCTTGGTTAGCTCCCGTTCAAAGTCATCCAGTGCTTTGGAGCGCTCATCCGCGGCAGACTGGTCTTCCTCCAGATGCTGCCTTGCCTGCTCCAGCTTCTCCATGGCATTGGCCAGCTCCGCGTCCCTCTTCTTCAGGGCTTTTTCCAGCTTGGTCAGTATCTCGTCCCGCTCTTCGGCCTCGTCCTTCCTCGCATCCAGCTCCTTTCTCTCCTTTTTCAGTTCGGCTTTCAGCGTTTCGTTTGCCGCTTCCCTGTCCTCAAGGCTCGCCTTGCGCTTGGAAACGCCCTGCTCCTGCTTGTCAAGCTCCTTGGTCCTTGACTTGAGCGCAGCCTTCTCCGCTTCCAGCTCAGAGTTCCACTTCTCAAGGGCCTTCTCGCGGGTCCGGAACTCCTTCCTTGCAGCATCAATCTCGGCCTTTTTCTCGTCGATGTCGGATTGCATCTTGGCCAGTTTCTTTTCGAGCTTGTTCTGGGCCTTCTCCCGGGACTCGACCGTCTCTTTTCTGATGTCAAGGTCCTTCAACTGTGATGAAATCTCGCTGCGCTTCTCAAGAATCTCCGACTCCTTCTCGCCAATCTCGTCCTTGGAAAGGCGTATTCCCTCCCTCATCTTCTCCAGTTCCTGGATCTCGGATTTGAATGTGGAATATTTCTCCTCGAACTCCTTCTCCCTCTCCTCCAGCTCGGCGAGCCTGTCGGCAATCTCGTTCTCCGATTGCTTCAGCTTGGTCGCCAGCTCCTTCTCGCGTCCGGTGAGGTCCTTCTCAGCCTCGTCTATTATCCTGTTGCGCTCGTCCAGATCCATCTCCATCTGTTCGATGCCTTTCTGCCTCTCCTCCAGTTCGGCAAGCCGCGCCTCGAAATCCTCTTTGTCGGATTCCAGGGCGGCCCTCGTGTCCTCCAGTTCCTCGCGCTGCTTCCTGAGGTCAGATTCCGAGGCTGTAAGCCCTTCCCTGGCATCCTCCAGCTCCTTCTTCAGGGCGGCAAGCTCCTTCTCCTTGGCCTTGACCTCGGCCTTCATCTTGTCCATGGCCTTCTGGTTCTCTGCGGCCTGCTTCTCCAGTTCGGAGGAGCGTTTCTTCAGGCTCCCTTTTTCCGATTCGAGTGCTGAGCCTTGTTCGTGCAGCTTCTTTTCTTTGGCCTCAAGATCCTTCTGGCTCTTCCTCAGGGATGCATTCGCATTGTCCAGTTCTTTCTTCTTCTCTTCGAGTTCAGCGGAAAGTGACTCGAACTCGGAGGCCTTTTTGTCAATCTCCTTCTGCTGGGACTCCAATTTATTCTCAAGCTCTGCCAGGGACTTGCCCTTTCCATCAATGTCTTCCTTTTCCTTGTCCATGGCCTTTCTGGCCTTGGCGAGTTCCTTCTTGGCCTCTGACAGTTCGGATTTCAGCTCCTCTATCTTGGCATCCAGCTTTCCGGCGCGCTTGGTCTCGGCCTCAAGCTCTTCGGCCAGAGTGCCCTTTTCCGCGAAGATCTTCTTGCTGTCGGATTCCAGTTCCTTGACCTTTGCCCGCAGTTCCTCGAGGTTGGATTCCAGAGATTTGGTTTTCTGGTCTGCATCCTTACCCGATTTTTCAACCTCTTTATGCTTGGAATGAAGTTCATCCAATTCCTTTTCCAGGGAGGCTTTGTCCTTCTCCAGCGCAGCCACCTTTTTCCGCATCTCGGCGATTTCCTTTTCGCCGGTTTCCTTGCTCCCCAGTGCCTTCTCGAGTTCATCGATGCGGGACCTGGCACCGTCCAATTCCTTCTGTTTCTTGTTCAGGTCCTTCAATTGGTCTTGCAACTCTGAAATCTTTGCAGCGTTGGACTCCCTCTCTTTCTCGGCATCTGCCAGCCTCTTCTTCAAATCTTTCTCGGCCTTCGCCTGCTCCTTCATCTTGTCGATGGATTTCTGGAACTCATCGACATCGGCGTCCTTCTCTTTCGGCGCCTTCGGTTGCTCTTTGATGGGGGCAGGAGCCTCCACTGCGATGCTGGAAGAGATATCGACTTCATCGGCTTGGGGTTCTACCGGTGCTTCATCGGCAATCTGAACTTCGGGCTCCCCGGGGGCGGTGCCCTCGCTGACCAGCACCGTATCGACTTCCTCCTCCAGAGCCTTCTTTGCCTTGTCCCTCAATCCCATTTGCGCACCTACAGACCCAGTTCCTGCATCAGTTCATCGTATTCCTTGTAATCCTTGGATTTTGCGAATTTCTCGACCACATCATCTGGCAGATTCTCCAGTAAATCGTCCAACACCTTTAATACTTTCTTCAGCCGCTTCATGTCGGTGGCCATGGCCTTCTCCTCTTTCTGGATGCTCTTCTCTTCGGACATGGCTTCGGCCAGTTTTTTCTCCAGCTCTTCTATCATTTGCTGAAGCTCACGCTCGCGGTCGCTCAATCGGCCCTCGCTCTCCCGGGCAATGGCGTCGCCCGGTTCACCGATTGAAATGCCTTTCTGTATATTCTTCTGCTCTTCCAGCCAATCGTCCCTCACCTTCTTGGATTTCTTGAGGATGGCGGCCAGTTCCTCCCCGTCTATGACCCATTTCCCCCCGGCCGCTATCAGTTCGGTTGCCGGCTCCTTCAATTCGGAAACGCCGTCCTTCTCCGCCTTCAGGTCAGCAATCTCCTGCTTCATCTCTTCCTCGATCCGCCTGAGGCTCTCCTCCTTTTCTTTGAAGTATTTTATTCTTTCCTCGAGTTCCTTCTCCCTCTTTTCGAGGAACTGCTCCCTGGCCTTGAGCTTCTCCTTCTCCTTGTCGCGGCGCTCCATCTCCTTCTTGAACGCAGCCAGGCGGGTGTTTAGCGTCTCCTCCTTGTCCTTGATCTCGGCCGAGTGTTGTTTCAGGAGTTGCCTGTAGGCGGAATCCATGTTGTTTATGTTCTCCTCCAGGGTTCGGATAGAATTCTTTTCGACCTCTATCTCGGCCAGCTGGGCCTCGATGTCGCTGCGCTTCTTGTCGGAGTCCAGGTCTTCGGGGCTGAGGGATTCCAATTCGGCTTTCAGATGCG
>JAWOHM010000137.1:0-6049 GCA_046485165.1 Thermoplasmata archaeon
TGCCAAGATAATAGACGATCTGATAGTGACGAAACTGGGGAAAGGAAAATATTTCTGCGTTCCCAATGCTTCCATGATAGACATAGACGGCAAATGGATGAAAGAAAATGCAGATATTGATTTGATAGATATCTCATCTCATCTGTCTTGCATAGCTGTCCAAGGCCCCAATGCCAGGGCTCTGGTTGGCAGGATACTCGGAGAGCATGTCAACACAATAGGGAAATTCGAGGCCAGGGCATTCAATTACGTTTCCAATCAATTTGTTGATTATGATATCTTGTCTGAAGAGTCAGTTCAGGGAGATATAGGTATAGTGTCCGGCACTGGCTATACCGGAGAGGACGGTTTCGAGCTGATAATCCCCAACAAACTGGCCCCGGCATTCTGGGACCGGCTTCTGAAGAGTGATGCGGGATTCGAAGTCCTGCCAATCGGCCTGGGGGCAAGAGATTCTCTCAGACTGGAAGCGGGTTTCCTGCTTTCCGGGCAGGATTTTTCCGGGGACAGGACCACAATCGAGACTAATTGCGCCTGGGTGATAAAATGGGACCATGAGTTCAAGGGTCGTGAGATCCTCCAGAGAATGAAAGAAGAGAAAACCCATGAGAAGATGATAGGCATCCTCCTCGAGGGGCGTGCACCGGCCCGGGCCGGCAGCACGGTCAAGCTCGCGGACTCTCCACACGAAACGGTGGGGTCGGTCTCTTCGGGCAATTATGCCCCATCACTCGGCAAAGGCATCGCCCTGGCCTACCTCAGACGGGAATACGCGAAGCCCGGAATAAATGTCATTCTCGAGCACCATGGCAGGGAGTTGAAGGGCGTGACCACCAAAACGCCGTTCATCAACAAAGCCTAGTTCGGGCATGATTAAATATTATTGAGTCAATGCCCCATCGTAAGGGAGGTTAACTATGCCGAGGATTGAAGACGAACTGAAGGAAATTGTCATGCTGCCGGGCGTATCCGGTTACGAAGATGCTGTGCGGGACTACATAAGCAAGCGCGTGAAAATCCCCACAAGGGAGGATGCCATAGGCAATCTTATCATGGACCTGGGCGGCGGGAAGGGCCCGTCCATAGCTATTGTCGCCCACATGGACGAGGTTGGCATGGTCGTATCCAACATCCGGGATGATGGCAATATCAGCTTCAAGGTTCTGGGCGGTGTGTACGACCAGATGCTGGCAGCCCGCGCCGTGGAAATACACACGTCCAAAGGGGTTGTGAGAGGCACAATCGGCTACAACGCCCCCCACCTGAGCGTGGGCAGGGACCCGAAGGACATAATAACCTGGGACAAGCTGGTCATAGACATCGGAACAAGGTCCCGAAAGGAAACGGAGGCCCTGGGCGTGAAATTCCTCGATCCTGTAATAATCAAGAAGGATTTCTTCCTGGTCAACAAGAAAATGGTCTGCTCCAGGGCCCTGGACAACCGGGTCGGGGTGACCACTCTCTTGAAGGTCTATGAGAACATCAAGAACACGAAATTCAAGGGGAAGGTCAGCCTCATCTGGACAGTCCAGGAGGAGATAGGCCTGAGGGGAGCCAATGTCATCGCCAACACCATGGGATTCGATTATGTCATAGCGCTGGACACCTATTCCACCACCGATTCGCCGGGCCTGGAGAAGTTCTACCAACCAGTGAACCTGGGCAATGGGCCGGTGCTGCGCATGGTGGATGTGAAGATGATAGCCAGCCCCAAGTTCAGGGACAGGATAACAGCCATCTGCAAGAAAGAGAAGATTCCGCTGCAGTACGGGGTCACCGGCGGCAGCACGGACGGAGCCATAATCCAAACGTCGGGAGCCATAACCATGCCCATCGGCATTCCCATGAGGTACACGCACAGCGCAACCGAGATGATTCACCTGGACGACCTGGCCAATCTCATCAGGCTTCTGACCGCCACAGTCAAAGACCTGCAGAAGTAATGGTACGATGAGAGAAGAACTTTCGACTATGGAACAGCGTCTCGTTGACATTCTCGGGGCAATACCCAGCTGCGTCATCGCCTTCTCCGGCGGCCTGGACAGTGTGTTCCTGGCCATCATGGCAAAGGAGCATGTTCCGGGCAGGGCGCTATGCGTGACGGTCGCAGACTCATCAACCCCCAAGTCAGACCTTGAATCCGCGAAGAAGATGGCGGAAGCGCATGGTTTGGAGCATCTGATTCTCGAATCTGAAATACACCCAGAGGTTCGCCCGAACACCCGGGAGAGATGCTACATTTGCAAGTCAACTCTGCTCCGAAAACTCGAGTCCATCCGGGAGAAAGAAGGCCTTGCCAGAATCTTGGACGGCGAGAACGCCTCAGACTCGGGGGACGACCGCCCCGGCACAAGGGCTGCCAGGGAACTCGGCATATTGTCCCCGCTGACCATGGCCGGGCTCACGAAAGATGATGTCAGGGCATTGGCGAGAGAGATGGGCCTGGAAGCATGGGACAGGCCCGCCTCCGCCTGCCTTGCCTCCCGGATTCCGTTCGGCACCGTGCTGGATGACGATGTGATGAAACGAATTGACAAGACCGAGGATTTTATACGTTCAAAGGGCATCAGGATGATACGGGCCCGGGCCGAGGGCAACGGCGCCCGGCTGGAACTGGGCCAGGACGAGAACACCCCGGAGAACCGGGCAATGCTGGAATCCTTGGCAACGGAGATAATGAAACTAGGTTGGGGCAAGGTTGAGATAGACCAATCCGGCTATGTCCCGGCAGGATTGAGGAAGAAGAATGGCAGAGAATGATTCGGTTCATGAGGACCCGCAACGGGGGAAACGCACCCTGATACCGGAGGCAGTGCTGGCCCTGGGAAAATCAGATGAGAATCTGCAGAAGGCGATTGCCAGGCTTCTGGAGCATCATCCCGTGATTGTCACAAAACTTACCGAAGCCCAGGCAGATTTTCTGAAATCAAATTTCCACGAAATGTCTCACAACCCACAGGGCAAGACCGCCATCCTGGGGGGCCGCTGGGACAAGGAAGTGGGAAAGTGCGCCATCGTCACCGCGGGAACATCCGACATCCCGGTTGCCGAGGAAGCGGCCAGCACCCTGGAATATCTCGGCATAGAATCGGTGAAGTTCTACGATCGCGGCGTCGCAGGAATCCACCGCAGCCAGGCGGTTGTCGAGGCCCTGAACAAGGAGCCGGGCATGGCAATCATAGTCATCGCCGGCATGGAAGGCGCCCTTCCATCCGTAATTGCCTCGCAGGTCAGCCAGCCGGTGATCGCGGTTCCGACATCGGTCGGATACGGCAGCAATTACGAGGGATTATCCGCATTGCTAGGCATGCTGAACAGCTGCGTGCCAGGTATCTCTGTGGTAAACATCGACAACGGGTTCGGGGCGGGTTGCGCGGTTTATCGGGCCATGAAGAGCTACCGTTAATCCACGCGCACGATGAACTCGCAGATATCATCGCCCCGGTTCTGGCATTTCACATGCTGCACGGAGCCCTTGGTCCTGGTCATGGCCAGCGCCTCCTCGCAGATGCCCTCCCAGACCAGGCATGCCTCATCATAATATCCGACATCCTTGAATTTCAATCTGAGATTCTTCGGGTCGGAAGTATCCACCCAGCATTTGCCGAATGCGTAAACCTCGCTGAAGTTGGAGGGGAATCTCTCGGCCAGCGTCTTGATTGTGGTGAAACGCACCAGCCAGGCCAGTATCCCGAGGTTGTGCATTATGAATTTTCCCGCATCCTTGGTCGCATCCCTTCCCTTGTTCCGGTTAATCCATCTCAGGACGTTGCCTACCATCTCGTCCTGATAATACTCACCGTCCTTGAACTCCATCTCCTCGATGCCCAGGTCTTTCCGGCACTCCTTCTGCCCCTCGATGCCCCATTTCTTCTTGATGTAGCTCAGATATGCATTTATCACGCTTCCGCGAGTCTTCCGGTCCATGTTGGCCCCCGAAGATGTAATGGGATTGGGGGTTTAAAATGGTTTTTACTGTACAAATGCCGAGAACGCTCAGTCCTTCAAGCACACACAAATGGATGAGAGAAATCGCCATCTGTCTTTCAACGATTTACATGAAATCCACCACAGAACCATTCATAATGTTGAAATAATGGCTTATATCGGCCGGCCGCTTGGATACCATAGATGGAGGAAACTATATGACAGCATACAAACAAATAATGAAGGCATCAGCCGTGGATGTGGCAGTCATATCTTTGCTGGCATTGGCAGCATTCATGGCGGGTTGGTATATATTCGGCCTGTTCATTGCGATTATATTCTGGGATTATCAGGCCGGGAAGAACCCGCAGTGTGGACAGGTTGAATTCGGAGAAGGGGTTTTACCAGGAGATATTGTTCAATAAATGAAGGGGCGCCGGGACAATGGGCCAGTAAGCCCCATCTTTCATATTTGCAGAAGCTCCAAAACTTCCCTTGCCAAAGTGCCAATCTGGGTGAATACCACTTCATCGGAGTGCGGGTGACATACCTCGACCTCCGTCTCATCGGCAACCATTCCTGAAATCATCTTAACAACGCCCGCCTCAAGCACCGCGGTTTTCTGCCCGCGCTTGGCCAGTTCCAGCAGCGCCCACAGCGCACGGTACCGCACAACCAGTTCAGAATCTTCCAGGCATGCGGCCAGCTTGGGGACCGCCTCCGCCTTAACCGCGGCCTCGGCGCCGCCTTTCTGGGCAATGCGGGCCAGGGTCCAGGCCGCGTGCTTGCGGTTGTAGACCTCGGGGTGGGCGAGGTCGCGGACTAATTTAGCAATATGCGCTTCCGAATTATCCATCAACTCCTTAATCGGGTTCGGATGTTATAATGATATCCGTGCAGCTCTGACGCTGAGAATCTAAAAATATAGAATGCGTTCGATGACAATATGGTTCAGAAAAAAAAAGGATGAGAGAGAAGCATCCTGGGAAATACGATGCTGGCAGAATGTCTGGTCCTCCCCGGCCCATGGCTCTGGCACCCGCCACCCACACCATGCCCCGTCTGAATATTTCAGTTTATCAGCTGGAGGGCGGGGTTGTGACCGGGTTTCAGGAACCCGGTTGGTGACAATTAAGCTCATTCTTAGGAAGCCTCGGGCGTGAGCCCGGGGAGGTGTTTAAATCGGCACACAACCCGGTCCCGGGGCTTGCAGCACCCACTCAACCACGCAACGCGAAGATAGAGAGAGAAGCCCCCATGCTAGATCCGCGTAATGGGTTTCGCCCAGCACGCGAGATGCTAGGCGAGTACCCGCCACCCCGTCCTCACAGACGGGGCTTGGCAGAATGGAGTTCTAAAATGCCTCAGAATACTGGGGCATTCGCACTTGATTCAATAAAGATTCAAAACCCCGGGCTCACACCCGGGGCATGCCGTTTGCATAATTTCCAGCCTGCAGCGATTACGCTATCAAATGAAAAATTAATAATACGTTCGATGACGACAAAAATGATGAGAGAATCGTCCCCTTGCAAGAGCTTTCCAAATGCAACCCCGGGCTTACACCCGGGGCTTATTGAAACCAAATGCCCTAGATGCTAGCAACAAGCGCACTTGCAGCGCTAATGCATCTAAACCCCGGCCTTACAGCCAGGGCATGCAGGTTTTATCATTTCTAGTCTGCAGCGCTCACGCTATTCATTGAAAAATTAATAATACGTTCGATGACAATAAGTGCTTGATCACCTATTTTATTAACTCAGGATTGCTTCGCACACATTTTTGGTGTCCGTAAGACACCGCGCGTCCTGTTGGACGCGTTCGCGCATCCCGAAGGACACGCTGTAGACGTAATAGGTATAGGGGGTAACTGGAAACGTCTTTCGACGTAACCAGTAACCTAGGTGTTTCACACAAGACTTGTAATGAGGGATCGTATCGCGGCCCGTTCCGAAGAACGTTCCACAATCGTCTTCCTCCTACAAATCTTATATGATTAATTACGTAGGAGGTGATCCATCTGCAGGTTCCCCTACAGATACCTTGTTACGACTTAACCCTCCTTGCTGAACCCAAGTTCGAGCGCCCCAAAAAGGGCACCCTCACTCAGACCCAACTCGGG
>JAWOHM010000042.1:0-3853 GCA_046485165.1 Thermoplasmata archaeon
CCGGGACGACCGGCCATTTCGGCAATTCCATCTCCGTGTTCGAGGTTGAGCTGACCAAATCCGGGGACATGAAGAAATTTCTGAACAGCATCCGGGATTCCGGGATACTGAAACCGCTTGCAGGCCAGGAGGATGCGCGCACAGACGAGGATTGCGCGTTCCATTTTCGGCTGGACAAGCAGAAGGCGTACAACGAAGAACTGGCATTGGCTTGGAATAGGGATGTCATAGACGTGCGGTTGAAAGTAGCAACATATCCGGCCAGGCGGGAGGATGCGGTTGCGGCCCTTTCAGCATGGTTGGCATCTGATTGATAGTGAATTTTTAACGTCAAATATATTATAGCATGTGCTTTTCTCCCGCCCGGTGAAAGAAGATGGCAGCAAAGGAATCAAGCGCCAAGGGAATCGAATGGAATTTTGAGGGCCTCTGCCCGTCGCTGGAGCCTTCGAAGGTGAAGGAGCATATGGCAGCCGCCGTCAAGAGGGCGGAGGCTTTCGAGGCCAAGTACCGGCCGATGCTGAATTCATCGATAACGCCCGGTGGGCTTCACGAGCTCATCAAGGAGCTGGAGGCGATAACCAGTGACGTCCGCAAGCCACTCTATTACGCTCACCTGAGATTCGCCCAGAACACCACTGATAAAGACGTGGCCGCACTGAAGCAGGCGCTCATGGAAATGTACGTCAAAGCCGACCGCCAGATGATATTCGTCGAGCTGGCCTGGTGCGCGGTGGATGATGCAACTGCCAACAGGTTGATGAACTCCCCGGAGCTTGCCAAGTACAAGCATCTCCTTGAGGTCAAGAGGCTCATGAAACCCCATCAGCTGTCTGAAGCGGAGGAGAAGCTGATGAGCGCGCTGGAGCTATCGGGTCGCACCGCATTCGTGAGGCTGTTCGACGAGACCATGGGGAAGATAAAAGTCAAGGTGAAGATAGAGGGAAAAGCGCAGGAGATGCCGATGGACGGCGCGCTGGCATTGCTCTTCCACCCGGACCGGGACAAGAGGAAGGCTGCTCATAAAGGAGTAACGCAGGCGCTGGAGGCCAACATGGACCTTCTGACCTACATATTCAACACCCTCATCCAGGCTCACGCCACCGAGGATGAGTTCAGGAAGTTCCCCCATCCCGCGAAGAAGAGGAACCTGGCTAACGAAGTCGATGATGAAACAGTCGAAAGCCTCAAGGCCGCGGTGGACAGGAACGTCGCAATGGTGGCCAGATACTATAAATTGAAAGCGAAATTGCTCGGCATCAAAAAACTTCAGGATTATGACAGATACTGCCCCATCACCCAGGAGGAGGAGCCGTGCGATTATGAAACTGCCAAGGCCATGACCATTGCAGCATACACATCTTTCAGCCCGAGGTCCGGCGACATCGCCAAGCAGTTCTTCGCCAACGGTTGGATAGATGCGGACCCCAGGCAGGGCAAGGAGGGGGGCGCGTTCTCCGCAAGTACTGCGTCAGACCACCACCCCTACATCATGCTGAACTTCACCGACACCCTGAGCGACGCATCCACAATGGCCCACGAGATGGGGCACGGCATCCACCAGTACCTGGCAAGGCAGCAGGGCGACCTCCTCATGGACACATCTCTGTGCATGGCCGAAACCGCCAGCATATTCGGCGAGATGATTCTGTTCAACGACATACTCTCCAAGGAAAAGGACCCCAAGAAGCGGCTCAACCTCCTGTGCGGGAAGATAGAAGGCACGTTCGCGACAGTCATGCGCCAGATAATGATGAACCGGTTCGAGACCCGCCTCCACGCAGCAAGGCGCGAGAAGGGCGAGTTGAAGCAGGAAGAGATACACCGGATGTGGCTTGACGAGAACCGCTGGATGTTCGGAAATTCCGTGGAGATGACAGACGAGTACGGACTCTGGTGGTCGTACGTGCTCCATTTCGTCCACTACCCGTTCTACACTTACGCATACTCGTTCGGCGAGCTGATGGTCTTATCCCTCTACGAGCAGTACCGGAAGCAGGGTCCCGATTTCGTGCCGAAATACATCGACATGCTGGCAGCCGGCGGTTCGGATTACCCGAAGAACCTCATGGCCAAGATGGGCCTGGACATCACGAAACCCGAGTTCTGGCAGAACGGTCTGGATTTGCTGGATGGGATGGTCAGGCAGGCCGAGGACGAGGCGAAGAAACTGGGCTACTGAGTCGATTTGCCATAGATTATCAGGTAAAGTCCGAAAATAGTCCATATGATAAGCATACTTAGACAGGGGATGCTGCCTGCCACACCCAAATCCCATATGTGAATGAGCCAGAGTTGCATCGAGAAGAGCATGATTCCGGAAATAAAGAAAATCCAACCATTCCACTTCCGTTTCATCCCGTCATGATGGACGGCACCCGCGAACAATCGCTTCTTTCTCTCGCTGACAATGAGGTACAGACCTATTATCAACAGTATGGCTACAATGGACAGGCAGAACAGGCCCTCATTTTCTAAAAACTGGTATCTGACAACAATCCAGATTGCCGGAATCCCGAGTCCGATTCCGGCAAGCAGAGAGATAATCCCTAGGTGTTCACCATCGGTCAAGCGCCATTTTATAAGATTTTCCAGCAAATATCCGCCATCGAAAAAGAACATGATGCAATACACGATGTTCATCCACAGTAGCCAGATAAAAAACACAATCCTGTCGAGATCCGGCCATGGTCCGAAATAATCATCTATGTATACGTCATCTGCCAACTCGCCATGCCCGAGGTGCTCCAGGACCCGAGTCATGTGGAACTCCATCATCTCGCTGAGGTTTCCGGCGTTCCCAATCATCATGTTGAATGCATCGAGACGGACGAATCCATCTGCCATCAGGTATATGTCGTGCTCGTTCCGGCACAAACTGATGACTATGTCCGGGTAGTCTATCGGTACGATGTCAAATATGCCATCATGGTAACCGGAGCTGTTGTTGACCGAATAATTCGCCAGGAAAGCGTCCTGGCTGAATAACTCCGCCAACTCCGAAATGTTCAGGGAATCCAAGGCTGAATCGTCATATCCCACAAATGTGTATAGAAAAGCCTCTCGCCCCTCGGGGATGCTGGCCAGATACGCGCAGTATCCTCCGAACACCAGCAGCAGAACAATAAACCCGGCCAGCGCTTTCTTCCTGAGCTCCTTCTCCATGCCCCCATAATGATTTTCCGGGGATTAATAACTTGCTCAGCGTCATGGCGGATGCCTTACAAGCACACACAAAAGGATGAAGAATAGCTATCTGTGCAAGAGCCAACACCTTGGGGCGCCAAGGTGATGTGGATGGAGCGTTTTTATCGACATTCAAACCCGCACGTCATATGCCAAACAGCATGCCCCGGGTGTGAGCCCGGGGTTTGGGATTGATGTCCAGGCGAGTGCGAATTCTTTGAAACATCTGGAGCATTTTGATGCAAAAAGCCTCGCCTGTCAGGGCGAGGTTGCATTTGGCAAGCTCTTGCACAGCTGACGTTTCTCTCTAACTTTTGTGGAAGCACGGGCATCTGGCCGATGTCGGGACCGAGTACCGGGTTGAGTGCCGATGTTAACTCCTCCCCGCCCTTACAGGCGAGGCTTCTGAAAGGATGATGACGTTAATCGGTCACCAGGCCAGATTCGCCCAATCTGGCCCACAACCCCGCCCTCCTGCTTGCAAAACGCTGGGAGGCAGGCGGGGCATGATGGGGTTGGCGGGTGCCGGAGCCATGGGTCAGGAGTCCGCTATTTCCCAGCGAATTTCGGCTCCCGCTTTTCGGTGAAAGCGGTAACGCCTTCGCGGAAATTCTCGGTGGCGCCGGATATGGAAATCATATGCTGTTCGGCCGCCAGATGCTCCTCC
>JAWOHM010000126.1:0-10179 GCA_046485165.1 Thermoplasmata archaeon
CCTTAATTGAACAAGTACTCGCAGGAGATTTGCTTGAAAGCGCCCGTATCCGCAGACTTATACTTCAAGATAAATAACAGTTGTAAAAAATCTTGAAGTATGTAAGATGGATATTATCTGCCGCTATGAAAGTCGCAGTATATGGGCGAGTACATGTTCAATCGCGGCGAAGGCATCATTTCAACTTTCGCAGGATGAACCAGCCAACGATTCCGGCCAGTGCAAATATTGCGATGACCGCAAACAGGATGAAATACCCGCTTGAAGATGGCACATGCTCTGTCTTGAAAGATATGGATAGGGGGGAATCCAGGCTGTTGTTCCAGATATCCATGGCACCGGTGGATATGACCACGGAATATGGGGTATCATAATCAAGCCGGGCCGGAGCAAAGGTCATGTTGAACCCGTCCCAGGAAAATGTCCCGGTCACATTCCCCGAGATGGAGAAGGCGTTTTCCACGGAGGGCCGGTTCATGGGCTCGTTGAACCTGACCGTGATGGTGCCATTCACGGGGAAAGAGCGCTCGCCGTTCTCGACGCTGACAGACACAACAACCGGCGGGAACACATCCCCCAGGGCCGAGAATGCCAGAATGCCGGATTGAAAGGCGTAAACGCCTGTTTGTGGATTGGAATCAAAATCATACCCATCTGCAAACACTTCCACGCTGAGCGGCGAGGGTATGACGCCAGCATCCGTCACGGTCCTGTCCTTCACCACCATGTTCGGGGTGAGGCCCAGGGCGTTCGTGGTGCTGTCGTGGAGGATGAGGGCGTTCTCCCTCACTATCACCCGGGCACCCAGAATGGGCCCGCCAAAGAAATCCTGAACCTGTACGCGGAGCTCCTCGAATGTTTGAAAAAGGCAATTGTCGCCGCCAATCACCACGCATTCCGGGTCCACCGAGCGGTTGAACCCTACGCCGGTGGCATTGGCCTCGAGATAAATCTGGGACTCTTCAAAATTGTCGAATGAGGCGTTGTAAATCTTGAACGTGGTGTTTGTGGCATAGACGCAGTGGATGGCATTTGCGATGCTGCTGTCGCGAATCGTGATGTTCCGGCAATCGTACAATGTGACCGAACCCTGGGCGGTGAGGCTGCCCTGAAATCCCATGGATTGGCCGGAGTCGAGGAGCAGGTTCTTAAGTTCCATATCCTTCTTTCCGACGAGAAAGCAGTCGTTGAGGTCTATGCCGTTGATGTGATTGTTCTCCGCGGTTTCAAGCATCCGCCTGGACGTGTAATCGATGTCTATGCCTATGGTGTTGTTCTCGAATATGTTGTCCTTCAAGATGGAACTCGAGCTGACGAAACTGTTCCTGCCACAATCGGTGAAATGATTGCCTGACACCAGGGGAGACGCTGAAAATCCCTGGACGCCATACATGCAATTGGACACGCGGTTGAATGTGAAGTTGGCATCTCCCCGGCCAACAAGGCCCACCCAACATACTTCGATGGCATTATCCGTGACAACTGAAAAATCATAGCACACTATGCCATAATCCGTGACCCTGACAATGTTGCTTTCAACTATTGCTTTCGAGCGATTCTCTGCGATTATGCCGGACCACCCAGTGTCGTTGAGGTAGTTATCTCTTATCAGCGCGCTGCTGTCCCCGTCCACAAGTATGCCGTGATAAAAGGTATGCTCGATGGAAGAATTGGTGATGGATGAAGCCTTGCCCCGGCAGGAAATGCCGAACTCGGAATGGCGGATCACGACATTGTCGAATATGCACTGGCCCAGGTCGTTCTCGAGAGTGATGCCAAGCCAGGATGCGGATGATGGGTCGCTCGCTGAGGAAATGAAAGAGACCTTGGCCGAAGGAGCGCCTGTCGCGTTAATCGAGCCCTTTATGTACAACCCGGCCCCGTCATCGAACCAGACAGTGACGTCCGGAAGGATTGTGAGGTTTGCGCCTTCCATGACCCAGATGCTGTTCCTGATGCGCACGAAAGGATGCGTCTGATTGTCCCAGACAGTGTCCAGTGTGATGTTCTCGGTGATGTTCTCGGCCATCAGAAGGTCCGCGGCCGATGCCCTGGCCCCTGTGCTTCCGGAAAGAAGGGATTGCCCTGGCTGGGCACTCGTCGATGCAAACCCCGTCCCCAGCAGTATGCAGAGCGCAAGCAGAACTGCGAGTTCCCTGTTCATGGATTTTCCAGCGGAAATCGATTAATGAAGAAGTCCGGCGGCCCGGAGCTCTTTCTTGAGAGTCTCGACGCCTGTCTCGATGTCATCCACTTTCTTGGCGCCGGTGCACACGACCTTTCCGGAGCCGAACAGCAGCATCACGACCTTGGGGTCAGCGACCCTGTAAACCAGCCCGGGGAATTGCTCGGGCTCGTATTCAACGCGCTCCAGGCCGAGGGTGATTGCTATGGCATTCAGGTTCAGGTCGTTCTTGAGGTCGTAAACAGCCACGATGTTCTGGACAGTAATCGTCGGGTCCTTCACGACCGGAAGGCCTGCCTTCTCCAGCTTCTTGGAAACGGTCTTGATGGTCTTCCTGACGCTCTCGATGGTTTTCGCGCCCGTGCAGTTGGCCTTGCCGCTCCTGAAGAGCAGTATGGCCGTCCTCTCCTCCTTCAGCCTGTAAACAAGGCCCGGGAATTGCTCGGGCTCGTACTCAGCGCCGTCCAGCGCCAGAGCGACCTGGTTGAGGTCAAGCTTCTCTGCAAGAATTGTCGATGCAACGATGTTCTCGATGCTTATCTTCTGCTTTTCTCCCTTTGCGCTCGGTTTTTCTTCCTTCTTGGTCTTTGGTTTTTCTGCCATGTTTTTGCCCCCCGTAAACGGTTGAACTTAATATCTGCAAGTATATATAGTATATAAATGCTATCAAAGGCAGAAAGCATTCAATGAAATGAGGTTGCCAGGTCGGGAACCGGGAATTTTATTGGTTATTGTGATTGCGGGAAGCGGGAACCTGGTTGAAAATTGAAACCAGCGGGAAGCGGGATTCGGTGACGGATTCAATGGATGGAGATGCATCCATTCCGTACGCTTTCCTTTTCCCCGGTAATCTCATCGTTTGCAGATTGTCGATTACCGGCCAACGTCTTGGGAATCCCTGTTTGGATAGAGACTACCCACAGCGGATTCTCGCGTTCGATGTGACATCGTTCACGAATCCACTAATTGCTGGGAAATCGTTCTATACTGCCATGACTCCTTGATTTGCCATATGGTCGTTGCCGGAAGGGAATGCTTTGGAATTGATTGTCGGGAGCCGCATTCAAATTTTGCCTGGCGTCAGGTCAGGCAAGTTCAGATCCTAGACCCCATATCCTGAACCCTAGACCCTATACACTATTCCCTATTCCCGAGTCCCGAACAATAAAACAACAACAATCGCTGGCAATCCAGCCATTCGTACGATTCCCTATTCCCCTTTCCCGATTCCCAACCAAAATCTACGCATTCAATAGCAGATATTACAGTCCGTCCGTACCCTAGACCCTGAATCTTATAACATTCTGCAATCAAACATCAAACAGCACCTGGACGGTGTTGCGGTCTTCATTCACTTCCAGCATGTGGTATGTGATGGCCTTGATGTCTGTTTTCAGCAGATGTCTCTCGGCGTCCAGCTTCTCGCCTTTTATCGTGGCCTTCAGGGTGTTTCCTGATATCCGCACCTCGAACTCGGAGAACAGCATGTCATCCACATCGCAGAGGAACAGCAGCCTGGAGAGCCAGTCCACGAGAAGCTGCTCCAAGTCATCGAATTCAATTTCCAGTTTCTTGACCTTCAGGGGCCTCACCGTGGAAGCGTCGCACATGGTGTCGAACAGCGCGTAAGCAGCGTTCTCAAATGCTTCGTTCAGATCCTTCCCCGAGGTCCTGATGACGATATCGGCAGTATGGTCTATAACTTCATATCTTTCGGGCATGTGGAAGCATATGTGCAATTATGTAGATAAAATCTTCCTGCCGGTGTCTTTCTTCCTTGCATTGCGGGAATGTGCTCGGGATGCATGCCCGGGCTGTGAAAGCCTGGCCTTCCCCTTCTTCCGCTTCTTCCTGGCCTCGAAGTACTTCTCAACCTCGATGACCGCGAAGCCCGGCACAAGGCAGAGCAGCAGCACCGGCCACCACTCGAGCGGTATTGCCTCGGTCCGGAATATTGCGTTGCCAATGGATGTATAGGTTATGAGGAGGGCTGTAACAACCGTCGTGAATATGCCTGCAAGCACCCAGCGGTTGGAGAACGGGCTGAACCTGAATGCCGATTTCTCGATGGAGCGGGCGGTCATCAGGTAGCCGATATGCACCATCTGGAGGCTGATGAATGCCGCGGTTTGCGCCTGGACCACGTATATGTCATGGTTGTCGGGATGGGTGCCGTAGTACCAGTACACGAAGAAACTGACCAGCAGCATCACAATGGAGACCAAGCCCACCCGGATGAAGAACATCCTGTTGGCTATCTTCTCCTTCACGTTCCTGGGCTTCTCCCTCAGCAGGCCTCTGTCCATTGGTTCCATCATCAGCGGCATGGTCAGGAACACGGAGTCCGCCAGGTTTATCCAGAGTATGTGAATCGGCTCCAGCGGCAACCGGTGGTCGAACACGGTCCCGAGACCCAGTGTAATGCTGAGAGTGGCGAGGATTATGCCGCCTATCATCAGCGCAGCCTGGCCACCGTTCGTGGGCAGGGTGTAGAGAATCGCCTTCTGGAGATTCTTCCAGGCATGGCGGCCTTGCTCCACCGCATCCACGATGGTGGCGAAATTATCGTCCGCAATCACCATGTCGGACGCTTCCTTGCTGACCTCTGTCCCGGTGCCCATGGCCACGCCGATGTTTGCGGCCTTGAGGGCGGGGGCATCGTTCACTCCGTCGCCGGTCATGGCGACAACATGGCCGTGCTTCTTCAGGGCCATTGCTATCCTCAATTTGTGCTCCGGCGTCGCCCTTGCATACACGCTGATGGAATTCACGACATCGAACAATTCATCATCAGTCATTCCGGACATCTCGGCACCCGTGAGAACCCTGGCATCGTCCGATTTGATTATCCCTATCTGCCGGGAGATCGCCTGGGCCGTCTTTGGGTGGTCGCCCGTTATCATCACTGGCCGGATTCCTGCCAGCTTGCACTTGGCTATTGAATCCGGCACGCCCTCCCTGGGCGGGTCGTACATTGCCTGCATGCCAAGAAAAACAAGGTCATTCATGTCTGCCGGAGAAATGGCATTCTGGTCGTCCGGGACTCTCTTCATGGCCATCGCCAGGACCCTGAGCCCCCTGCGGGAAAGTTCATCGGTCTGCTTCAGTATGCGCGCCTCATCGATTGGCTCAAGCTTGCCGCCTTTCATCACCGTGCTGGAGAACCCCAGCAACCTCTCGACGGAACCTTTCACGTAAATGATGTTCTCGCCATGCTCGTCGGTCAGAACAGCCATGTATTTCTCGCTCGAATCAAATGGAATCTCGTCCATGCGGGAATGTTCCACGTGAGTGCCAACCATGTTGAATTCGTATTCCAGCCCTGCCTTTCGCGCGGAAACGATGAGTGCACCTTCGGTCGGATCGCCGACAACCACATGAGACGATGTTCCGTTCGAGGCCTGAAGGTCCAGCTGGGCATTGTTGCACAGAGCGCCCGCGTTAAGCACCTGGGTGAATTCCTCCGATTGGCCTGCGATGCCGTCCACTATGGCGCCACTGCGGGTGATGCGGCCTTCCGGGGCGTATCCTTTCCCGCTGACTTCATAGAGTTTTCCGCCGGCATAAATATTCACAACAGTCATCTCATTCTGGGTGAGTGTGCCAGTCTTGTCCGAGCATATGACGGTGGTGCACCCGAGCGTTTCGATGGCAGGCAATTTTCGTATGAGAGAGTTGCGCTTGGCCATGCGCATGGAAGACAAAGCCAATATGGATATCACAAGGGCTGGAAGCATCTCAGGGATGGCCGCAACGGCCATGGAAACGGCGGCCATGAAGGACTCGATGAGTGTGTAGGCGAGGACATAGGCAATCGCCGCGAGTATCCCGCCTGCGGTGAGGATTGTAACGATGAGAAAATTTGTGAACTGGGCGATGTTTCTCAGGAGAGGCGTGTCAACGCCGCCGACCTCCTTCACCATCCTGGCGACCTTCCCGACCTCGGTCCACTCGCCGGTGCTTATCACAAGTCCGGTGGCCAGGCCGCGGGTGGCAAATGTGCCGCTGAAGGCCATGCCCCGCATGTCAGCTATCATGATGTCAGGCGCATCCTGCGTCTCGGCGTCCTTGGACACGGGTTGGGATTCCCCCGTGAGAAGGGATTCATCGGCGGCGAAGTTCTTCGTGTGAACGAGCCTCATGTCCGCCGGAACCCTGTCCCCGGCCTCCAGAAGGACTATGTCCCCCGGTACCAGTTCCTTGCCCTTGATGACATGCGCTTCGCCATCGCGCACGACCTTGCATTCCGGGACCATCATCTTCTTCAGGGCATCTATCGCCGCTTCCGCTTTGCCCTCCTGGATGAAACCGATTATGGCATTGACAACAATGACAAGGAAGATAACGAATGTGTCCGGCCATAAGTCCTCCAGTTCCAGAAGGCTCAGGGTCATGGTCACGGCGCCGGTGAACAAGAGAACGTACATCATGGGATTGTGGAATTGCAGCAGGAATCGGATGAGAGCGGACCTTTTCTTGGAAATAATCTCATTGAGGCCGTAGATAGCCAGGCGGCGCTTGGCTTCGTTTCCGGAGAGGCCTTCCACCCGGGAGCCCTGCTGTTTCAGGGCGGTTTCGGGGGACATTGTGTGCCATTTGATTCTGGAATTCGCCTCGGCTTCATCTGATGGAATTGTGCTTTCGGCTGATGATAATTTTTCGGTCATTTTTTCATCGGTTCCTGTAATACAATTCGATATTTAAAATCAAATACATCCATATAACAAATTACTGCCATATCCGTTCATTCCATTCTTATGCAATGGGAACGGCTGATTGTTCGCCGGTGGACGTCATTTGCGCCGCTTGCCCCTGCGCGCTTCTCTGTCTGCCTTCTTCGCCGTCCTCTCCCGCTTATCCTGCCAGACCACGAATTTCCAGCAGAAAACAACCAGGGCGACGAATCCCAGGATTATCAGGATGTAGTACAGGGAGTACTCAGGATGCTCCACGACCTCCGTGTGTATCTCCGCATTGTACTGGATTTCCCCGGGATAGGATGTGTTCACCAGTATGGAGTAGCCTTTGTCGAAGCCGATTATCGCGGGGAGCCTCACGGTGTATTCGGTTACTGGCTGACTGGTGTAATATCTGATGTTGGCCGGGTCGTCCATGGGTATGAGAAACACCATGATGTCGCCCTGGCCCACCACATGGAATGTGAACAGCAGGTCATGGTTCATCTTTACATGCACGTCGTATATGTTGTCCTCGCCCGGCAATAGCGTATCTGTGCCAGAATAGCCGGATTCCGGAACCTCGATGCTGCTCCCCAAGGCCACCGCTGAAACGGGCACCAATGCCATGGCAATTGCCAGAATCAACGCCAATATCCTCAGAATCCCACCACCGCAGTGACTCTCAGCCCGGATTTCCTATTCCCGGCGCTTGCCACGATGACCTGGCAATCCTCCCCAGCTGCCCTGGAGAACAGCTTGCCAAGTTCGTTCAGCCCGTCGTAGAGGGCATGCCCCTCCACGAACAGCATCGCCGCCTTTGCCTTCCTGGAAGAGAGGTCCAGCCACCTGGATTTGCCCAGATGCTCTATCACCGCGAATTCCGCGTTCTCCCTGTCCCATTCCGCAGAGTCCATTGCCATGAGCTTTCCGCCGCCCAGGTGTTTCTTTACCGTCGCCATGTCATCCGAGCCTATGGCTTTCAGGAACATGTTCACCGGCGACACCAGAACGCTGTTCATGACCCTGAAGGCCCTGTTGATGGGCAGATTGGGTGCCTCGGCCAGTATCATGTCATTGGGAATCACGAGAATGCCGCCAGCGCATTCCATAAGCGCTTTGAGCTGGGCACCGGCCCTCTCCTTCCTGGAGCCGCCCTCCACGGTGAAAGGGACGCTGGCCACGCAGAGGCTCATGCCCCGGGAGATGTCGGTAGCCCTGGCCGCCACAACCGAGCCCCAGCCGCCGCTCATGCCGCCCAGGCCAGCCAATATAAAGGTCATGTCTGCGCCGGCGATGGCCGCAGATATCTCGGACTCCAGCTCGCTTCCTGCTATCCGAAGCGCCTTTCCCGGGATATTGGCTGCCGCCTGCAGCTTCCTGGGGTCCGCCAGTATGCTCCTGTCCACCTTCAGCGAGCGCATGGCATCCGGCTCGGAACCAATGGCTATTCGCGTCATGGCCGATGCTATTCCGCCCTCGGCCAGTATATTGCAGCCGGTTCCGCCGCAGCCGATGATGGCGGCTTTCAGGGGGGAACCGTTGGGGCCCTGGATGATTGTGAGTTCCTTACCGGTTGGACTCATGCATGCCAATATGAGTAACTGATAAAAAAGGATTTGGAATGGGGTAAGGGGCTAGGGTCTAGCTTGGTTATTGATTCTAGGGGTCTAGGGTTCAGGGTCTAGGGTCTAGGAACGGCCATACCTGGCCGTGACTAAGACGAGGCTTTGCCTCGTTGCTAGGACTGACTTGTCTGGCCAAACACCAGGCAAGCATAGAATGCGATTTCTTTCAATCAACGATGGAGCATTCCACTGGCGCGATGCCATATACTAAACAGAAATAGCGCCATAAACAAACAATGTGAATGCAATTGGTGAATGCGAGAACTGAATCTATCCATAAAAGAGCATTCGCCGTGGGTAGTCAATAATCAAACAATCATTCCCACTGCGAATGGCCGGTAATCACCATTCTGCAAGCGATGAGATTACCGGAGCATTCCACTGGCGCGATATCATATATTAAACAGAAATAGCGCCATAAACAAACAATGTGAATACAATTGGTGAATACGGAAACAAAGATAGAGCAGAAAAGAGTATTCGCCCTGGGTAGTCAAAAACCAAACGACAACTCCCATAGCGTTGGCCGGTAATCGACATTTGGCAAACGATGAGATTACCGGGGGACAAGGATTATATATCGCAGAATCCTTTCAAACCCCATGGCTTCGGAAATCGGCCTGGGAATGGTCCATGTCTACACGGGCGACGGCAAGGGCAAGACAACCGCATCGCTGGGCCTGGGGCTGCGGGCTGCAGGCCACGGCTTTCAGGTTCTAATGATACAGTTCATGAAAGGCGATGTAAAATACGGGGAGCTGGAAGCCGTCAAGAACATCCCGAACTTCGACATCCGGCAATTTGGCAGGCCGGATTTCGTGGACAAGAAGAATCCCGCCGAGATAGACATCAAACTGGCCAGGGACGGGCTTGAGCATGCCCGCAAGGTTGTGGATGAAGGCAAGGTTGACCTGCTCATCCTGGACGAGATCAATGTCGCAGTGGAATGGGGCCTGGTATCCAAGGAGGATGTCATCGCGCTGGTCAGGTCCAGGCCGGAGAAGATGGAGATTGTCCTCACCGGAAGGTACGCGCCCTGCGAATTCATCGAGCTTGCCGAGACAGTCACGGAGATGACCGAGGTCAAGCACCCCTACATGAAAGGCATAATGGCCAGGAAGGGAGTGGAGTACTAGTGCGCACGAAAAAAGCTGCAGGTGTTTTATGTCTAGCCGTTGCCATCGCAGTGGCCATCTCGCCGCTTTTCCAGATGCGCGCGGATGCCCAGGATGAGGCCGAGACATGGACGTTCATGGTCTACATGTCCGGAGACAGCAGCCTTTCCGACCAGATACCTTCCGACTTGCAGGAGATGAAGAAGGTGGGCTCAGGAGAAAACTTGGATATCATCGTGCTGCTGGACTCGGCAGGGGATGGGGATTCAAGCCTTGCCAGGATTCTCAAGAATGGCAGGGAGGACCTGTCCCTCTCAAGCATCGACCCGACCTGGGGGAGCGAGCTCAACATGGGCGACCCTGACACACTCGTCCAGTATGTCTCTTGGGTTGTCGAGAATTATCCGGCTGACAGGTTCATGCTGGACCTCTGGGGCCACGGCAATGGTTGGCCGGGCGTATGCCCTGACAAGGGGGATTACCTGACAGCGGCGGAGCTGAGGTATGCCATGATGGCGATATCCGATGCCGATATCAACCTGGACATCATCAGCATGGACGCATGCCAGATGGGG
>JAWOHM010000076.1:0-31663 GCA_046485165.1 Thermoplasmata archaeon
AATAGAAAAGACGAACTGGCAAAGAAAGACGCGGAAAGCCTGGCAGAGGTGGAGCCGGCTCCGCTGGCCGTCCAGAAAGAGGATGGCGCAAGCGAAGCAGAGGATGAGACCGCGGGGCTGAAGCGCCGGCTGGCCGAACAAACAGAACTGGCGCAGGGTTACTTCGCCCAGCTCCAGAGGGTGCAGGCAGATTTCGAGAACTACCAGAAAAGAGTGGCTGCAGAACGTTCCAGGATAGCGGACGGCGCATGCGAGACCATAGTCGCGGGGCTGCTGGAGACGCTGGACGATTTCGAGAGGGCCATCGTTTCCCTGGAGAAACTTCCTGAGGGGGAATCGCAGGGAGTGCGGATGGTGTACCAGAACATGCTGGAGTACCTGCGAAGGAACGGCCTGGAGAGGATTGCGGCGGCCGGATGCCAGTTCGACCCCCACAAGCATGAGGCGATAATGCAGGCCGAATCGGAGGAAGCCGGCGACGGGACCGTCCTGGAGGAATTCCAGGCCGGCTACGCCATGAAAGGAAAGGTCATCAGGCCGTCAAAGGTCAAGGTGGCCAGGGAGAAAAAGAAGATTGAGGATAATAATATTCAGAAGGAGGAATAAAAATGGCAAAGATAATAGGAATAGACTTGGGAACAACGAACTCGTGCCTGGCAGTGCTGGAAGGCGGAAAGCCGAAAGTGCTGCCGAATGCCGAGGGGGGAAGGACCACGCCGTCAGTGGTGGGGTTCACGAAAGAGGGGGAAAGGCTGGTTGGCCAGGTCGCGAAAAGGCAGGCCGTCAGCAACCCCGAGAGAACGATATCGTCCATCAAGAGGAAGATGGGCACTGACCACAAGGTGAAGATAGACAAGAACAATTACACGCCGCCCGAGATATCGGCGATGATACTCCAGAAGATGAAGCTGGATGCGGAGGCATACCTGGGAGAGAGCATCACCCAGGCAGTCATCACCGTGCCCGCTTACTTCAACGACAACCAGCGCCAGGCAACGAAAGATGCTGGCAGGATAGCCGGGCTCGAGGTGCTGAGGATAATCAACGAGCCGACGGCTGCCGCGCTCGCCTATGGCCTTGAGAAGGACGAGGGCGAGAAGATAGCGGTCTTCGATCTGGGCGGCGGCACTTTCGACATATCCTTCCTTGAGGTCGGCGACGGCACATTCCAGGTGCTCAGCACGGATGGCGACACCATGCTGGGCGGCGATGACTGGGACCAGGCGCTCGTGGATTACCTTGCGGCCGAGTTCAAGAGGGACCAGGGCGTGGACCTGAGGAACGACGCCACCGCGATGCAGAGGCTGAAAGAGGCAGCCGAGAAGGCCAAGATAGAGCTTTCCGGCCTCCAGCAGGTCAGCGTCAACCTGCCCTACATAACCGCGGACAACACCGGCCCGAAACACATGGACATCAAGGTGACCAGGGCGAAGTTCCAGGAGATAACCAGGAAGTTGCTGGAGCGCACCCTTGACCCCATGAAGAGGGCAATGAGGGACGCGAAGCCTGTTGCGCTGAAGGTGGAGGACATCAACAAGGTCATACTCGTGGGCGGCTCAACAAGAATGCCCGCCGTGATGGACCTTGTGAAGGATTTCTTCAAGAAGGAGCCTTACAAGAACGTGAACCCGGACGAATGCGTTGCAGTGGGCGCGGCCATCCAGGGGGGCATCCTGGGCGGCGAGATAAAGGAGATCGTGCTGCTGGACGTCACCCCGCTGACCATGGGCGTCGAGACGCTGGGCGGCGTCACCACACCCCTGATAACCAGGAACACAACCATCCCCACCCGCAAGAGCCAGATATTCTCGACGGCTGCCAACAACCAGACAAGCGTCGAGATACATGTGACGCAGGGCGAGAGGGCCATGGCCGCGGACAATATCAGTCTGGGCAGGTTCCACCTGATAGGCATACCGCCGGCTCCGAGGGGCATCCCCCAGATAGAGGTGACATTCGACATAGATGCCAGCGGCATCGTGAACGTGGCCGCCAAGGATCTGGGCACCGGCAAGGAGCAGAAGATCACCATCACCGCGACCAGCAACCTCTCCCAGGAGGAGATAGAGGCGAAGATACACGACAGCCAGAAGTTCGCCGAGGAGGATGCGAAGAAGCGCGAGAAGATAGAGGTAATGAACCAGGCTGACAACATGATATACTCCACCGAGCAGACCATGAAAGATATCGGCGACAAGGCGACCCAGGAACAGAAGGAACGCATCGACAAGGCACTGGAATCCCTCAAAGAGGCCGTCAAATCCGACGACGTGGATAAAGTGAAGGCGGAACTGGAGAGCCTTGGCAAGGCGCTTCACGAGGTGACGACCGCGCTCTACCAGCAGGCAGCGGCGCAGCACCAGGCCCAGCAACAGCAGCAGGACGGCAGCCAGCAAGCCCCGCCATCCGGCGAAGAGGGGGGCGATTTCGTTGATGCCGATTACAAAGAGGTGAAGGACGAATAATCCCGCGAGCTGACGAACAGGCAAAACATTAATGGGTGCGGGACTTTCCCGCATCCATCATAATTCCCGGAGAACGAACATGGCCGACAAGAGAGACTACTACGAGGTCCTTGGCGTGGAGAAAGGCGCCAGCCAGGATGACATCAAGAAGTCATACAGGAAGCTGGCCAAGAAGTTCCATCCGGACATGAACAAGGACGACAAGGCCAAGGCCGAGGAGAAGTTCAAGGAGGTCAGCGAGGCCTACGAGGTCCTGGCTGACCCCCAGAAGCGCCAGAAGTACGACCAGTACGGCCATGCCGGCATCAACAACTCCTTCGGCGGAGACGGCTTCCAGTGGCAGGACTTCACGCATTACCAGGACATCAGCGATATCTTCGGCGACTTCGGGGGCGGCTCCATCTTCGACATGTTCTTCGGGGGCGGCGGCCGGAGGCGGCAATCGAGCACCGGCCCGGCCAGGGGCAGCGACCTGAGATATGACATACAGATAACCCTGAAAGAGGCGGCAAAGGGCCTGGCCAAGACACTGGACATTCCCCATTCGGTCAGGTGCGGGGAGTGCAACGGCTCGGGCGCGGAGAAAGGCAGCGCCCCGAGAACCTGCGAAACATGCCACGGCTCCGGCCAGGTAAAACAGGTCCAGAGGCGCGGGTACAGCCAGTTCATTTCCATCGGCGCCTGCCCGGCCTGCACGGGCACGGGCCAGACCATAGACAGGCCATGCCTCAAATGCCACGGCCAGGGTTCGGTGAGGAAGAACAGCCGCATCGAGGTGAACATACCAGCTGGCTCGGATACCGGAACACGGCTCCGGCTCCGCGGCGAGGGCGAGGCCGGGATGCGGGGCGGGCCTTCCGGCGACCTGTATGTGATAGTGCATGTCCAGAACGACCCAATTTTCCAGAGAGAGGGGCCGCACCTTCTGACAGAGATAGACATTGGCTTCGTACAGGCAGCCCTGGGAGACGAGGTGACCATCAACACCATAGATGGAAAGGCAACCATGGCCGTGCCGCCAGGCACCCAGCCCGGGACGGTCTTCCGCCTCAGGGGCAAGGGCATGCCGGTCATGGGGGGCCACGGGAACGGCGACCTGCATGTGAGGGTGAACATCACCGTGCCGGAGAAGCTCAGCAGCGAGCAGAAACGCCTGCTGAAGGAGTTCGCCGAGGCTGGGGGCGGCAAGCGCCTGGGGAAAAGGAAAAGGTAGTGCGATTGTAGATTTAGGAATTTTAGATTGTAGATTTGACGATGCTGGCTATCGATAACAGCCAGCATTCCCTATCGCCGAAGCACTGTTTCGGCTGAGTCGTGGCAATAAATTACCACTCCTATCGCCGAACTCAAAGTTCGGCTTAGTCGCAATACACGCAGTGGGTTGCGAGAGGACTGGGCTTTGCTCAGTCTGTATCGCGGCCAGGTATGGCCGCTCCTAGACCCTGTACCCCAGACCCTTACATCTTGGCATAAATCTAAGATCTAAAATCTACAATCTACAATTTCGCCCCTCTGCATAAAAAATATATGCAGATAGACGATACACCGCCACAATAAGAGGACTAAGGATGGGGTCTGAACACGATTCTCCGGAGATAAAGGAAGCTTTCCTGGTGCACAAGAGCGGGTGCCTCATCAGCTACGCGAATTCCAAGGGCGACGACTCGCAGGACTTCGACATCGTGGCCGGCATGCTCACCGCCATCCAGAGCTTCGTCAAGGACACCTTCGGCGCGGGCCAGTGGTCCCTGAAACGCCTTGAGTTCGAGGACCGCAACCTCCTGATAGAACTGGGAGACCACATTTACCTGGCCATAATCTACGAGGGGAAGGCCGATGTCAAGATGCAGAGCAAGGTCGAGCGGACCGTTGACGTAATCCAGCAGAATTTCTGGGAACAGTGCAAGGACTGGACCGGGGACATGGACGAGTGGGCCGGCGCCAAGGATGTCATCTGTTCCCTGTTCGTTTCAGATGAGGAAGAGGAATTGATTGATGAACGCAAGAGATGCGAGCTTTGCGGCTCCATCGTCGATGACCCGGAACTCACAGCCTGCCAGATATGCGGGTATGACTTATCCATGTTCGTCTGAGGGATATTTTGGAAACGCCGGAAAGGGATGTCATCGGAATACTCACCGCCGATGTCAGGCTGTATTATGACCTGGCGAAGCTACTGAAGTCCAGGAACCTGAGATACAGGATACTGGACTGCGAGAGTTCCATCCCCCACGACATAGGCGTCATACTCACCTCGCCGGAAGAGGCGACGAATCTGAACTTCGAGCCAACCATAGGCGTCACCGACATGGAGGCAGCCATCAGGCAGGCATTGCAGGCATTGAAAGGCCTGGGGGACGGGCATATCCTGGTGATCGGCATCGACCCGGGGCCGGAGCCGGGCATTGCGGTTCTGTCTGACGGCCTGGTGATAGAGACCAGGGTGGCCCAGAGCCCGGAGCATGCCGCGGACATAATCTTCGGCATCCTGTCGGGATATTCCTTCAGCCAGTCTGTACTGAGGATCGGCAACGGCTCGCCGGAGCACCGGGACAGGATACTGGAGCTGGTATCGGGCAATTTCAATTATGTCGAGGTGGTGGATGAAACGGG
Source organism: Thermoplasmata archaeon (assembly GCA_046485165.1). Classification (GTDB taxonomy): domain Archaea; phylum Thermoplasmatota; class Thermoplasmata; order SG8-5; family SG8-5; genus UBA147. The sequence continues at coordinate 5,079 of JAWOHM010000076.1, forward strand.
AACGTCCAACAACAACAGAGGGTATCACGAGGAAGCGGCTGTCCGGATTGCCAGGTATGGGGAAATGCCTGGCGACGAGTAGGTGCCAACCTATCCAGAAGCTATGGCACCATTCATCTCCATCATGCCCCGCCTGAATACAGTGTTGTGCAAGCTGGAGGGCGGGGTTGTGGACCTGGCTAGGTGAGCCAGGCCTGGTGATGCATAGAGTGCATAAATCCCTTCAAGCCCCGCCTGTGAGGGCTGGGTATGGGGCCCTACCAAAGGTTCACAGTGGCCCCCAAACACCAAACTCTTGCACAGAAAGCTTTTCTATCAATCTTTTGTGGATGAATGTGGGGCATGCTGCTTACCATATGTCGAACAAGCGAGGATAACGCTGAAATGCCCCTATTTCAGCCATTTTCCATTCTTATAGACTGTTTCCCCATCTGCGATAATTTCTCCGCCCTTATGCATATCCTTGATCATGTCCCAGTGTATGGCGCTGACGTTCTTTCCGCCGGTCTCGGGATAGGCGCGGCCGATGGCCATGTGGATTGTGCCCCCTATCTTCTCGTCGAACAGGATGCTCTTGGTGAACTTCTTGATGCCGTAGTTGGTGCCGATAGCCACTTCTCCGAGGCGCTTCGCTCCTTCATCGATGCCGATGAGACTCTGCAGAAGCTCGTTGCCCTTGAGGGCCTTGGCTTTGACTATCTTCCCTTTCTTGAAGTTCAGCGTGATGTCCTCGACCTCCTTGCCCATGTAGATGCCAGGGAAGGTGAAGCGAATCTGGCCCTCCACGCTGTTCTCCACCGGCCCGGTGAATACCTCACCGTCCGGCATGTTGAACTTTCCATCGCAGTTTATCCACTTGCGACCCTTCACCGACATCTTCAGGTCTGTATCTTCCCCATAAAATTCCAGCTTGGATACCTTGTCCATATACTTCACCATGGCCTCCTGGGACTTGGACACCTTCTTCCACTCGGCGATGGGGTCCTTCCTGTCCACCAGGCATGCGGAGTAAACGAATTTCTCGTACTCGGAAAGTGACATGGATGCCTCCTGGGCATTGGCCGCGGTTGGATATGGCAGTCCGCACCATCTCAGCTTGCCCTCGGCCGACCTCTTCATGTATATCTCGAACATCGGCATGCCGGCGGCCTGGGAGCGTGCCATCTTCTTCGGGTCCGCATTGGACAGCGACCTGGTGTTGAAGCTTGCGCCGATGCTTATCATGCAGTCCATGTTCTCGATTGAAAATTTGTCGTAAGGGGAGCAGTAATCCAGATGATGGTCCTTGGCCTCCTCGTAGAATATCTCGGGCAGCTGCGGAAAAGATGCTTTCACCATGGGGTGGCCGCCGGCCCTCAGCACTTCCCTGTACATTTCCAGTGCCAGGGGCTCTGCCGCGACCGGTGCGTTTATCACAACAGCGTCGCCCTTTCTCACTTTCACCGAATAATTCACTATCAATTTCGCCAGTTTCTCGACTCTCGGGTCTGCCATAATTATCGGGCTGGGATTCCAGAGCTAGTATATGCAAATTGTGGAAACAAAATGAAAAGAAGGTTAAAATTTGGGCGGGACTATGCCCGCCCATTATTCGCATTACTGGCCCTTGAACTTCGCGAGGTTCTTCTCGTAGAGCTCCTTGGATATCTTCCCGGACTCGTAGGCCTGCCTGAGCTTTATTATCTTGGGGTCCTCCTCAACGGGCTCGGGTGTTTCCTCCGGAAGCTCCTCTGGCATGGACTCCTCGGCAGGTATCGGTTCCGCATCAATTTTTTCGGGTTCGGCCTCGACCGCTTCTTCCCCGGAATCCACCGGGGCAACGTCCTCTGGCACCGATTCAATCTCTTCGCCCTCGGGCGGCAGCTCATCCTCGGAGATTTCCTCGCCTTCATCTGATGGAATGACTTCCTCAGAGTCTATGGGTTCTGTGTCCTCGCCCTCGGGAGGCATCTCGCCCTCCGGGAGTTCCTCGTCCACAGGCGGCTCTGCCTCTTCCGGGGCTTCCTCCTTCCCGCCTCCGAATATCATCGGTCCGAAGAATAGGCCCAGTATCAGGCCGACAACAAGCAGCGCTATCATCAGGCCGATTGCGCCCCAGTTGGTTCCAAATGTCTCCGAGTCATATTCAACGGTATGTCTCAGTTCAGCCACGTTCCCGGCGCTGTCCTCTGCCTCGATGACTATGATGTTGATGCCCTGGCTGAGGGTTAAGTTGGTTGCAAAATTCCCGGTCTCCTGCCTGGTGGCCAATATCCTGTAGCCGTTGACCCGTATCACTGCCCCCGTTTCTACCGTGCCCGTCAGAGTGAAGGTCTGGGAATTGACTTTAGTGGGAGGCGATGTGAGGAAAATTGTCGGGGCGACTGTGTCCAGGGTCACGTTCTGCCAGCTGTGGGCGACGTTTCCAGCCCTGTCCATGAACTCGAGGTGGAATGTGTTCCGGCCCTCTGAAAGCGCCAGTGTGGTCTCGAAGCTGCCGTCCGAGTTGACCGATACCATTGCGCCATCAACGCTCAGCGTTCCTGGCTCTGTCAGCTTGCCAGACATGGTCGTGAATGGCCTGTTGGTCATTGAACCGCCCGAGAATTTCACTGAACTGAATGCCGGCGATGTAGTGTCGAGGTAGGCAGTGCAATATGTGACAGCCTTGTTTCCGGCCGCATCGGTTGCAGTTATCTGGATGATGTTCTCGCCCGATACGAGAATGAGTGTTGCCGTGAAAGTGCCGTCAGCATTGTATTGAACGTTGTCAAGGGTTGCTCCCACTATGCTGATTGCAGTACCCTTTTCCGCGCGGCCAGTTATTGTGAATGTATCCTCATTTGTGTATATGGCGCCGGAGAATCCAGGGTCCAGTGCCAGTTCCGGAACGGATGAGTCGATAACGAATGACCATGATTTCGTGGCCACGTTCCCTGCCTTGTCGCCCATCGTGGCGGTGACAGTGTGCACACCTTGCGACATGACGCCTGTCGGCATGTAGGTTATCGTTCCGGATGGGTAGCCCTTGACTGGCGCTTCATCGGCGTCAACGAATGGGATGTTCACGCTCGACAGCGTAGTTTGGTCAACGCCATCCACTTTGATGCTTACATGATCGGGAACCAGCTCGCCCATTGGGTCGTTGAAATCTATTGAAATTACCGGCTTGGTGTTTTTAATCAGGCTGCCATCCGCGGGGCTGATGCCAATTATTTCGGGTGCCATGGTATCGTACCTGAGCTCGATAGCCATGAGCATGGTGAACGGGGCATCTCCGGGTCCCAGGTACAATGCGCCCTGGAGGGTGACGCCTTCCTTTGCGCTGGGCAGGTCGTATGAGAGCGTCAGCGTCGATGGTGCGAAAGCAGGCTGCGGCTCGTTGTTCTTCCACTGGTCAGGGTTGTCCGGTGTGAGGTCCACTCCCTCACCATCCACACCGAAGCCCAGGCCCTGCACGTTCGTGATGTCTATGTCATAGTGGGCTGGAACAGATTTGAGCGTGAAGCCATATATCCTGATGATGTAGTCACCGTCCGGAGGTCCGATTAGCTTCACCTGCTCGTCCGCATCCGCATCTGCGCACATTGCAAAGCATTCCAATTCCTGGGTGATGCCATCACTGTTCTCATCGAGGAATATTCCCAGGTCAAGGTCTCCGACATCGTTGAAGCTGCCCTCCCTGGTGTATGTGTCAGTGTGACCGTATATGTGAACGTCGAATATCAGGCAGTCCTTCAGAGTGACGTATATGGATGTATTGCCGGAGGCGAGTTGTGCCTCGAAGGACGGGAACAGGCTCCAGTCGGCCTCGTCCTGGTAGACAAGCATGTCCTTGTATTGCGTGGGGGCCGAGGGGCCGGCTGCAACGCCGCCCATGAAGCCTCCTGTGTCGATGGATGCATATCCGGTTACAGTATCGCTTCCTGCCAATTGGTTCGTGACGATGCTGATCTTCTCCTTGTTCACAGTGAAAGTGCCGACCTGGCCGCTTATCGGCTCCAGGTTGGAGGTTCCATTCATCCTTACCGCATGGACAGCCACGACATTGAGCCCGGCTCCGATGGAAGGCGCGGCATATTCCAGGGATGTGCCACTTGCCGTGAACACGTCCGCGGTCTCGGTGCTTCCGCCATTGTTCTGGAGACCGTTGGGGCCGTATCTCTCAATCGGGAAGAGCGATTCGGATTCTGGATTTAGATGCGCATAATTGCCGAAGGCGAAGGCGTCAATATCGGTCATGTCCTTCCACCAATCCACATTCACCAACAGCTTGGTGTTGGGATTCGTGAATGTTCCGCGGTAGGGGATGTCCACATAATAGAATCTCCAGTCTCCCGGCCTTCCGCCGGCGCCATCGTATCCCGGGAACAGTATGGATGGGTTGAACAGCTTTTCTGAGTCATAGTAGGAATAGGACGCTTCCAAGGCCGTTCCGTTCTCAGGCGGCGTGAGGAAATTGATTCTTCCGTCTATCGGATTGAACTGATACCGTCCATAGCTGTAATCGAACTCGAATAAGTCACCAGATTTTAAGCCGGTGTAATTGTAGTGGGCGAACACCTTGTTTCCCGCGGCCATGGACCAGCCGTTCAGCGTGATGTCGCCTGTGGCGAAGTTAATGGTATAGTTGAGCGAACCGGGCGTTGCAGACCTGACCAATTTGAATGTGCCGCTGTTGTTCTCGTAGATGAATGTCGAGTTCCTCAGGTTGTTGTACAACACCGAGAAAGCTGTTTGGCCGGCTGTTGCGGATCCGACTGCCAGCTCGCCCGTGACCCGGTTGTATGTCTTCAGCCTTATCTTTCCATCCACGCAGCCAGAGTAATTGTAGTATGAATGCACCGTGTTTCCTGCGGAAAGGGTCCAGCCATTGAGCGTTATCAAACCGGAATTGTAGTTGATGCTATAGTTTGGCTTTCCCGGCGTCCCGCTGTTCACCATAGGAGTCCATCCGCCGGCGTCCTTGAGATACAGTTTGTTCCCGCTGTCAAGGCTTATTCCTTTATTGGCCAAATTGAACTCGGCCACGCTGCCAAGGGCGGTTATGCTTGTCTCGTTCTCGACCGGTATCTTTAACAGAAGATAATCGATTTGCTCAATCAGCTTGTTCCCATTTCGATACAATTGGAAACCTAGATTATCGGCCACGGTTTTCACTTTATCATATATGTTTGTGTTCGCTACACGGAGTTCGGTCACGCCAACAGCATAGGTTCCATAATCGGCACGAACTTCCATGCCTGTTTTAAGGGGCGCTTTGAAGGTTATCACGCCGGTCTGCAGGTTCAGGGTGTAGTCGATGCCGTCGACCATCGCTTGGCCGTCCAGATACAGAGTGTATGTGCCGGGGCCTATCTCGTAACCTTCCTCGAACAGCGCAAGATTGGCAGATGTCGTGACATCGTTTGTGGCCTTGATGACAAGCTGGTTCATGTACATTCTGGAGTTGTTCATTATGATCTCCCTGGACACGGTATTGAATCCGGATATCGGCGTTCCGCCCTCTGTCATGCTGAAGGAATCGGCGATGATGTTGGTATGTGAAAGCCGGAAACTCGACACCTGTTCCGCAAGCTGGTATTGGAATGTATGCAAGTATTCATACCAGACATGTACCTCGGTTCCCAATGGAAGCCCGTCAGGGAATATGTCGGTGTTCAGGCTGACAAGGCCGGAAGTGGCATTCACGTCGTACCAGGATGTATTGGTCAGGGCCTCGTTATCAAAATCCGCATAGTAATCGTACCAAGCATAGAGTGGGTCGCCCGTGTTAAATTCCCATCCGAGGACGAATTCACCAGTCGCAGGGGTGAATGAATAATCCGTGCTGTTCTCCGTTGGGCTGAGCCATTCCCAGTCATTGTAAAGGTAAGCACAGTAAAGGAACCTCTCGGTGCCTGGGACAACGTTGTCATGGGTGGTGTAATATGTGGTGATGCCATCCATCCATGTACCGGGGAAAAATGTTTCCAGGGTATCGTTGTACTTCGGGTCGTCAATGGATGACTGGTGAATGTATGGGGAGAAAACTATATCGGTCCCGTTCAGCACCAGGTATGTGTCGTTCTGGATATCACCATTTTGAAGATAGAACTCAGTCATGCCGGCGGTTGCAATGATAACCTCGTCTTCCGCAAGAACTTCCGAATCCTCGACGTCAACCATGAAGTCAACGCCCGTGAAAGAGTCATTTCCGTCGATTCCCGAATCGCTGCCGAACTCGAAGCTGGGGTTGGGTGCCGCAACATTCACCACAACCGGGATGACTGTTGTCTTTCCGGCGCCGGATGTGGAGGTTATCGCTCCCTCGTAGGAACCGACACCTGCCGCCATCGCCTTGGCTGGATTCAGAGTGGCCGTGAATGTGCCTGTAGCGCCCGCGTTCAACGGCATCGAGGCCTTGGAAAGTGTGACCCAGTCCCATGCCTCACGGTTGTAGAACTCGGCCTTAATATGGAGGTCCAGGGGGTTGGCCGGCGGCGGATCCAAGACCCTTGTCCATATCGCTAATCCGTCATGGACCCTGTCCGTGTCGTGCTGGTCATGGACCCTCACCTCGAGCACGTTGCCATAGATGAAAGCCGCGGACATCCTGTTCCTCTCCACGAAAGGCACGGGCGTGGATTCATACGGGCCGCTATCAAGGGGGCCATCAAGTTTTCCATTGCTGTTCTCGTCGGTCCAATCATAAACCTCCAGCCAGTAGTTCTGGTCCTGAGAGGTGGAGTACTGGGTTATCTTCAGGAGATTGTTGTCATTCCAGAGGCTGGGGTCCATCGCCTGCAGCAGCGTTCCGTTCGGCGCATAGAAACCTGTCTCATTGAGTATTGTCCATCCGTGGCCGTAGGTTTCATTCCTGGTGATGGTTATCATCCCCTCGCCAGCCTTGAGCATCTCGCCCGCGAACAGGTCGAATGTCTCGCCGGAAGTGCCCGTGTTGGTCACGGTGAAAGTCTGTTGCAGGTTCTCGGGGAGGGTGTTCCCGCCGACCAGCTTCGCGAATGCCTCGTATCTCTGGCCGCCATAGTCGCCCGGCACCCATGAAGTTGGCATGACTGTTGAACCGCCTTTCCCGGTGGCGATGTCCACCGAGGCCATCACATCCACGAAACCCGCACCCTGAGAGAGCACATCATAATGAATGTCTTCTGCTCCGGACGTCAAAAACTTGCGCGCAGTCTCGGTGTCCAGCGCTGTGTCATGGGTATCATCCCATGCGTCTGAGATTATGGCCAATGCAGCGGCAAGGTTCGAGCTTGCCAATCCGCCGCCCTGCCCGGTGTTCACAACCTGGGTGTAAATATCATTCGGGCTGGATGTGTCGTATGCGGTCCATAGCGGCTCGTCGATGAAATTGAAATAAGCTCCCGTAGCCACGACATCCGGCTTGGGATTGCCCATGATGGTCGGGCCCCTTCCAGAGACGGGTATTACGTCGCCGAATGATGGGTTCGGCCCGGTGTCCTGGCCCTCAGCTATCCTGTAGAAGAAATCGGTTGCCAGGCCTGCGGTTATCACACCCGGCGCGGAGCCGGGGGATGTCACTGTGCCATATCCATTTCCGCTCTCGCCAGAGGAGGCGGTGAATATGACCTTGCCCTTGCCATACTCGGTTGCAAGCCAGTCGGTATAATAGGAGGCAAAATCGCCGCCCGCCTCGTATGCGCCAAGCGCCAGGCCGCTGCTGTAGATGTTTGCCTCGTCGCCCGAGCCCGGAATTCCGTCATAACCCTCGATGGCGAATATCATGCCATCGTACATGGAGTCGGTTATCCCGATTATCCTTGCATCCGGCGCGATGCCCAGAACTGGCTTCACGCTTGTATCGATGGTGTGGGCCATCTTGGCCTTTCCGACTATGCCGGAAGCCCTGGAAGTGCCCCATGTGGAATCCAGATAGTACTCGCCATACATGGCAACCAGCTCTCCGTTCCTGGGTATGACATTGTTGACGCCGGTGCGCTCCGCGAGCCTTTCCGAGTAGGGAATCGGGAGGCCGTTGTACTCGTAGGATATCTTCACAGTGTTTCCGGATTGATTTGCCAGGAAGCTGACGTAGCCACGTTCCATGTCTACAGTATAATTGCCTCCCTCGGCCATGAATGCATCATTCACATATACAGACCAGGAATTGTTCACAATGCCCGGTTGAAGTGCAGCTGTCCACCCGCTGAATGATATCGTCGAGTTGGTGACAACATTCGCCCGGCTGATGAAGTACACCATCCCGCCGGACAGGTCGGCAAGCCCGTCGCCGTCCATGTCGCGCCATGATATCTCGTCGCCCAGTCTGCAGGGCTTCTCATCGGTGAAGTCCTTGTCGTTGTCCAGGTCGATGTAGACAGTGTCATAGACATATTCGTGCACTGAATCGACCAGGAGGACTTTCGGAGAATATTTGAGGTATGTCTCATAGTTCTCGTCGGGGAGCGTGCCCAGCTTGTAAAAGCCGCTGGCACTGGGAATTCCGGTGACTGTGTATTTGGTGAATATCTTCGTGGGGTTGAGTATGCCCGAATACTGGACATCGGCATCAACGAAATCGTTGGTGTAGTGGGCTTTCATGTACCTTATCTCATAGAATGACACAGCACCGGAGTTGCCATCGTCACCGGGTGCCGGCCATGTCAGTTCCACTGTGCCGTGGCCGCTGGTGGCGGTCGCCGAGAGCGTGGTGATATCCCCGGGTGCGGCGATGTCGTTGCTCACCATGCCGCTGACATTGGTTCCGGTCGAGACATCAGGGTTGTTCATAGACATCTCGTCCTTGGCCTTCATCCCGAAGTAGTAAGTGGTGGCCTGTGCCAATGGTGTGGTTTCTTTGCCCCTGAAATTGAGGAACAGATGGTCGCCGCCGGTGGGAATGAAGCCGAACTTGGCCTCGAAATCAGCGGCGTTTATCGTCACGCTTGAGCTCAGCAGGGAGTTCCAGTTCGCATTGGTCACCGGACCGGTGCTGGAATACCTTATCTCGAACTGTTTCGGGGTTCCGGTCCAGCCATCATCTCCTGGCGATGTCCAGTCGAGCAACACATATCCGTGAAGATCGCTCACGCCCACGTTGAGCGTTATCACCGCAGGCTTGATTATATCCTTCTGTACGGTCGCATTGTCGGTATTGGACACACCGCTGTAAAGCGCACCATCGTAAGCCTTTATGGCAAAGTAAGTGTTATTTCCGGCAGGCAGCAGGCTCCACGACACCCCGTCGGTTGAGCCCAATGTTATTGTTTGGACGGTCCCGCCCTCTAGCGGCTTGGGCATGGTCCACCCACCGGGGATGGAAGAGGGATAGGTCCCGGAATTCTCTTCGGGAGTGCCGGGGATCGAGTTCCAAACTGCTTCGTCGGTGATTGGGGCGGTGTGGTACTTAATAACATAGTTCTTGGCCCAGCCTATCCATAGATCATCGCCGGGGGCAATGAAAGTCAGTGTCACTTCGCCGTGGTTGAGGCCGGTCACGACATCGAGGTCTGTTATTGCGGCCGGTGCCGTGTTATCGACCGACTGGGATGTCGCGTATGCGGCAGGGGCGGATATGCTGCCCTTATTGCCGGCAATGTCGATGGCCACTATAGAGAAATTATAGCCAATGCCGCCGGACGGCATGATCAGCGTGTACTTCTCATCGCTTCCGGCCGGTTGCGGTATCCAGCTGAGGGACGGAGCATATACTGTGGCGGCCTCGAAAAGAGCGGTCGAGTTTATGTCGGAGGTGCTGTATCTCAGTTCATAGCTGGTGGCGGTTCCTATCGTGCCATCGTTCCCTGGCGCAATCCACTCGAGGATGACTTCCGTGGAGTTTGTTCCAGATGTTGCCGTGGGGTCGATGCGTGCCGGCTGGATGGTATCATTCCTGACCACGGCACTGGCAGTGTTTGAGGGAACGCCCTGGTTTCCGCCGTCATCGATTGCCGCGACCGCGAAGTAGTAATTCTCGCCTATCTCCAATCCAGTCAGTGTGTAACTCTCGGGATTTCCGGCAGCCTTTGGAACCCATGACTGCACATATTCCTCGGAAAGATAATCGAAGCATACCCAGTTGGTTATAGGATTCTTTGAATATTTCAATATGTACTCGGATGCAGTTCCGATGCTGCCATCATTTCCGGGAGCCGTCCAGTTTATCAGGACAGTGCCGTGGATGGTGTCACCGGACGCGACCAGGCTCGTTATCCGGGCCGGAGGGGTGATGTCCCTGTTCGTCACGGCATCCGGGTTGTTCGAGAAGGAGCCACTGTTTTTCGCCTCATCGGTCGGCACTATGTTGAAGATGTAATTGGTCTCCGGCTCCAAGCCAGATATGGTGAAGCTCTCCGCCTCTCCAGCAGTTTTCGGGACATAATAGTCGGTGGCATCGCCTCCCACGCCCAGGATTATTCTGGAATCCTCGGCATCGTCCCATTGGTAATACATATAAGAAACCTCTATTTTCTTGACGACTATCGGGGGGGCAAATGTTATCTCGCCCATGTTATAATTGACAGAGTACCCTGATATCATCGCCAGACCGTCCTTGTAAACTGTGACGCTGTCCTCCTTGACGCTCTTGTGCGCCAGCACAGTGGATGACTTTGAAACCGCTGTATCGCTGGTGAATGTGACCTCCTTGACAATGGATATCTCGGCATCCAGCTGCGGATAGTTGGGCGTCGAGTACTTTGTGGCAGTTTCGTTGGTGCTCACATACCAGGTGCCAGCGGTATCGCTGGTGTCCAGGTATGTGCTCATGGAATTGTAATCGAAGACTATGGGCCAACCGGCATATGGCGAGGTGAACTCGTAATCTACGGTGACTATTGCGCCAACATTCAAAGCGCTGTTGAACACTATTGTGCCGGTGACTGGGTTGAACGTATATGCGGTGGTGAGGGTCCCGTTGACATACACGGCAAGTGTGCCGGGGGCCAGGTCGGTCTGGGAAATCGTGGCGTTCGTCTGGCCGGCTACCGCTCCATCGACTATCTTCTCGCCGATGACCTTGAGTGTTGCCGGAACCCTTGCCTGGGCCCCCTGCAGGTCAGGATGGCCGAAGTCAATTCCGCCCTCGGGGATGGCGATGTTGGAACCGGTTCCTATATAACCGGCTATCCAGGCGTCCTGGGCGTTGTGCTGCTTGGAATCGTAGATTGATTGCGGAGTGCTGCCGATGCCGGATGCAGGTCCCCGAATATTCTCTTCCAGAAGCATATCCCTGTCCTCATTTTCCGGATAGGCGTAAACGCCGTAGACCGACGGAAGCCCGGAGATGCCCTCAAGGCAGTTTACCGGAACCTGGAGGACCAGGGTTGTGAGGGTCTTTCCGTCCGAGACGGCCTTGTTTCCCAGCAATCCCCTGTACTCGTAGTTGCTGAGGAAATCGGCTAGTTCCGCGACATTGGTCGTGGCCACTATCACCTTGGTCATCCCCTTGACAGGGTTCCTGACCAAATCTTGGGTGGCGCCATCCATCTTGTCCATGTTCGGATCCTCGGCTGCAATCCCATCGCTGTCGTTCAATGCGCTGCCGTTGCCAAGGAAGAATGTGTTTCCTATGGCACCGAAAGCGGACAGCACGAACAACCACACTACGCATACGCTCATTATCTTTCTAGTCATGTTTCCAGACATAAATGTCCCCTCGGGTATATCATCCCTTGATTCAGGATAGCTTCTAGACATGCAACATTTCTATTTATAAATTGCTGTATTGTCATATATTAAACCTTCTCTGCCATTTTAAGAATTCAGTATTCTGAAGCCATAGTAATTTTAGATTTTCGATTTTTGCCAAGATATAAGGGTCAGGGGTAGAGGGTCTAGTTTGGTTATTGTTTCTTAGGGGCTAGGGTCTAGCTTCTTTATTGATTCTAAGGGTCTAGGGTCTAGGGTTTAGGGTCTGAACTTGCCTGACCTGACGCCAGGCAAGAATCGAATGCGATTCTCAACAAATAACAGCGCGGCATTTTCAGGGCAGCATGCCCCACGTGTAAGCGTGGGGTTATATTGGCATATTACAGCGAGTGCGCTTATTCCCGGCGTTTTAGGGCATTCTGTTGCCCTGTTTTCGAAAACCCCGGGTAACGCCCGGGGATGTCGGATAATCGCCCCGCACCTCGCTTGCGGGGTGAAACACATTTCGCAACTCTAGCATAGGATACTTTTCCATCAACCTTCGCGTTGCATTATAGAGGCGTTCGCCCTGGGTAGTCAAAAACCAAACGACAACTCCCAAAGCGTTGGTCGGTAATCGGCAATCTGTAAACGATGAGATTACCGATATACAATCACCAAATCTACAATCGTTTCCCTCTTCATCTCACTGAATGCTTACCCCGCCATTTTCTTTTCCCTTCCTGCGTTCCGCAATCAGATTTCCGGCCATAAATTTTTTTTTATTTACGATTAATTATTATAAAATAAATATTAATATCACAAACTTGCCCGCGAGGGGAGGTTCGAGAGGGTCATGAATGGCGTTTTAGGAGGAATTATTATAAACACTGAAAGCAGAAATTATATATACTTATAATTACTATATCATACTGACTACAGTATGTGATGTTAGTGGGCAACACTACAGCAGATACTTATCAAAAATATATAAGAGGAGGAAATGTTAAATGGCTAGTGAAAATGAAAGACAAAGGTTTGTGAGCGCGGTTGTCACTTTGGCAGTTGCGGTCAGCATGCTTCTGTCCGGATTTGTGATAATAGCACATGTCCCGGACGTCGCAACTGGCGCGAATGTCGATGTTGACGCTCAGGGCGCGGCAGCCCCAAGCACGAACATATGGATGAAGAATGCCCAGTTCGACACGGCAAACGGGGATCCCCCGATGCCGATGAAGGGCGGCATATCCAGCTACCCCGATTTTGTGAAGGGTACTTACATCGTGCAGAAGGATGGGCCGATAACTGAGGAATGGAAAGCGGATATCACGCGGGCAGGCGGAGAGATTCTCAGCTACATACCGGACAATGCATTCCTTGTCAGGATGGACAATTCTGCAAAGGGCAAGGTCCAGGCAGTGAAGGGCAACCAGTGGATGGGAATTTACCAGCCAGCCTACAAGATAGCGCCTGAACTGCAGGCGAAGCAGGGAACGGTCACTGTGACCATCGACCTGTTCCAGGGCGGCAACAACGGCCCGGCAGTCAGATTGCTCAAGGAGAACGCAGGCAAAATCATTTCCCTGGTAAACAACGACCAGTCCAACTTCATCAGGGCCGAGTTCGATGCATCGCTGATGGGAGAACTGGCGTCAATGCATGACGTATCCTGGCTCAGCGAGTACGAACAGCCGACATATGTGAATGACTTTACCACAGCATTCGCTCAATCCGGCGGCGGAACAAGGCCTATCTTTGCGAAAGGTATCCAGGGACAGAACCAGATTGCAGCAATAGCCGATTCCGGTGTTGCCGCTGAGGCAGGACTCTGGGATTCGGTTGACCACCCCAATTTCAACGGGATGGTGTACGGCCCAACAGGAAACGGCCCAAAGATACTGGCATACTATGTGCCACTAGGTGCTGACGGGCAACTCGGTGATGAGAGGGAAGCATACTTCCACGGCAGCCACTGCGCCGGCACCGTCCTCGGTGACGGCGGAACCTATGGAGCATACGACACTGCAACATACGACGGCCACGCTTACATGTCACAGCTAATCTTCCTGGACATTGGAAGGGAAGATAACCCGCTGACCCCGGACACCGATGAATCCGAATATGTTTACCCGCCATCCGATTATTACAACATCCTGTACGGTCAACCCTACGCGAATGGATCAAGGGTCCACAGCAACAGCTGGGGCGGCGGCTATGGGTATATGAGCGAGGCCGCACAGAGCGACCGGTTCATCTGGGACCATGAGGACTTCGTTGTATGCTTCGCAGCAGGAAACGACGGCGCGGCATACACGATAGGTTCCCAGGCTGAGTCCAAGAACATGATAACTGTCGGAGCATCCAGCAGCGGAACGACCATGGCTTCGTTCAGCAGCAGGGGGCCAGCAGTTGACGGAAGGATCAAACCCGATATACTTCAGAACGGCGTTGGCATAGACTCCGTCGATGGCGGTGGAACATACCAGTCCATGCAGGGAACAAGCATGGCGACGCCCGGAACAGCAGGATGCTCGCTTCTTGTCCGCCAGTACTACGAAGAGGGCTGGTACCCGACCGGAACAAAGTTTGCAGCGAACGGATTCAATCCGTCCGCGGCCCTTGTCAAGGCAACGCTTATCAACGGCGCCACTGACATATTGGGCACAAGGCCCGATGTCAACCAGGGCTGGGGACAGATTCACCTGGACAACAGCCTGTTCTTCGAAGGCGACGCCCGCAAATCATTCGTATATGACAACGAGCAGGGACTGGTCACCGGAGACTACATCGACATTGCGCTTGGCGTTGACACCGCGGGACCCTTCTCCGTGTCACTGGTCTACACAGACTACCCGGGCAGCCCGACAGCATCAAAGCAGCTGGTCAATGACCTCAACCTTCTGGTCACAGGCCCGAGCGCCGTGATGTGGAAGGGAAACAACTTCCTGGCCGGTTACTCGCGCGCGACGACCCTATCCAACATCGATGACAACACAAACAATGTAGAGGGCGTCAGGCTGGCCTCGGCCGGCGTCGGAGTGTACGTCATCAGGGTTTCCGCCAATAACATCGCATACGGACCCCAGAACTTCGCTCTGGTCGTGTCCGGCGGCCTGACAGAAGGATACGGAAAGGTCTTCATGGACAGGACAGTGTACGATGACTCGGACACCATTACCCTGAGCGTCGAAGACCTCAACAGCCCGGCCCCATCAGTCAACGTCGTAGTCTCGTCAGCTATAACCGGAGACACCGAGACCGTCAACATTCTGGACACCGCACTATATTCAGGTTTGTACAAGGGCGGAACCCTCCAGACAGGCATCGGAACGGCTAACCCGGGAGACAATATACTGCAAGTATCCCATGGAGACACCATCACCGCATCCTACGAGGACACCAACCCGGGATTCTATGCGACGACCATTGCCTGGGCAGACTTCCACGGACCGATCATAAGCAATGTGAAGACCATCGGCATCACCGGCACATCCGCTGTCCCGACATGGATCACAGATGAGAACTCCGACAGCAAGGTCTATTACAGGGTAGACGGGACCGAATTCTGGTACACGACCGAAAACGCAAACCTGATGATCAACCACCAGATTGCGTTGAGGGACCTTGCCGAGAACACCAAGTACCAGTACTATGTCGAATCGACTGACTGGCGCGGCAGGAGCACAATCGATGACCTGGGCGGCAGCTACTACACCTTCAGAACCACGAGCGCGACTGCCGGAGGCGCGTTGATCCTCTTTGTGGACGACGACATCGGCAGCGTATCACCGCTCGACGGCTCAGCGTTCGAACTGGACTGGCTGAACAACCTGGATTCCCTCGGATGGACATACACCCACTGGGACATGAACATCCTCGGCTCGCCGACAACTGCAGACCTGAACCAGGCTCCAATGATAATTTGGAGCGTGGCAGAGGGATACCCGCAGCTGGGCCCGTATGATAGGGTAGCCATTGAGGGCTATCTCAACCAGGAGACCACAAGCGCCGGAACGATACCCATGGCATTGATCTCGGGCCAGGACGTTGGCTGGGATATGTCCACCGCGGGAACTGAACCGGACCCAGCCTGGTTGAACACATACCTGAAGGCCATCTACAACCGTGACGACGCGGACGGCGGCGGCGGCGATGAAGGCGCAAAGGGAAATGCCATCAACCCGATGCAGGTCGGCGATATCGGCCACGTTCTGAACGACATCTACGATTACGACGCCATGAACCTGGAGCAGGATGTTTACGGAGACGCGAGATTCTGGCCTGACAGCCTAACCGCTGTTGCCCCGGGAGTTCCGTCATGGGACTACGAGGCAAGCAAGGTCGTCGGAGACTGCGCGGCAATCGCCCAGACCGGCGGGGGCTCGTACGCCACAGCAAGGATCCAGTTCCAGGGCTTCGCCCACGAGATGCTGGACAGCACCGGTTCCGGAGGGAACTGGGACCCGATAACGCCAATCATCGACCCGCTCAGGAAGGGAGTGTTGGACGAGACCATTCAGTGGCTCCTCGGAGGCAACCACCCGACCATCGACCTTGATGACCCGATCGGAGGAGAGACCATCACATCCACCACATCCTACCTCATACAATGGACCGTTGCGGGAGCTGAGAGCATTGACGTCTACTACAGCCCCAACAGCGGCCAGGAGTACATCAAACTGAATGGGGCGCCGCTTTCGGGAGCCGCCACAAGTTACTCATGGAACATGGGATCATTGCAAGATGGAAACACGTACAGGGTCAAGGTAGTGGCTCTCGGAACAGCTGACTACGCCACACTGAGCGACTACAGCGAATCGGCCGACTTCACCATTAGCCACGACGTGGACACGGTACCGCCGATAACCCAGCCCGGCACGATTGACGTGAGCAAGAACCCGGTCGATGCGTTGGACACAGTCACCCTTACCGCAACAATTGACGAGACCCTCACGGGAAGGAACACAATCGCAGCAGCCCAATACTGTGTCGGCGACACGCCAAGCTGGCCGGGAACGATCATGTACGCGGTCGACGGAACCTTCGACGAGATAACCGAGGATGTCACTGCGACATTGAACATCGGCTTATTGGCAGCAGGAATGTGGAACAAGGTGTGGGTCAGGGGCATAGACTCGAAAGGCAACGATGCCACCACAACGACCTATGTCGAGGTATGGCTGAACGGAGTGGCAGCGGAATTGCCGCCTCAGCAACCGAATGTGATACAACCCAGCAACGGTTTGACAGGCGTCATCCTCGACCCGACACTGCAAGTCTCGGTGGCCGATGTGAACGGCGACACCATGAGCGTGACCTTCCACAACGCAGCGGGAGGCGCACAGATAGGTGCAACACAGACCAGCATACCCAGCGGCGGAACCGCTTCGGTCGTATGGAACAGCCTGTCATACTCGACAGTCTATAACTGGTATGCCGTAGCGACAGACAATGACGGCTCGACGCAGTCCGCAACATGGAGCTTCACCACCAAAGCGCCTCCGCAACCGCCGAACAAGCCTGCGCTGGTAGAGCCAGGCCACAACGCAGCAGGCATCTCAGTCAATCCGGACCTGACCGTCACCGTGACCGACGTTGACGGCGACACCATGAGCGTGACCTTCCACAACGCAGCGGGAGGCGCACAGATAGGCGCAACACAGACCAACATCCCCAGCGGCGGGACCGCCTCGGTCGTATGGAGCGACCTGACGGAACTGACCTTCTACAGCTGGTACGCCAGGGCAACAGACGCAGACGGCACGACCCAGTCCAACACATGGAACTTCACAACAGGATACTTCGGCGCGCCAGCATCGCCCACTGACCTTACCGTCGAGTACTACGGACCAAGCGGCACCGGAAGCGTCACCACACAGGACAGATTCTTCCGCGGCGAGCCCAACGAAGTGGACGTGAACGGCCAGATGGCATTCAGCCTGGGAATGACGCAATCCACCATAGGCCAGGTAGGCCTCCACCTCGGCGATAAAGTTAGAGTATACGCAGGAATAAGGGTTTGGGTGCGCCATGCGGATGAAACAGAGGACGAGCTGACACCCGGATACGCAGTTGGTGTTGGCAGCATCCAGAACCTTGCCGGCACGGTTGCAGGTTTGACATGGACGCCAGTGAAGACAGCGCTCGAGGATACGGACTGCATTGTTGTCAGGCTGTATCAGGGAATAACCAACCCACCGGCAGATGAATTGGGGACATTCACCACCGCACGGCTTTACGCAGACTACCTGGACGATGTCGCCTGGGAGCCCTACTACTACATACAATCCACCAAATGGAGCAGCTATGTGCGATGGGGTACGACAACATACAACACGCGCATACAGAACTTCCAGTTCTCCATGGAAGGATTCGGAGTGCCGACAGACCACAACACACTGAACTGGACCCACGACGACCAATACGTCGAGAGATACGACATCTACCGCGCGGATACCCAGTTCGGCGATTACACCCTGATAGACTATGTGCCGGCCGGAGGCGACAGCACCTACCTGGACCTCTTCAAAGGCCAGTTCGATAACGTAACCTGGTGGTACAATGTGCAGGCCGTGAGCTTCACAAACCTCTCCGACGGCAACACGGTCAACGTGCCCGAGGGCGGTTCCGCCCCGGTGCCGGAGGCCTACGACATCACCATACCCGGCGCCACCGGTGCCAGGAATGACTGGGTGTTCGTGTCGTTCGCGTATGCCTTCAGCGGCAACATCCAGGACATACTGGATGACAGCGTCTATGGAAGCAGCGGAACGAGCTGGGACGTGGCCAAGGGCTGGGACAACCTGAACAAGAAATGGCTCACCTACAGGTCCGGCTATACCAGCACGCTGACCACGATAAACAACCAGATGGGCGTGTGGCTGCACCTGACCAACAGCGATGGAATACTGACGACTGGCGTCACCGGAGACTACTCCGGCAGCGCGGTGGAGATACAGCTCTACACCGGCTGGAACATGGTGGGCTACCCATCGGCAACATCAAGCCTCGGCTCAACGATAGCCAATGCGGACATCGTGTCTGAATGGCAGGATACGACGCCATATGTCTCAGACCTGGCGCCCGGCGCGGTCACCTTGTCCGAAGGCAATGCCTACTGGGTGCACGTGACGGCAAACACGCTGTGGACTGTGAACCCGTAAAACAAGAAACGAAATGGAGCGCCTTCGGGCGCTCCCCTTTTCAATTTTTAATTGTTTTTGCTTTTCTTATAGTATATATTTATACATAAAACGTAAGCATTAATACAATGATGCCCGATTACGCCCCGGAGGAGGCCGCGTGTCTGCGATAACCAAAGAGGACCTCGAGATTGCGTTCGGCAAGACCCTGGCCGACAAAGGGTTTTCCGAAGAGCAGATTCTGAAGATGGCAGATGACATCATCACGCTTTTCGGGTTCGACAACGCGGTCATCGACAACCGGCTGGAGCCCAAGCAGAGGGATTTGTTCTACAAGCTGGAGGAGGCCGGCCTGATGCACACCCAGCAGGAGGAGGTGACGCTGGCGAAGGGCAAGGTCTGGCGGCTGCATTACTGGTTCCTCAACAGGGAACTGATACTGAAACTCTCCAGGGGCCTGGAGGATAAGGTCGAGGCCGACGAGTTCGCAGTCTATTCCGAGATGGATGAAGAGGTCTGGACGAAGCACGGGGAGAATAAGGAAGATGAATAAGATTTACGATTTTAGATTTAAGATTTAACGGTGGATGGCTGTTAGGAATGGCCAGCGTTCACGCCGGCCCGAACTCGGTGCCCAGCTTCTGAACGATTTCCTTGATCTGCGCCTTGTCGGATTGCTCGTCATGCATTATTATGGCAAGCGAGCGCCTGCCGCACTGGAATATCTCGGTCCTGTAACCTTCGGCCTTGGTCTTGATGCTGGTCGGAACGGATTTCCCGGCCTCCGTGTGAAGCGTCGTGGAACCGCCGAACACGGTGGCGCACATTATGGCTATAGTCTCCTGATTCATCTTGTCGGGCAGCCGCATCTCCACTGGCCGGCCGTCCCTGGTCACTATGCCGCATCCCAGCACGCCTTCCGTATCATTCAGCTGGTCAAGCAATTTGCCTATCTCGTTCATTCAATTCCCCTCCAACTCTCTCAATATGAATTCGCATTGCGCGTCACCTAGGCTGATGCATTTATCCTCAAGGCATAAAAGCTTTTTGCCTGTATGTTTCTCCATTATGACATGTATCATGCCCCTGAGCCGGTGGCATGTGGCCTCTTTCGCGCCGTCTGCGGACTCAATGGAACCGATTGCGAAAACCCGTTCGGCCGTGAATGATATGTCCTCCACCCAGCCCCTGCCCTTGATGAGCCTTCCGGCGGTCTCCAAAAACGCGCCGGAATCGCCGCATGCCATCTGCACTATCTCCTTGCCCAGAGTCTCGCCCTCGCGGTAGAAAAGTCCGTGGCTAGCATGGGACATGACGCTCTCGTACAGCGTCCTTATCTTGAGCAGTTCCTTCTGAGAAATCCTGATGAAACGCATAGCACCATATACATCACGCAAGGTGTTAAATAATTTTGCACTAGGGAATTATGAAAAATCCATTTCCGGATTCAATTCACCTTGTCCAGAGCCTGGAAAATGGCAGTGACGTATTTATCCAGGTTCTCCAGTTTGGACCGGTCCCCGGCCCATGTCTCGAATTCAGCGGCCAGCTTCTTCTCCATTATCTGGATGGCCTTGAGTATGACCCGGAACATGACCGGCTTCGCCTCACCCACTATGACAACCGCGGCATAGACATGGACGCTGTCCTCCAGGATGATGGAATGCCCCTCGTACGTGAGGGTGTGGAGGTGCTCCCCTTCCTTGAAAGCCCGGCCCATCTGCTCCTTAATGGCCATCACCATTCTCGACATGAGCTTCTTGTCGAGCTCGGACGGCGGGTTGCGGCTCTTGACCGAGAGCAGCGTGCCGTCCCTGTGCATCAGGAATATAATCTCGGCAGTGGTTGTGGGTTTCACTTCGGCAGGGACCACGACCTCCTCGAAAGCCGCCTCGAAGAATTTCTCCTTTATCTTCTTCTTCAGCAGTTTTATCTCGTTCTCCAGGACATCCGGATTCTCGTGGTCGTCGAACATGGCGCGAATCCTGTTTGCCTCCTCCTCGAAGCCGCTGGTGTTGAGGCTGGCGAGCTCGCCCCTGAGTTCCTTGAACCTCGGGCCATGCTCCATCTCTATCGCCAGGGACTCCAGTGCCTCGACCTGGTACGGGTCATTGAGCTTGTCCGATATCTTCGGATACGCTGAATGCTTTTCATCCAATCCAATCTGGGCCATCTTCTCCCTGACCCTGGCAAGCCTGTCGACGAGATTGTTGTAATTCATGAATGCCGAATTTATCTGTTCCTCATTCCCTGACTTGATTGCATCCAGCAGCGGGTCGACGATATAACCTTCGGATATCCAGTCATACAAAGATGAGGCATTGTCTTTGCCTGCTTCTTGATTCTGTGAGCCTCTTTTCCTGGACATAGGTTCCCTTTCCTGGATGGATAATGGAAATCTGGTATTTATGCATTTAGTATAGAGGCAACATTTTAACATTGCCTCCCGAAGAATGCAATGGCCTCGGTCAGAGGCGCCCCTGCCTGTTTAATCTCCGGCACCTCGGCCTTGAATTGGACCATGCGCGAATCGAGGACCATGGCCACCCCGCGGTCCGTCTCCCTCCTCAGCAAGCGGCCTATGCTCTGCATCATCTTGCGGATTGTGGGCGCCTTCACCGTGTACTCCCACCCCTTGCCGAACCTCCTGTCGTAATAGTTCAGAAGCGCCTTCTGCTTGGCATTGGGCTTGGGGAACGGTATGCCAACGAGAATCGCCAGTTCCAGCTCCCTGTCCGGGAAATCTATGCCTTCGGAGATCCTGCCGCCCATGACCGCATACATCACAGCGGCATGGCTGAGCTTGAAGTTCGCCACCGTGGTCATCAGCTCGTCCTGGGTCATGCCCTGCTGCTCGAAATACACATCCCTGCCGAGGTCGCTGGCTATGCCGGAGAACTCGGACATCAGCGCGAAGCTGGGAAAGAACAGGATGGTGTTTCGCGGTATCTCTTCCAGCGTCTCCCGGATCAGCGCCTTCATCCTGGGAAGCATTTCCTTGTCTATGGCCAGCGTTTCGAACCTGGTCGTCAGGTCATCGGAGTACAGTATCATGCGGTTGTCCTTGCTGAAGGGGCTCGGGAGCATCAGGCAGTCAGTGTCCTCGGGAAGGCCGATGGAATCCCGGTACTCGGCTATGGGGGCGATGGTTCCGGAGAGATGGATGGAGGTATGGCACTCCCTCAGTATGCCGGTGGCCAGGGCCGGGTTCAGGCAGTACGCCTCCAGCATCGGGTTCTCCCCCCCGCAGACCAGCTTGGCATATTCCGATTCCTCCAGCGCCATCCAGTCCTGCATGAAGGAAGCGGCCTTGAAGATATGGGACCTGGGCAGCTTGCCCTGCTTCCTCCTGGTTTCCCGGATGATGTCGCCGTGCGTCACCATGTTCATCAGCATCAGCTGGACCTCGCGGCTTGTGGACCTGAGCCTGGACATGAGCTGCTCCTCTATCTCGCTGGGCGGGACGAGGCCGTCCTCATCTATCACATACTCCTTGGCCGTGGAATCCAGCACCTCACCGAACAGCGCGCAGGCACCCGATATGTCCAGCGCCTCGGTGAGCCTGGGATTGCCTATCTCCGCAGCTTCCTGGCTGGACAGCTCCAGCGCCCTGGCGGACAGCTCCCGGGAATGCAGCTCCCTGGCGTAGTCCGCGAGATTGTGCGCCTCGTCGATTATCACGATGAGGTCGGAGATGTGGACCTTCATCCAGTCGAGCAATGCCCGCCGGATTGCAGGGCTGAAGAAATAGATGTACGGCGCCGTGACGACCATGGCGTCCTTCAGAAGCAGCTTGTTGGCCTCATAGGGGCAAATGCCGAGAGGCCTGCACATCTCCATGAAATCCTCCACGGTCGGAATTTCCTCGGCTACTTTCTTCTTCAGCGGCTCCATCTCGAAATCCAGCAGCTCCGAGAAGAATTTGCACCCGTTCCCGCCGTCCACGCTGGCCTTCTTCAGATCGCCGCAGACCTTGGACAGTTCCTCGGCGCTGCCGCTCTTCAGGTCCGGGCGCTCCCCCAGCAGCGGGCAGACATTCTGGCGGCCCTGCATGCCTATGCCGAAAACCTTGCTCTTCTGGTTGATCTTGCGCAGCTCGATTATCACCTGCTTCTGCTGGGAATTGGTCCTGGTCAGGTACAGAACCTTCTTTTCATTGGCTATGGCGTAGTCCAGCGCCGGGGCGAGCGAGCATATCGTCTTTCCGGAGCCGGTGCCTGATTCCGCGATTATGTGGCCGCGCCTCTCCAGCGCTGCCGCGATATGCTCCATGATAATCTTCTGGTTGCCCCTGGGTTCGTAGGGGAAAAGGCCGGGTTGTTTCTTCCTCATCGCAACTGCAACGCCGGGAGGGTATTTAAGTGTAAATCGGGGGTTGGCGAAAGTATTACGATTGTAGATTTGGTGATTGTAGATTGATGTAGGGATATGCCTGCCGTAATTCAATGACCAAAATCTATTATATGGCCTGGAAAATGGGGGATCATGACCTGGAATGTGGAAATCGCGGGATATGATGAAGTTGTCGAAATATCAGAACTCTATCGTACAGTCTGGACGCCGTACCGCGACACATTCCCGAGGGAACTCATGGACAACCGCATGCCATCCGCCGGAGATGTGGCCGGTTCCATGCGCTCGAAGACCTATTTTGTTGTGCGGGATTCCGGCAGAATCGCCGGGGTCGCGCGTGCCACATTGGAGCACGGCGCCTGCCTGCTGGACAGGATGGTAGTCCTGCCAGAATGCAGGAAGAGGGGCATCGGGAAGGCCCTCACCCTAGCTGTTATAGATTTTGCCAGGGAGTCGGGAGCCGCCAAGGTGTGGCTGGACACCAGCCCCAAGCTGAAGGATGCGGTCGCGCTGTACGAGTCAATGGGGTTCGCGGAGTGCGGGTTCTTCAGGAAGCATTACTGGGGCACTGATATAAAATTCTATGAATTAATATTATAATAAAGATATTTATTTTATCCTGCGGGAATCGGAATTTGATTGGGTATTGAAGCTAAGGGAAGCGGCGACGAAATCAATGGCTGTCAATCCAGCCATTCCGTACGCTTCCCTCTTCCCATTTCCCGAGTCCCGACAATCAGAAACCTTTAAGTAGGAATTAGGCATACCTAACGATTAGGTAAACCTAAAGGTGTGTGCATGGAAAAGATACTGGCGGATCTGAATCAAGGCGAAAGAGGCATAATAACAAGAATGGACGGCGGGGCCGAATTCAACCGGAAGCTCAGGACAATCGGCATACGCGAGGGAAAGGCCGTGAAGATAGTGACCAAGCAGTATTTTGGCGGCCCTATAGTGATAGAGGTGGACGGAAGAAGCACCACCATAGGCAGGGGCATGGCAAGGAGGATATACGTGGATGTCTGAGAAGGCAGATGGCGTAACTCCAAAAAAGACACTCGATGATATCCTGGACCCGGTGCATAAAAATCTCGTGCTAATGGGGAATCCGAATGTGGGAAAGAGCGTGGTCTTTTCAAGGCTCACAGGCGCCCAGGTCATCACCTCCAACTACGCTGGGACGACTGTGGATTTCTGCCATGGCCATGTCAATGTTGGCAAGGGAAAATATGATATTATAGATGCGCCCGGGACATACTCACTTCAGCCCACAAACAAGGCGGAAGAGGTTGCAGTGGAGATGTTGGAGCAGGCCGACATTGTCATAAACGTGGTGGATGCCACCAACCTGGAAAGGAACCTGTTCCTCACCCATGAGATACTGGAGGCGGGAAAGCCGGTGATAGTAGCCCTGAACCTCTGGGATGAGGCAAAGCACCAGGGCATAGAGATAGACAGGGAAAAGCTGGAGGAACTTCTGGGCGTGCCTGTCATTCCCACAGTGGCACTCACGGGAGAGGGCATCAAGGAGCTGGTGGACAGGCTGGGGGAAGCAAAATCCCCGGAGAATTTCGAATCCACAATTGATGAGGCTAGATGGATAAACGTGGGGTCCATTGTCAAGAAGGTTCAGACAATAACACCCAAGCACCATACTTTCAGGGACAGGCTGGAGGACATCACCATACGCCCGCTCACAGGCATACCCATCGCGATATTCATCATACTGCTTGCTTTCTGGGTTGTGAGATTCATAGGTGAGGGCGTCATAGCCTACATCACCGAGCCTCTGTTCGAACTGTTCAGGCCGCTGGCCATGGACGTCAGCGACTGGCTGGGCGGCTCCGGCTGGGTCCATGACCTGCTGATAGGAAAGCTCATTGACGGAGAGATAGATTACGTCGAATCCCTGGGAATGCTCACCACGGGGCTTTTCGTCCCTTTCGGGATGGTGCTGCCCTACATCATAGCATTCTACTTCATGCTGGCACTCCTGGAGGATTCCGGATACCTGCCCAGATTATCCACCCTTTCCGACAACATATTCCACAGGCTGGGGATGCACGGCTACGGTATCGTGCCGCTGTTCCTTGGCATGGGCTGCAATGTCCCCGGCGTCCTGGCCACCAGGAACCTAGAGACGAAGAAGCAGAGGTTCATAGCCGCAACGCTGCTGTCCATATGCGTGCCTTGCATGGCCCAGACAGCAATGATATTCGGCGTGCTTGGGCCCCACGGTATCGGTTACATCTTCATAGTCTTCCTGACGCTTTTCATGGTCTACATAATCACCGGGCTAATCCTGAACAGGATAACGAAGGGGGAGAGCCCCGAGATATTCCTCGAGATTCCTCCGTACCGCAGGCCTGCCCTAACAACTACGCTGAAGAAAACATGGATGCGCATCCAGATGTTCCTGAAAGAGGCGGTCCCTTGGATGATAGTGGGCGTGTTCCTCATAAACATACTTTACACGGTGGGATTCTTCGACCTGCTGGGCAAGGGCCTTTCCCCGCTGATGGAGGGCTGGCTAGGCATTCCGGCTGCAGTGGCGCCCGCGCTGGTCATAGGATTCCTCAGGAAGGACCTAGCAGTTGGGATGATATTGTCCCTCGGCGCCATAATGGGCCCCATGCAATTGGTGATTGCAGTGACAATGCTCGCAATGTACTTCCCCTGCATGGCGACCTTCGTGGTTCTGTTAAAGGAACTGGGTGTAAAGGACCTCTTGAAATCCATTGCGATGATGTTCACCATGGCATTCCTGGTCGGGGGAGTGATGAGATTGATATTGATAGGGGTGTGAGAATGTCGGATGTCGCTTTCGCATTCCTGCTGACGCTCCTCGCGGGCCTCTCGACAACACTGGGCGCGGCCCTGGCTTTTGTAATAAAGAATCCGGGCAAGTACTTCCTTGCTTTCTCCCTGGGATTCTCTGGCGGCGTGATGCTGTACATATCCTTCGTGGAACTGTTTCCCCATGCGGTGGAGAGCGTCGGGGAGGCAAAAGCCATACTGGCATTCTTCATCGGCATAGCGTTCATCGCCCTGATAGACCTGGCGATACCGGAAGCGGACAATCCGCATCATTTCCAGAGGGTGGAGAAGGACCGCCACGGCAATGCCAGAAATAGGCGCAAGGTCACGGCGCCCATGAGGACAGGGATGTTCATAGCCCTGGCCATAACCATACACAACTTCCCGGAGGGAATAGCCACCTTCGCCAGCGCGCTGACGGACGCGAACCTAGGCATCGTAATAGCCATCGCCATTGCGCTCCACAACATACCTGAGGGGATATCTGTCTCGGTGCCGATTTATTACGCAACCGGCTCCAGGGCCACCGCGTTCAAGTACTCGTTCATATCCGGGATTGCGGAGCCCATGGGCGCGGCTGTGGCATATCTGGTCCTGATGCCGTTCCTCAGCGATGAGCTTTTGTCCATGTCCCTGGCCTTCGTGGCCGGCATAATGGTGTACATATCCGTGGACGAGATAATACCGGCGGCGTACAGC
>JAWOHM010000121.1:0-5854 GCA_046485165.1 Thermoplasmata archaeon
CGGATATATGGGTTTCCGCTGCTGTCAGCATCTCAAGGCGCCGGGATGATTTCAGGTCCCTGTCAGCGTCCATTCGCGCCAGCCTTCCGGCCTCGTCGCCCGTGAAATCTGTGAACGGCGGGAACACCAGCATGAAATCGAGGCTCTGAGCCTTCAGCCTGGACATCACGTCCTCGAAATCGCCATCCACAACTGAGAACTTGGAGCGGCTGCCCTTCTTGAACATGACGCAAACCGCGCCGTTGGAAAGCGCGAATATCTCGGCCGTGAAAGGATATGCCTTGAAGAACTGCGGCGTGTGTATCTCGTCCATATCCTTTCCGGAGATGTACTCCCTATAGGCATTCAGGTAGCTGCCCACGAAATTCTCCAGCGATTCTGTTCCCCTTGCAGGCCCTGGCTCACCCTCATCAATCTTTTTAGCGTTCATTCTAGCACCATGGAGGAATGGCAGTATGTGAGTATATATTTTGTGATTGCGCTTCCGTTAGGGGCTAACATGCCATGTGCAGTCGCCGGTGACATGCACCCAGTACCCCGGTAATCTCATTGCTTGCAGATTGCCGATTACCGGCCAGCGCTTTGGGAATCATTGTTTGCATATTGACTACCCAGGGCGAATGCTCTTTATTGATTGGATTCAGTTTTCGCATTCACCAATTGCTTCCTTATCGCTTGTTTTAAGGTGCTGGATTTAGCTACCATTTGTTCCTGCACCTTGGTCGAATGCACTGCTATTGTTTGGTGGGAATTGCATTCAACTATTACGGCTGCACCGCCCACGTGCAGTCGCCGGTGACGTGCACCCAGTAGGCGTTGCCGTGGGACATGGCTGTGCTGAATGGCTCCGGATCGTCGGTTATGAATCCCGGCGCAGCTGGGTTGTAGTAAGCAACTATATCTGCCTCGGCCGGCAGTGACGCCGTTGCGGTGCTGCCGGCCGCAGACGGGTAACCCACAAGGTTCCAGCCGGCGTAGAGGTTTATGTCAACAGTGCTAGCCGGATAGCTTCCGGCAACGGCCGTGGTCAAGAGCTGGTCGCCGCCGTTGGCTGTTAGATGCAGCCACACGCCCATCTGGTTATTTATAGTGGTAAGCGTGGCCGGATAGCCGGACCTGTACGTGAGCCATTTCTTAT
Organism: Thermoplasmata archaeon; assembly: GCA_046485165.1. GTDB lineage: Archaea > Thermoplasmatota > Thermoplasmata > SG8-5 > SG8-5 > UBA147. The sequence continues at coordinate 1,139 of JAWOHM010000121.1, forward strand.
TGACATTGTCCCAGCCCTTGGCCACGTTCCATGTGGTCTGGGCATCGTCCAGTATCGTCTGGATGTCACCGCTGATTCCTATCGGGAACGATATAAAGACCCAGCCGACCGATGGCCTTCCGACAAGGTTGATGTTATAAGGAACCGGGGGCGTGCCCACCTCGGGCACCGCTATGATATTCGAGTCCTCGTTGCCCCAGATGTCCTCTGCGCGAACCACGTACCACCAAGTGGTGCCGTCGAACTCACCGGCGCCAGGGTCGGTGTAAGTTGATGTTCCCGCGGGGACCGTGTCATATACCGTGGTCCAAGGCCCGCCGGAGTTGTCCGCGCGGTAGATGTTGTAATGCGAGACATCGTCTGCGCCCGCGCCGTCGTCCGGGGAGAGGGTCCAGGTGAGCAGGTTGTCGTCAGTGGTGGCGCCGCCGGTGTATGTCAGAAGAACGTCATCTATGTGCCAGTCGTCCAGTTGAAACGCATTGCCGTCCACGGTGAAACCGAGATAGAACGTGCCTGAGCCGACATCAGCTGTATTCACGGCCAGGGTCTCGAGCGCAGGGCCGACATCGCCGCTGCCGGATGTTATGGCCCAACCCGTGTCGTGCCATATCGTCCCGTCCGAGCTCGTCTGGACCTTCACGGTTACACCAATACCATAATCGTCATAGAAGTTGTTCCAGGAAAGGTCGAGGTCAGACATGCCCGTTGTGTCCATAGGGCCTGCGTACAGCCGCCAGATGTCAGTGCCACTGTACCACGTGAATACGGCCTCAGGGGAAACACCGCCCGCCTCTGCACTCGAAACCTGGTTCCAGTCATTCGTCGGGTCGAGCTCAGCCCAGCCTGTCGGCGGGAATGTGGCATCTGAGAAGTCCTCGTTTATCAGGGTCGCGCTGCTGGTCCCGGTCCATTCGACCATGAGATTGGTCGGCGGCCCCGGAGGCGTCATGTCGATGGTCGTGAAGCTCCAGGTGGAGGATTGCGTCACGAACTCGCCGTCATCGGCGGTTGCGTACCAGCTGTACGTGGTTGTCGGGTCAAGGCCTGGCCAGGGCATGTCCGTGAATGTGCCACTGACCACGTTATAGTTCGTGCCTATCAAGGTCGGCCCGGCCGCATTGTAGAAGCGCACAGTGAGCGGGTCGCCGTTGGGGTCAGCCGCGCGCACGCTGAGGGTCGGGTTCACGGAGACGCTGATTGCACCGTTGGAGGGCGTGGGTGTGTTGGGCGCGCTGGGAGCTATGTTGGATGTCGGCACTTCGGGGATTGCATTCGTGTTCGTGTCCTCGTTGCCCACTGCGTCCACTGCCCTGACAACGTACCACCAGTTTGTGCCGTCGAACTCGCCCACTCCCGGGTCCACATAAGTGATGGTTCCCGGGGGAACAGTGTCCATGGGCGTGACCCAGGGGCCGGCATCGCTGCTGGCCCGGTAGATGTTGTATTGGATGACATCGTTCTGGCCGCTGCCGTCATCAGAGGAAAGGGTCCAGTCCAGTTTGTTGTCGACAGTGGTGCCTGCGCCTGTCGCCGTGACAAGGAAATCGTCAATTTGCCAATAATAGTTATCATCGTTGTAAATGTCGAATCTAATCATCACCTGGCTTTCACCATCTGCCCATGATATTGGATAAGTTTTAATCGAAGTCTCAGTTGAAGGGTCATTGAGGTGGAATTCGTCAATTAGATAGGGCCAGGAAGAGCCACCATCAATGCTTCCGCGGACATAACCGTCCTGAACATTGCTCAAATAATTTGCTCTCCAATAGTGCCAGAACTCCAATGTTGTATCAGTTCCGGCGCTGCAGTCCAATTCTGGGCTGTCAAGGTAGCCTGCATTCGGGTATCCAAAGCTGTGCTCCATTCTCTGGTCCACGGAGTCCCAGGTCCATGCTGTTCCTGAAACGTGGGTGATGGACCAACCGGGGTTTGTGGAAAAGTCCTCATCAATAATCGTGAGTGCTGTTTCCCCATACCATTCCACTGCAAGCCCGGATGGAGCGGCTACCTGGCCGTCCACAGTGGCAGTGTCATAGACCGCCTGTGAGCCAGTTCCTCCGTAATCCGCATCCACGTAGGTTGCGGTTATCGTGTCTCCGTCAGCCACCAAAAGGACACCTGCTGAATTCGTAACCGAAATGTCAATGGTTCCGTCGTACCTGCCCTCTGTGGCTGTCGCGTACAGGGTAACGGATTCCCCGCCCGGCTCGCTGGTGCTTTCCACGTCAACCACTATGCTGGGCGCTGTGAGGTCTCCATCCTTGACTGTCACGGTCATTGTGTCCTCCATGGGGTAAATCGCGCTGTCCAATTCTATAACTCCCTCGGAGCCATAGCTCTCGATGATGTTCACATTAATGCACTGATAGTTGCTGTAATCGGTGCCGTCGAATGACCTGGCCCATATTTTGCATGGGCCGAGGCCGTAGTATGCCACATCGGAACCCACATCCCAGGAGAATGACCAGGAGTTGGTTTCTGTGGCCACCTGCCACCATTCCCTGTTTATCTTGACCTCCACTCTGGAAATCGAGCCGTCTGAATCAGAAGCAGTTCCCTGGATGGTGTAGATGCCGTCCATTTGTATATCACCGGCCTCGGTGGGGTCGGTGACCGTGCACGTGGGTATGATATTTGACACGCCAGAGTCAGAAAGCATCTCGTCCCTCATGGTCTCAATGTCTATCATCCAGGCTGCGTTGGTGGCAGTCTCGTCACCAATCCCGTGGTGCCTTGCGCTGGAATCGTATTCTACCATTACAACATCATCCAGTCCACTTGGATAGTTCGCTGTCCAAACTTCATCCCTTGCCTGACTGGACAGGGCCTGGATTGTCGGGTCCGAGATTCCGGAATTCATGTTGGCCATCCACTCCCAAACATCATGGTTGGGCGAACTGGGATTGTATGCATTGTTCCAGGCAGTATTAATCTGTGAGATGTAGCTGCCGTGGGTGCATTCCTGGGAGAGCTCGTTGAATGTCGGCCAGAAAGTGTAGTCCCAGTTGTTCATGTCCACCGTGCTGATGGTGGCACTTTCACCAGCCCAGTAATCCGCAGCTATCTCGGTTGCCATCTCCAATACCGTCGGATTACCGGCGATATAGTTCATCAGGTTATCGTAGTTGTAGCCGGCTCCGGCGATGTTGGCCATCGAACAAACCGTGTAATCCGTGATGGGCTTGTAGCCGTAAAGCCACTCTTGTGTCATCATTATGCATAGGTCCCATGATGTGATATTAATTGGCCTCCCCAATGTGGTCATGAGGGCATCGGCAACTGTGGTAATCTCTACCAGGTCTAGGGAGTCAGAGGAAGGGGTTTCATCGAACATAGCACCACTGGTGCCACCGCCATGGCCGCCGTTATCCCATACCACCTTGTTGCCCGGATAATTAGCAAAGCACCAGTTAAGGAAAGTTATGAATGTGGAGGGGGCGTTGAGGTCAGGCTCGGTGGGCAGGCCAACCTCTGCCATTGTGTAGGAAGTGTAACTGCCGCCGCCCACAACGGGAACCCTCACCTCGGCCGGTCCTGTATCATCATCGAACAAACAAATAGCCCAGTGATTGGCGCTGGAACCGCCGGCCACCATCTCATTTGCATCAGCCTCCAAAAGTGATTCTATATCCGATGCCTCCCCATTGCAGAAATAGATGTAAGCCCATTCCTTGGTTTCGTATCTTCCCGGTGCACCGCGGGATGCTGGTATGCCTGTAACCTCTTTCTTCATAGCGGCATCATAAGCCTTGTATTCATCGGTCGTCCTGTAATCCAGGATGTCCGCAAACGATAGTGTAAGGTCTGGCTTTATCTCTTGGAATTCCCCGCCGATTTGCATGAAAGTATTGCTGGATTCTTTTTCCATGCTGCGCTCAAACTGAATTATTATGTTTCCTTCGAATAGAGTGATGTGAGGGCATAAAAATCCCCAGAACGATTCAATCTTCTTCCATGTCCCCCCATCGTCTTCACTGACAAAATAGTGGGATAGGAATGTGCGGTAAGCGGCATCGCCCACGACCAAGTGCATCGTGCCGCCAACCTCGAGGCCGGACACGCGCGATGGAACCACGTCTTCCAATGACATTCGCTTATCATCAATGTACAATGCCCTGTCATCCAGGTCACCGTGGATGGCAAATACATGGTTGCCCAGGACAAGCTCATCCCCGACAACCTGAGACATTAGTTGATGGTTTTCGGCTTCGGCAATCTGGATGGAACTGCCCCAAAAAGGCATGGGCATTGCCATCAACATGATGCCTGCAACCAATAATGTCAATCCCACACTTATGCCATTTTTATTATGCATTTTCAACCGCTCCTCTGGGACACGCAAAAGAAGCATGGAACGACGGCGCACCGCATCCGCCTAATGCAACTCGCGCACCTCGGTATAATATGGTATATATAGTATTAAAAAGTATTGCGCGATAGAATTTGTGTAATTAGTTATTATCGAGCGTTGTGAAATTAAATTATTTCAGCACCCTCTTGATAATCCTGACCGCCCTGTCAATCTCCTTCTTGGTGATGACCAGCGGCGGAGCGAACCTGATGGTTGTCTGATGTGTTTCCTTTGCCAGCAGGCCGTTCTCCTTGAGCTTCTCGGTGTACTGTCTTGCAGGGCCGGCTTCCGGCGTGAGCTGGATGGCGATGAGCAGGCCCTTTCCGCGAACATCGCATATCTTCTTGTTCTTGATTGCGCGGAGC
>JAWOHM010000166.1:0-7307 GCA_046485165.1 Thermoplasmata archaeon
GACAAAACATATATATTCAATGTCAAAATTGGACACATCTTTTTCGATTGCCATTCTCCGACAATTTCAAAAAAGATGACACCTGAAGGGATACCCCACGACAGAAACACGTCAAATAAACACTCGCTGTGTTTCTGTTATAGGTTCCGCAGAACCGACCTTTAGCGTTGGGGAGCCCTCATTTTGTGCGCCGGCATGATGCTCATCGGCTTCCTGCTTCTGAACCTGGTATCGTCGGGCCTTGTGGATTCCGGCGATGCCATAGAGGTCATACAATTCCTGGGAACGGTGGCTGTCGACGCCGGGATAGTAATACTGCTGACCCTGATACTGGTGGCCGGGATATACCGCGAGGACCTGCCCGAGAAGACAAGGAACTGGATGATACTGGTTTTCGGAATCGGATTCGTCGTGTTGATGTTTGTGAAACTGTATTCACCGCTCGACTCGCTGGTTCCATTCTTTGGATAGGCCTATCTTCCCGCAACGAAAAATGGGGCGAAAGCCCCCCATTTTCATTTTGTCATTTTTGTTAATTCCTGAGAAAGTATTAAATATTTTAACACACTTTCTAATTTGTCCATACGTTGTGGCCTACCATGATTTGTGGACCAAAGGAGATAAGTAATAATGTACGACAGAGACAGGAACAGAGGCGGCGACAGGGAAATGTTCAAGGCGACTTGCTCGGACTGCAAGCAGGAATGCGAGGTTCCGTTCAAGCCCTCGGAAGGAAGGCCCATTTATTGCAGGGACTGCTACCAGAAGCACAGGCCACCGCGAAGGGACAGATACTGAGAATTGGACTTTTGAAGGATTTCATTGGTTTATTGCAATGGGGGGTCCGGTACCCCCCTCCATTTTCCAATGATGTTCTGAAAATTTTAGATTTGGTAATTGTAGCTTGTAAATTTGTTAATTTGCGATTTATTAATTGTTGCTGGCAAAATGCCGTCCGTCAATTATCAAATTGGAAATTACCAGATTAATAAATCATCAATCAAAAAATAGCATCTACTCGTACCCTCTTTTGTCGTCGTAGAATTCCTGGTTCCAGTAGTGGTAGGGGCTTGAGGCCTTCTGGGCGCCGGTCATGTCGCTTGCCACGCCGCGCTGGTATGACCCGTACTTCTCCTTAATCTGCTCCTCGATGGTCTTGCTGCGCTTCATTGCCGCTTCCAGATGCTCGGGGAGTATGAATTCGGATTTCTTGATACTGGCTATGTCCCCGGAGGTGCGTATGAGCCCGCCCAGCTCCCTCAATCGGAGCGTGAGCGCGTTCTCTGCCTTGTCCATCCTGGACGCTCTTCGGCGCGCCTCCTCGACCAACGCTTTGACCGTCTCCATGGTGGCGTGCGGTATCCGGCTGTCGAACATGATCTCCTGGGCCATGAACTGCGCGAGCCTGGACCTGTTGAGGTCATTGTCCGGCATGGTCACCTCGACCAGGACCTCGTATCCCGAACCGATTATCCTCGACCTGAGGGGCGACAGCACATGTTCCATGTCCTGGATGTTGCACGCCCCCACGAAGATGAAGTTGCACGGCACATTGTCCACCCGAACGCTGGCCCCAGCGCTCTGGGGGTTTCTTCCGGATATGGGAAACCTGCGCTCCTGCATGGCCGTGAGTATGAATCTCTGGTAATAGCCCAGGTGCGGAAGCTCGTCAATGAAAAGAACGCCCTGATGCGCTTCATGTATGGTTCCGGCGACCACCCGTTCGTAGGGCGGCGTCCCAAGTGCGGGATGCGAGCCGTACGGGTCATGGCGAACGTCGCCCAGCAACTCTGTTTGGCTGGCCCCTGTCGAAAGCACGAACGTCTTTCTTTCCAGGGGCACAAGGACCTTGGACGGGCTTATCTTCTCCATCTCTCGGCGCTTCTCCAGGGTCTTCTGGTCAAGCACCATGATCATCTCGCCGGCCCTTTCATAGACCACGACCTCCTCTTTTCCGTAGCGCTTCCTGGTTGTCGTGACCCTGTCCTTTTCACTCAGCTGCCCCAGTGTCACCTCGACAAGGCCGCCCAGCAGGTCGCCGAACGGATTGTTGGCAGCATTTCCCATCTGTGCGCTCTTCGGCTTCGCGCACTTCGGGCACAACCTCTCCTTCGGATTGGAATATGTGCCGCAGTTCATGCATTTGTAGCCAAGGCGCTCCGCGACGTTCACCGGGACCGCTTTAGGGTCTATCAACTCGCCTTCCGCGGATTCATGTTTCTCAGCCTCCCTGATGACCTCCTCCCTGTCCAGCACCTCCACGACTGGCCTCTCCGGGTTCTGGGGATTGTGCACCACCCTGATCTCTTCAGAAGGCGGCGGCAGGTGCAGCGCCAGTGCCTGCGCTATCATGGATTTGCCGGTCCCCGGCGGCCCCACGATCAATATGTGCCTGTGCTGGGTCGCGGCAGTGGAAGCAAGCTCGACTGCCTCATCCTGGCCGATGACCCTCTTCAGCGGGTCAGATGGGATGATGATGTCGGCCGTTGTCTCTATGTCTTCGAGGTCGAATCCCTTTTCCGCATCGAGGAAGGGTTTTCCTTCAGATTGTGCTTCCGAATCGTCTATGATTACCACCAATGTTTCATTCGAAATCTTCCTTGGTCAGCACGGAGAGCCCCTCGGGGAACTTGGATACCTTTCCCATTTTCGTGGCCACAAGCGTGCCGATTCCCATGTCATTGGATATGTCCAGCAATCTCTGGGTGATTATCCCGTCGAAGACGACGGCCTTGATGCCCTGGGAGCCTTCCTGCCCCTTCAAAGCCTCAGCCAGGTCCTTGACCGCCATTTCGGCGATCACCGCATTCGCTTCCGATATGAGCCTTGCCTTTGAGGCGCCGACCACTTCTTTGAACATGTCTCTGTACATTTTCTGCTCGTCCGATAGCTTCGGCTCCTCTTTCTTGGGTGCGGGCGGCCTCTGCTGGACAGGTTCTTCCTGGCGCTCTGGCCGTTTCATCATCTGCTTCTGCTGCTGCTGCTGGCCTTTCTGCTGTTGCTGTTGATTGTCCTTCCTGCCTTTGAAATCGTTCCTCTGGCTCTGTTGATTGGGCTGGCTGCTGCCCTCATTGTTGAATTGGCCCAGTATCTCATGCGCCTGCTCTGCCATCACCTTGTGCCTGAGAGCCTTCATTATCTGTTTGCTCGTGAGCTCCTCGACCTCCTTTCCGGCCGGTGCGCGGGCAATGAAATCCACCTCGGCGGTCTGCAGCAATTCCCTGAGAACCAGTTCGCCGCCCCTGTCCCCGTCAACGAAAACAGTCACGGTTTTCTGCTTGGAGAGCTCCTTGACCGAGTTCGGGATATTGGTCCCTTCCACGGCAATGGCGTTCTTGATTCCCGCCTTGAGGAGGTTCAGCACATCGTTCCGCCCCTCGCACACGATTATTGCATCGGAATTGGCCACATTCGGGCCGGCAGGCAGATGCTCCGGGCCGAAGGTCAGTATTTCCTGGACCTGCACCGCTTCCTTCACGGATTCGGCAAGGTTGCTGCTGACGCTCTTTGAGTCCTCCAGCATGTCGGAGAGCAGCTCTTTTGCCCTCTCAATAATGGTGTCCCTCTTCTTCACCCTGACATCCTCGATGCCGAGTATCTTCACACTGGCCTTGCAAGGACCCACGCGGTCGATCGTTTCCAGGGCGGAAGCAAGTATGGCGGTCTCCACCTGGTCCAGGCCGGAGGGTATTTCCACAATGCCCTCTGACTTTCCCTTGCTGGAGTTCACGTCCACCTCTATCCTGCCTATCCTGCCCCCCTTCTGGAGGTCTCTCAGGTCGAGTTCATCGCCGAGCAGACCCTCTGTCTGCCCGAAGATCGCGCCCACGACGTCGGGTTTCTCGACGACGCCGTCTGCGCTGATATTAGCCTTAATCAAGTACTTTGTAGTGTTTGGGTCTAGATTCATATTCTCACCTCATCGGTTGTTTGGATTCTTATCCATCAAAGCCCTTTCAACCAACTCACATGTTCTAGACTGCTGCTTCACAGCCAGCTTTCATCTGCTGGGTATAACAACCCGCGGATACTGCCCATCTTCCCGGGGCATACATGATTCACATGATAGTCATATTGATGCAATCTTGAAAGTTGATTTTTTGAGCTTTCTGAAACCAATAGTAGTTAATGAAGTATATATACTTATCTATTAACAGCAATATTTCTTGGGCGGCGAATGACAGAGCCAGTCATCGCGAATCCCGAACAATCTTGAATTCACGGCAGTCGAATGCGGCTATGGCAAAATACAACATAGCATTCGACAAAGGTGCGGAAACATTAGATACCTAAATCCAGCACCTTAAAACAAACAATAAGATAACAATTGGTGAATGCGAAAACATATCTAATCAATTAGAAGCATTCGCCCTGGGTAGTCATTATACAAACAATAACTCCCAATGCGTATGGCCGGTAATCACCATTCTGCAAACGATGAGATTACCGGGGAAAAGGTTTTATCCATTCCGGTGATGCAGACCTTCAATCAAATATACCGGAGTTGAATGAATGGCAAGGAACATAGTTGTTGAACCGCTGAGTTCGATGTATATAGAGAAGCAGGACGTGGAGATAGTCGAGAGGAAGGGCATCGGTCACCCCGATAGCATTGCTGATGGGCTATCAGAATCCGTTTCGAAGGCATTGTGCAAGATGTACCTGTCCAAGTACGGCAGGATACTTCACCACAACACGGACGAGTGTCAGATAGTCGGCGGGCAGTCAGCCCCCAAGTTCGGCGCGGGCGTGGTCCTGGAACCGGCCCAGATAATACTGGTCGGAAGGGCCACCACCGAGGTGGACGGAGAGAGGTTGCCTTACAGGGCTGTGGCAATAAAAGCCGCCCGCGATTACCTGAAGAAGCACTGCTCCCATCTGGACGTAGATACCGATGTCACCATGGAATGCCGCATCGGCCAGGGTTCAGTGGATCTGAGAGGGGTTTACGAGACCGGGATGCTGCTTTCCAATGACACATCGTTCGGCGTGGGATTCGGCCCGCTGAGCGAGACAGAGAAGATAGTCCTGGAGACCGAGCAGTTCATCAACGGCCGGCTGAAGAAGAGCATGCCGGAGGTCGGAGAGGACGTCAAGGTCATGGCCTGCAGGATGAAGGACAAGATACGCCTGACCATAGCCGCCGCAATGGTGAGTTCCGAGATTCCCGACAAGGACCATTACAAGAACGTCATCAAGGAACTGGGGGACATATCCCAGGACCGTGCCATGAACTTCACTGACAGGGATGTCTCAGTGGACGTCAATACTGCCGATGATTACAAGAAGGGCATCTATTACCTAACCGTTACTGGTCTATCCATGGAGAACGGCGACGACGGCTCAGTGGGCAGGGGAAACCGGGCAAATGGCCTCATAACCCCGTACAGGCCCATGAGCATGGAAGCCACCGCCGGAAAGAATCCCGTGACGCATGTCGGCAAGATGTACAACATCCTGTCCAACAAGATTGCCAATGACATTTACAGCGAGATGAAGGGCAATGTCCTGGAGGTTCACGTGCGACTGCTTTCCCAGATAGGCGCGCCCATAGACAAGCCCCAGACAGCCAGCGTCCAGGTAATACTGGCGGACGGTGTCAAGATGGACAAGGTCAAGAAGGACATCACCAGCATCGTTGACAACAGTCTCGAGAACATCTCGGATATCACAAACCTAATAGTCAACGGAAAGGTCGCAACTTTCTGATGAGCATGTTCGAGGTGGAACTGGCAAACCGGGGGGGCGCCCCCCTATTCCAGTCATTTCACATACTGAAAGCGTTATGGCACATTCAGCAGATGCAGCCTATCGGCCGAAAGGACCTTGCCGAGCGCCTGGGCATCGGGGAGGGCAGTGTCAGGAAGCTGCTCTCCTACCTTGAGGAACGCTTCTGGGTTTCCACGACCAGGCAGGGAATTTCATTATCCGCAGCCGGCGCCGAACTCCTGGACGATATCGGCCTCAAAGCCAAGGAGGTCCATGCCGGCAGCATCACGGTGGGCGAGGTGGACTTCGCCATACGCCTCCGGAACATGGCTGGCAACGTCTCCAAGGGCATCGAGCAGCGGGACGAGGCCATGAAAGCGGGCGCTTCGGGAGCAACCACCCTGGTGTTCAGCAGGGGAAAGCTGCAGTTCTCGGATGGCTTCGATGTGGCAAAATCTGATTCCAGGGCTGCGCGGGTGCTCATGCAGGATTTCGAGCTTGCCGACGACGATGTCCTCATAATCGGCTGCTCCCCAGAGCCGGAGCTGGCAATGGACGGCGCGTTCGCGGCCGCGGTGCTGGCGCTGGGCAGAAAAAATTGAAAATTGTAAGGGTTGCAGGGGCGCATGGCCCCCGCATTCAAATCTGATGAATCACGCTTGCCTTCCGCAGTGCGGGCAGACCTTGTAGCTTGCATCTATCTGCTGTCCGCAGCCCAGGCACATCCTGGTGCCGCCATGCTGCTGGGGGGCTGCTTGTCCGACAGCCCTTCCGCAGTGAGGGCAGTTGTTGAAGTTCTGTGGTATCTGCTGTCCGCATCCGAGGCAGAGCCTCTGCTGTGGCGGTGGCGCCCCATATCCCGGTGGCGGAGCCCCGTATCCCGGAGGCGGCGGCTGGTAATATTGTGGCGGTTGCTCTTCATATTTTATAATGAAGTAGACTATCGCGGCTGGCCAGCATAATATAATCAGAAGGATCAATATCAGCAGGCTGCCGGTGAATGTTTTTGCCATGTTCTTCACATCCTATTGGGGTTTTCCTCAATTCCAGCCGGATAAATGAATGGGTTTATTTATAATTGCCGCAGCTAATTTTGTTTGTAATTTTCTATGAGCCCCTCACATCTCGGGAAAAGATGGTGCTGAGGGCATGTTTTGCACACTGCCAGGTTTCTCTTTCCATTGTAAGCATTGTACACGATTGCGACAGCCAGAACAAATATGGCTATGAAAAGCCGCTCATTTCCCCGGGCGAGTGCGATTGACATAATAGCCAGTGCCAGGGTCACCCCCAGTTCAGCCCGGAATATGATATGTATCGCTTTCCTGAAGTTGTCCTTGAACAGGAGTTTCCTCACCCCATTGATGCCGAAAAGGACAACGGCCATCATCAGGAGGAACAGGCTGTCCAGCGGCGCAATGATGTTTAGAATCCACAATACTGCCAGGCTCATTGCGGCTACCGGGTACATGACGAAGCAGCCCATGCAGAGCCTTCTGCCTCTGACAACAATAGTGTGATGCTCAAAATACTTACAGGAAGGGTGATGGGCCAGCAGGAAGGGTTCGGTTGCCTTTTTCAAGGTTATCCTTCCAGCC
>JAWOHM010000173.1:0-7543 GCA_046485165.1 Thermoplasmata archaeon
GGTATCAGGCATTGCCTGTCGGCGGCAATCACTGGAGCGACTGGACCGGCCCGGATGCCAATGTGGACGGCATAGTGGACAGCCCCAAGACAATAGCGGGGTTCGCGCCTGCTGCGCAGGACAATTACCCATGGGTGCTGCAGGGCGGCTGGCTTCAGACCTTCGGCTCCGGAACTGTGGGCTCCCCCTACATCATCCGCAATGTCACGGGATTGCAGGCCATGCAAAATAGCCTGAACGCGTATTATGCCCTCGGCAATGACATAGACGCTTCCGAAACAAAGAACTGGAACGGCGGCGCGGGATTCGTACCGGTAGGAACGAACGCGAACAGGTTCGGGGGCAGCCTGGACGGCCGCAACCATACCATAACCGGACTTCACATATATCGTCCAATCACCGACGATGTGGGACTGTTCGGATATGCCACATTATCACCTTCATTTCCCAGGATCGATAATCTGAAGCTGGTCGGCAGCAACATTACCGGGCGGGCGCATGTTGGAAGCTTCTTCGGATACGGTAGCTATTTTACGGTGTCAAATTGCCAGGTGGAGGGCAAGGTCACTGCCAGCTCTGGGGGCGGATTCGTTGGATACATTCAAACATCCGGGGTTGTGTCACATTCCAGTTTCACCGGCACAATCTCCGGGGACAGCCAGATGGGTGGTGCGGTGGGGCAGGCAGCTTCCACCTCGCTGGACAATGTGTATGTCAAGGGGACCGTAACCGGAACAGGGACCGGCCAAAACATAGGCGGGCTCGTAGGATATTTATCAGGCACTTCCCCAATAAAGAATTGCCATGTTGCGGGTGATGTACAGGGAATAGGTCAGGTCGGCGGGCTTGTTGGATATTCCGTTAATTCGGGCCCTGTGATATCGAATTCGTCCTCTTCGGCCAATGTTATATCAAGCAACTATGGCGCTGGCGGCCTTGTGGGAACACTGTACCAAGGCTCAGTGACAAACTCGTATGCGACAGGCAATGTCACGCGCAGTTCAGGAACTCAAGCTTCTTTCGGCGGCTTCGTGGGATATAATAATGCTGGCAAGATATTCAACAGCTATTCGACCGGCGCCGTGTACGAATCTCCCGGAATGATATGGGCCGCAGGGGACAAAGGTTTTGCAGGTCTCTTAGGGGCCGGATACCTGATGACTGGCAATTACTGGGACACCGAGACCAGCCAGCAATCCGCTTCGGCAGGGATGGGCGCAGGCCAGGTGGAGGGCAGGACCACTCTCGAGATGATGAGTCAAACCACATTTGTCGGCTGGGACTTCTCCACCGCCTGGTGGATGAATCCCGGCAACACCAGGCCATTCCTCAAAGTGGAATGGAACGCCACCATAAGGAACAGCCACCAGCTGCAGTTGATGGCCATGAACTTCGGGGCCATTTACAAACTGGCCTGCGACATAGACCTCTCCGACATCACAAACCCGGCGCAGATGTGGGGGACAAGTACTGTTTCGGGGGCGGGGTTCCTGCCCGTCGGGACATCCGCAACAAGGTTCATAGGGACTCTGGAGGGCTCCGGTTACAAACTCAGCAATATCTACATAAAAAGGCCGACCACAGATTATTTCGGCCTTTTTGGATATGTCGGAGCAACAGGAAAGGTGTATAATCTGACGCTGGAGAATGCCTATGTTGAGGGCCGGGCCGTCGTGGGCGGGCTTGTCGGCTACAACTATGGCCTGGTGAGGGGCGTGACCGTGAGCGGAACGGTGATGGGCAACAGTAATACAGGCGGCATCGTGGGTTGGAACGAGGTCGGCACAATTACCAGATGCACCAATTTGGCAGATGTAACCACTTCGACGAACAATGCCGGCGGAATTGTCGGATACAACAATGGTCCGCTCAGCGAATCCTACAGCTCCGGAACTATAAACTCCGCGAATTTTGCTGCCGGCGGCATTGCGGGCGTCATGACCGCGAACATCGCCAACTGCTACGCGGTCGGGGATGTGTATGCGACTGACACGGCCGGCGGATTGATCGGAACCATAACCGGCGGAACCCTGTCGAATTCTTACAGCTCCGGTTTTGTGAACGGCGCCACCAACCTGGGCGGCCTGGTCGGCAGCAATTCCGGCACAGTCACCAACAGCTTCTGGGACACGCAGACCTCTGGCCGGGGAACCAGCGCCGGCGGCACCGGCCGCGTGACTTCTGCAATGATGACGCAAAGCACATTCACTGGCTGGGATTTCTCCAATACCTGGTGGATGGTTGACACTCAGACCAGGCCGTTCCTCCGCATGGAATGGGGCCGGGAGATACGCAACAGCCACCAACTGCAGATGATGCAGATGAATCTGGGCGCGGATTACGTTCTGGGGTGCGACATCGACCTCTCCGACATCATCGAACCCGCGCACATGTGGGGGACCAGCATCGGCCTGGGCGCAGGTTTCATGCCGGTGGGGGACTTTTCTCCGTCATTCACCGGCTCGTTTGACGGGCTCAACCACGTCGTCAACGGGTTGTACATCAATCGCCCAACCAAAAATAGTGTCGCCCTGTTCGGATACATAGGCACAGGGGCTGTGGTGAGTAATGTTGGCACGACGAACCACAATGTCACGGGAAACCAGAATGTCGGCGGAGTAGTGGGTGATAATCGCGGAACTGTCAGCAACTGCCATGCTGCAGGTGCAATCACAGGAAACCTACGTGTCGGCGGGCTGGTAGGCATAAACTATTATTTGATATCCAATTCTTATTCCATGGGGTATGTGAATGGGACTGTTTCAGAGGGCTCTGGAATAGGCGGAGCGCTTGGGGAAAATACTGCGAAAGGCAAGATATTCTACTCATATTCTAGCGCGGACGTAAGAGGGCTGTACGATATTGGGGGATTTGTGGGCTCCACCGTTGGCACGGTGTCAGATTGCTATGCGACCGGAAAGTCGACCCGCACGTCCGGGGCCATGTCGCAATTCGGTGGATTCGTGGGTAGCATATCCGCCACAGGAAAGATTTTCAACAGCTACTCAATCGGGCGTGTGATATATGAAGGCACCAGCGATCCAACGACCAAGGGCTTCTGCGGCGCTGCAACAGCAGGCAACGAGATGTCCGGCAACTTCTGGGATAAGGAGACAAGCCTTCAGACATCCACGGGCGGAACTGCCACCGGCCTGACCACCGCCGAGATGAAGACCATGGCGACGTTCACCGGCGCAGGATGGGACTTTGACACAATCTGGCAGATGCAGAATGGCGTGACCTATCCTTACTTCAGGAAACCTGTGTATATTGTGAGCGAAGAGGAACCCGCATCCACCCAAGTGTATCAGAATCTCACGGCAGTCACCTGGGACTCGGTCAACAGCCGCTTCTGGATATCCGGAGAGCACAGGCCAGATGCAGCTAGCACAGTCTATTACATCGACGGCAGCGATTACACAAAGCTGAACCCTGTCTCAGGCACCCCGTCTCTCTCCTTCCAGGCCATCGCCGCCGACCATCTCGGCAACATCCTGGTGGGCGGCAACGGGATTGCCGGGCTCCATTACTACAACGGAGCCAGCTGGATTGAGGTCAAGAACGGCTCTTCCATGTCCAACTGGAATATAACCGGAATTACTTTCAACAACAATGACAGGCGGTTCTACATTGTCGGCAATGACAGGTCCTCGAACGACGCCGTGGCTTTCTTCACGGACAGCGCGCCGCTGACCGCGGGGTCCAAACTGACTAAGGACACCAACACCTTCCTTTCCTTACGAATGCTGCGTTCGGTCGCATGGAACCAGAAGTCCAGCAAGAACTACTCGCTGGCGGTCGGCGATGGCGTCTACCGCATGGCATACAATGGCACGGGCAACTCTCTGAACTGGTCGGTCATACAGCCGCCCGGAGCCGGCGTTACCTATTACGATGTATGCTGGGACGCCTGGGGGAACGTCACCGAGCAGATACCCACCTGGGACCAGGCTGCGATAGTCGGCAGCGCATTGAATTTAACGGATGGATTCTACCACGGAAACTTCTGGCGGTACTACGATTCCAACACGTTCTTCGGGGTGCGCCATACCGATCCGAATCCTGGCAGATATGTCACATGCGCCATTAAGCCGCCCGCAAGCCCCCTCTACCTTTACACATTCCCGGATTCCGGTGGGGGCTGGATGATTGAAATCGCGTCCAGCTACGAGGGCGGCGAGGTGACCCTCAACCTTAACAAACCCCAGATATTCAGCGTCCAGATGTACAAGTCCAGCGACATCACCCAGACCAATCTTTTGAAC
This sequence comes from Thermoplasmata archaeon, assembly GCA_046485165.1. GTDB lineage: Archaea > Thermoplasmatota > Thermoplasmata > SG8-5 > SG8-5 > UBA147. The sequence goes on from JAWOHM010000173.1 coordinate 4,266, forward strand.
AAGCAGGTGGACGCGGACTCCACATACACGTTCATGGTGGAGTACAATTACATCGTATCAGGCGATGACCGGTGGAACCAGGCTAACATCTCCTTGATAGCGTGGTTCGATGAGGGCCTCCTCCCCGGCGAGGTTGGTTATTCGGAGCCCAGTGATTGGAACTCCCTTATACATAGAACCAGGCAGTTCTGCCTGAATTATTCGATGAAAACGAAATCATTCCAGAACTATTACCCGGATATGGTCGACGGCTTGTCAGAATTCTCGATACAGAATGTATGGGAGGACCCGACGATATACGGTGGCACCGAGATGCGCCACAGAATAATGCTGAACGTGACCTTCGGCCCTCAGACAAAGGCTGCCACCGGTGCGATGAATGCTGCGGCCAACACCTGGGACCAGAACATGGCCCTCAACGACTGGAACACCTGGGACCTGTGCGTGTTCCTGCACAATCCCTCGGTTACTGATGCATTCAACAGGAGCTACGAGGAATTCGGCGTCAAGGAGTACGCAACGATATTCACTGCGGGGAACCCCGGTGGCAGCGCACCTCCGGGAGCCATGAATCATCAGTTGCCCAATTCTTGCAAGATACATTACTCCGTGAACACGAATTACACCGTCAGAATTTCCATCACAGATTTGCATCTCAATGGAAATCTGGCCGACACTAACAAGATACCAGCCCAAAACATGACGATTCTTAACAATCACACGCTGGCCCCGGGCAATTCGGAGATATTCGAGATGAGGGCCTTCGCCGGGCCCAATATTGCCTTGTACATATGGAATTCCACCGGCCACAATAACATAAGCGCTCCGCTGAACGGACTGCAGTCAGCCGGCCCTGGCTACTCTGATTATTCCGTGGGGTTCGACCCGCTGCTCTTCGAGGCTACGGAGGTGGTCTGGTGGGTATCGGTGCCTGGCGGCCTGCCCGAGGGAATCTACCGTGCGACAATCACATTGACAATAGGAAACTGAGGTGAAACATGAGAAGCCAACGCGCAAGGGCACTCGCAACCGTCCTGATAGCCCTGGCGCTGGCCGGCGGTTTCGGCCTGCGGTTCAGTGAGAATGCAGAGGCTGCGTTCATCAACGATTTCCCGGTGCCCTGGGATTCCTCTTTCATCCCCAATGACTCGGTGTGGGACCCTTCGGGGAATTACTGCATGGTCGTGGGAAATGATACATCTGGGCAATCCAATGCGTGGGCGTACAATAATTTCAACGAGACATGGGTGAAGGTGCTGCCTGGCGAGTTCGTGCCCGATGGCTCGGCCCAGTATCCCTATCTCATTCATGATGTGTGGGAGTTGCAGGCCATATCCAATGACCCGACTGCGAATTATTCCCTGGCCAATGACATTGACGCCTCTGTAACGATGTCCTGGAACGGCGGCGCGGGCTTCGAGCCCATATGGGGTTTCACGGGAAGCCTGGATGGTCGGGGTTATGTGGTCAACAATTTATTCATCCATCCTTCATCCACCGATGCGGGATTATTCGGCCGGATAGAGGATACCGGATATGTGGCCAACCTGGGGCTTGTGGATGTGGACATCGCGGTTACCGGGAGCAATTGGGCCGGGGCGATTGCCGGGACCCTTGACGGAAACGAGGGCCAGCTGGGCGTGGTATCGAACTGCTTTTCCACAGGGACGATAACTGGATTCACATACCTAGGCGGCCTGGTAGGGTGCAGCTTCGGCAGGATAGCAGACTCCTATTCCACCGTGACGGTCAGCGGCACAGAACGCATTGGGGGTATTGTGGGATACATGGCATCGACCTCCGAACTGAGCAACTCATACGCCACCGGGAATGTTCAGGGGACCAACAAAATGGGCGGCCTTGTCGGCGAGAATTTCCAGGGCGTGATAAGCAATTCGTATGCCACCGGGAAAGTTACCAGGATTTCTGGAGTTTCCGAATATTCCGGAGGCTTCGTGGGATTCAATTACAGGGGTTCGGTCACCAAATGCTATTCCACCGGCCGTGTGACTTATGCGGACGCGGCAGACCCCACCAACAAGGGTTTCGTTGGCATGGTGGACACCGGCATCGGTTTCAATATGGCTGATAATTTCTGGAACATGGACACCAGCAAGCAGTCCACAAATGCGGCGGGCGGCGCCATCGGGTTGAATGATGGTCAGATGAAAAAGCAGATACATTACGATGGATGGGACTTCGCCACCATCTGGCACATCGCCGAGTCATGCTCATATCCTATGTTCCAATGGCAGGAAATTCCGCCAACCGGCAGCGGGACGCTGGAGGACCCCTTCCTAATCTACGATGTCTACAAGCTGCAGGCCATGAAAGACAACCTGGGCGCGAATTACGCACTTGCCTGCGACATAGACGCCACCGTTACGGCCACCTGGGGCGGAGGCGTGGGCTTCGAACCCATAGGTTTCGGTATCTTTTTCACCGGCTCCCTCGATGGTCGCGGCCATAAAATAAGCGGCTTGAAGATTGACCGGAGCTCAACCAATCCCATCGGTCTTTTTGGGGCCATTGACATCGGCGGCTCCGTTCTCAACCTGGGCGTCGAGAATGCGGTAATTAGGTATGGCCAGAATGCTAATGGTATACTCGCAGGATACTGCGCCGGAAGCATTTCCCGGTGCTATTCCACAGGGAGCATGACCGGCGGGACTAACAGCTATACCGGTGGACTCGTTGGGTCCAACGGAGGCTCGATCACTGACTCATATTCAATGGCAACCGTAGATGGCCCTTTTGAAGTGGGTGGCCTTGTCGGGAGGAACTACAAAACGATTTCAAGGTGCTATTCCACCGGTGCAGTGCTCGGGGGCACGAGCCAGGGCGGGTTTGCAGGTTGGAACTACGATACCATAGAGAACTGCTTCTGGGACACCACCACATCTGGCATGATGGTTGGAGTCGGGGGAGGAACGAATGTGGGTGTTACCGGGAAGACCACCGCCGAGATGAAGACCCAATCCACCTTCCCGGGCTGGGACTTCTCCAACGTGTGGTGGATGGACAGCGGTCTCACATACCCGCAGCTCAGGCCGCCGATGTTCGCGGGAGGCTTGGGCACAGCGGCCTACCCCTACATGATATCGGATGTGTGGCAGTTGCAGGCGATGAAGGACAATATGACAGCGCACTACGCGCTCATCAACGACATTGACGCATCCGATATGGTGAATTGGAATGGGGGCGCGGGGTTCGAGCTGGTGGGAACAACCGCAACAAAATTCACCGGCAACCTTGACGGCCGCGGTTTCATTATAAAG
>JAWOHM010000058.1:0-11362 GCA_046485165.1 Thermoplasmata archaeon
TCAGAGTCGTAGGCGTGCAAGCCCATGGCGTCGATGGGCTCGAAGACCCTGACCGCTCGATCGAAGACATGACCGAGCGATATGCGGTGGCCATCGACCAGTCCCAACCGTCAGGCGTTATCAACCTCGCCGGTCACTCGACGGGTGGCCTGATCGCATTCGAACTCGCTCGAACCCTGCAGGAGCGCGGCCGTACCGTGGGTTTGCTCGCCCTCCTCGACGCTCCTGGCCAGGTCCTCAAAATTCGAACCGGATTTCAGTTTCTCCATCAGTTTGTCCGCGTCTGTCTTCTTGTCCACAAGGATGTGGGATGCTCTTACCTCGTTTGCCATTAAATCCACCTTTTTGGAAATATGCAAAGCGATATTTAATGGTGCGGGAAGGCCGAAAATCGTTTAAGCATAAGTTCGCAAGGGCACCCCGCCAACCAGATGACTGCACCGCGGCATCGTCCAACCACCTCATGCCTCGCCTGGATATTGCATTCTGTGTGCTGGAGGGCGGGGTTGTGGGCCAGATTGCAGGTATCTGGCCTGTTGACCGATTAAGCTCATCCTTTGGAAGCCTCGGCTGTAAGGCCGGGGAGGTGTTTAAATCGGCACTCAACCCGATCCCTGGACCACGGCACCGTCCAACCACCTCCATATTTTTTGCATTCATTCTGAATAAATCTTATATGGGCATAATCGTTTGTGTCATCTATGGAATGCAAGAAAGAACTGAATCTCAAGAACTGCAACTGCACCTACCCCTGTTCAAAGAAGGGCATGTGCTGCGACTGCCTGCAATACCACCTGGCCATGCGCGAATTGCCGGCATGCTGTTTCCCAGCAGACGCGGAGAAGACATACGACAGGAGCTTCGAGAAGTTCGCCGAAGCATGGGGTCTTTGATTGGGAAACAATAATATCATCGGGCCCGATTCTGGCCCGATGCCCGAGAATGCCGAGAAGGTCCTCATATTCGACGCGTCCAGGTGCACCGCGTGCCATTACTGTGAGATGGCATGCTCGTACTTCCATTTCAAAGAGATTGATATATCCAAATCCAACATTCGGGTTCTGCAGGTTCCGGAAACCGGGGCGCGGGAAGTCGCGCATTGCCTGCACTGCGACAACGCGCTCTGCCTGGAGGCCTGCCCAACCGGTGCCATATATCGGGATGAAGCGACACACATCGTCAGAATCAACCCGATGAAGTGCATCGGCTGCAAGAGCTGCATCGCCGCCTGCCCACTGGGTGTTGTTTGGTTCCACGAGGTTGAGGGCTCTGCGAGGAAGTGCGATTTATGCGATGGCGACCCCCAGTGCGCCAAGTATTGCTCGCCGGGCGCAATCCGGGTAATAGACAGGAAAGATTATAGAAAAGAACTTCAAAATATGGGGGGCGGCAATCATGAATGAGCCAGCATTCATCTCACAGATGCCCACAGAGGTCAATATAGTATCCCTATCCATGCCATCGGCCAACCGCTGCTTCCTGGAACTGGGCGATGTCTCCAGGTTGCCGGTTGCGGTTCGGTTTCTGACAGAGACCCGCGGTGCCAGGCTTATTACCATCACCTGTTTCGAGACCCCGGCGTATTTCGAGGTATTGCACCATATAGATGTCAATGGCATGGTGGCAACCCTGCGCTCGCGCGTCTGGAAAACCATTAATTCCATTCCCTCTGTGGCCGCTATCAACCCTGCCGCCGAACTGATAGAGCATGAGATTATGGAGCTTTACGGCATCATCTTTGAAGGCAACACCAGGCCGGAGAACATGATTCTCACGGATGCAACATCGAAGCTCACGCCGCTCCGCGGAAAGGTGAGCCAGCTTGATGCAAGAATGGACGGCAACATCGCCACCATAATCGAGCATGGCTCCACGACAGCACCTTCCAAGCGCGTTATGAAAGTGAGGTCTGGCATGGGCATGCAAGAGAACCCGCCGCTCTGCTCGTTGAAATGCCCCGCCAAAGACATAGTTTTCACAATCGCAGATGATTCGGGCACAGTGTCCAGGCATCCCAATCTGAAGAAGGGGGTGGAGAAATGACGCGTTACACTATCTATCTGGGGTGCATGATTCCCATGCGGTTCCCCAGCGTGGAGAAATCCGCGCGACTGGTATTCGCGGACCTTGGGGCCGAGATTGTGGACCTGGACGGCTACACCTGCTGCCCTGACCCGGTGCTTACCCGACTTGCGGAGGATGAGTTTTCCCTGGCTCTTTCCGCCCGAAACCTTGCCCTGGCAGAGAAATTGGGCAACGACCTGCTGGTGCTGTGCAACGGCTGCTTCGAGACACTTGTGGAGGCCAACGAAGCCCTGCAGGATTCAGCAGTTCGGGCGAGGATAAATTCGATGCTGGCAAAGGAAGGCCTGGAATACACCGGCAACATCAGAATTCGCTCATTGATAGATGTGCTGACGGAGGATTTCCGGCCCGGCGAGATAGCTGCATCGGTGAACAAACCGATTCCCGTGAAAGCTGCTTGCCACACTGGCTGCCACATGCTCCGTTCCGCCACGCACCCAAGAGAACGGGTGAAACTGCTTGAGGACCTGGCAGTGTCCGTCGGCGCTGAGGCAGTGCCTTACGGCCGCGAACTCGATTGCTGCGGATTCCCTGCCAGCATCGCGGACGAGGCTATGGCCATGAAATTCATAATATCTCCCAAGCTGGATGCGATCAAGAAATCCGGTGCTGAGGTAATTGCCACAGGATGCCCCACTTGCCTGTACCAGCTGGAGGCCAACCAGGCTGCCATGAAGAAACTGGGCGGCGACTTTGACTTGCCGGTTCTCCACATACTGGAATTGATGGCGCTGGCATTCGGGCATTCCCCGGACAGCCTGGGCCTGGAGCTGCACCGCAGCCCCGTGAAGGCATTCGCAGAGAAGAACTGGGGTGGTTCGGATGACTGATGTGAACATAGGCCCCTATCACCCATTCCTCCTGGAGCCCTGGAAGGTGGACCTTGTCACGGACGGCGACATCATCACCGATGCGAAGGTGACGACCGGCTACGTCCACCGGGGGATTGAAAAGCTGCTGTCCGGCAACCCGTACCTCAGGGGCATCCACATATCCGAGCGCATCTGCGGGATATGCTCCACGGTGCACAGCAACACATTCTCAGACACCGTTGAGAAGATGTTCGGCGCCGAGGTCCCGGACAGGGCCAGGTACATTCGGGTTATTTTCCTGGAGCTGGAAAGGCTCCACAGCCACTATCTCACTCTCGGCCTGATGGCCCATGCTGCCCATCAGGACGCGCTCTTCGGCGACATCATGCGGAACAGGGAGCCGGTCATGGGGATGATGGAATCTCTCACTGGCAACCGGGTGAACCTCAGCGCCATCACCATCGGCGGCGTGAGGCGCGACATCACGCCGAAGCTTGCCAACACGGTGAAGGATAAGCTTCCCGGCCTGTGGGGCATCAGCGAGCGAATACTGGCCGCCCTGGAGGAAGGCCAGCCGCTTGCCGCCGCGCTCAGGGGCGTCGGCCGCATCGATGGCGACATGGCGGTTAAATGCGGCGGTGTGGGCCAAACGCTGAGGGCTGCCGGAATAAGTTCTGATATCAGGAAGGACGAGCCATATGCTGCATACGGAGACCTGAATTTCCACATCGCGGTTGAGAATGGCGGCGACGTCCTTGTCAGGACACTGATTCGCGCCAGGGAGACCATAGAGAGCATCAGGTTGATAGAATCCGCGCTGGACGGCATGCCGGACGGCCCCACAATGGGCGAATTGCCCGAGCCCTTCGAGACCGAGGCCATAGGCCGCAGCGAGGCTCCGAGGGGCGAGGTCATGTACTATTTCAAAGCCAACAAGACCAACATTCCCGAGCGCGTGAAGGTGCGCACACCCACCTTCGCCAACCACCGCGCCCTCGTCGAGATGCTGCGCGGCCAGCCCGTAAAGAACGCCCAGCTCATCATCGAGAGCATTGACCCTTGCTTATCATGCACGGACCGGTGATGCTTTGATGAGGACAATCCACAATATAGAATTCCGAAATCAAAGTGCGCCTGCAACGAAGTTGGAGGCTGCACCATGACCCTCAAAGTCTTCCGGTTCGACGCGTCTGGCTGCAATGGCTGCGACATTGAGATACTCAGCGCTGTTCTGAATCCGGAATACGGCATCACAGGCGTGGAGGTTGTGGATGCACCCGAGAAAGCCCAGGCCTTGATTGTCACGGGCGGCGGCAATGAGAAGACCGCCGAGCTGCTGAAGGACGCGCATTCCAGGTTGCAGGAACCCAAGCTTGTCATAGCCATGGGCGCCTGTGCCGCTTCGATGTGCGTTTTCAAATCCGGGTATCCCATGAGAGGCCCTGTTGATTCCCTCATCCCGGTCAACTATTTCGTGCTTGGCTGCCCCCCCAGACCCCAGAACCTGGCCATGGCGGTCCATGCACTTCTGAAGTCCGGCAACGAGCACACTGGGCCGGTCTGGATTGCGCCGGAAGGCCTGAGGGCCAGGATTGCCATTGACGAGACAAAATGCACGGCCTGCGGGGCCTGCGCCAACATGTGCCCGTCAGGGGCCATCGACCTTGTCGAGGAGCTGGGCCGATTCAAGATAACCTACAATCTCTGGAAATGCAGCTTCTGCGGGACATGCCAGCAGGTTTGCCCGGAGGAGGCCGTGAGGCTCACCGCCGACTATGTCATGCAGGACGTGTCAAAAACAGGGCTAGTGACCACGGGCGAAATGGATCGGATGAATTGCTCGGGCTGCGGGAAACCACACATCACGATAACCCAGTTCAAGGCCGTGAAGGCCAGGATTCTGGAGCATGCGCCGGACCTGGACGCCGGCAAGGTAGCGGAATCGCTCTCCCTATGTTCGAGATGCAAGGCGGCCATTCATCGCCAGGCTGCAACCAGAAAGCAGATGTTGTCCTGGACATACCGCGATTAGCCGTAACATCTGAGATATTCAAGTGAAAATACGTGCATAATTTATCATCTAACTTCAAACGATATGAAATCAACAATGAATCGATATTTTTAGATTTGACCATATAACATAAATAGATAAAAGTAATCCCGACTCACATCCCTTAAGGGGGGCGTTGATTCAGATGAAAGCCCAGAAAATCATGGATGATTTAGATGAGACAACCGGGTCTATTTTGAAGGAATACAATTACGAGAAAGATTCCTTGATATCCATATTGCTATCGATACAGGAGAAGTTCAATTATCTCCCGAAAGAGGCGATGGCAAAGGTCGCGAATGACCTCAAGATAAGGCTCATCGACGTTTACTCGGTTGCCACCTTCTACAAGGTCTTCAGCCTGAAGCCCAGGGGAAAATATGTTATCAATGTATGTGTCGGCACGGCCTGCCATGTCAGAGGTAGCCGCAGGATAGTCGACAAGATTCAGAAAGAGTTAGACATTGAAGTGGGCGAGACAACTGACGATATGCTGTTCACCCTTGAGACGGTGAGATGCCTGGGCGCATGCTCCCTGGGGCCGGTCATGGTGGTGAATGGTGAGTATCATGGACAGTTGAGCACCCAGAAGACGGATACCATTTTGAATCAGTACAAGGCCAAAGCGCAGGGGTGTAAAACATGAACCAAGTTGATTGCCAACTGAGAAGTATCATGTCATTCAATTCACACTTTTTCAAGGGAGACATCGGGCATGACAATTAAAAGATTGAAGAACTGTAACGAGCTGGAGAAACTCAGGAAGTCGATAGCCGATAAAAGAAACCCTGATAAAACATGCATTACCATATGCGGCGGAACCGGCTGCCTGGCCTTGGGCGTTTCCGGTGTCATAACCGCCTTCGAGCGTGAGATCAAAAATCGAAAGTTAGGCGCCAAGGTGGATTTCAAAATCACCGGTTGCCCCGGTTTCTGCGAGAGAGGACCGTTGGTCGTCATCGAGCCAGAGAACATATTTTATCAGATGGTGAAAGAGGAGGATGTCGCCGACATAATATCCCTCACGGTTCTGAAAGGCAAACTGATTGATCGCTTGCTTTACGTGGATTCGGAGACCGGCGAAAAGATAGTTCATGAGAGCGATGTCCCTTTCTACAAAAAGCAGAAGCGTCTCCTCTTGGCCAACAACTCCAGGATTGACCCCAACGTCATCGAAGATTATCTGGCCATTGGCGGCTATACTGCATTGGGCAAGGTCCTTGGCGGGATGAAACCCGAAGATGTCATAGACACAATCAAGAAATCCGGCCTCCAGGGCAGGGGCGGCGCCGGCTTCCCCACAGGCCTCAAATGGGACTTCTGCAGAAAGGCAAAGGGTGAGCCGAAGTACATAGTCTGCAACGCTGACGAGGGCGATCCCGGCGCTTACATGAACAGGAGCTTGCTTGAGGGCAACCCCCACAGCGTGCTGGAAGGCATGCTCATAGGCGCTTATGCCATTGGCGCATCCGAAGGCATAATCTACATCCGGCATGAGTATCCTCTCGCAACCAAGACCATCAAAATTGCAATGGGCCAGATGCGAAAACTCGGTTTACTTGGGAAGAACATTTTGGGTTCAGGGTTTGATTTTGACATAAAAATCGTCCCTGGTGCAGGCGCCTTCGTGTGCGGGGAGGAGACCGCGCTCATAGCATCCATCGAAGGCAAGAAAGGCGAGCCGAAGCAGAGGCCGCCCTTCCCGGCCCAGAGCGGAATCTGGGGGAAGCCAACCAACATCAACAACGTGGAGACATGGGCCAACATATCCCTCATTATCAACAACGGGCCGGAATGGTTCCAGGGCATCGGCACCGAGGGCTCGAAAGGCACCAAGATATTCTCTCTTGTGGGAAAAATTAACAACACTGGCCTGGTGGAAATCCCCATGGGCATGACGCTCAAGGAGATGATATACGACATCGGCGGCGGAATTCCAAAGGACAAGAAGTTCAAGGCCGTGCAGACAGGCGGCCCGTCCGGCGGATGCATCCCAAAGGAATTGCTTGACCTACCCATAGACTACAAGAAGCTGGCTGAGGCTGGCTCCATCATGGGCTCCGGCGGCATGGTGGTGATGGATGAAGACACATGCATGGTCGACGTGGCAAAATTCTTCCTTGGCTTCCTTCAAGAGGAATCATGCGGCAAATGCCTCACATGCAGGGAAGGGATTGAAAGGCTCTTGGAGATAATCACCGACATCACAGAGGGCAGGGGGAAGATGAGCGACATCGACCTGCTCAGGGAGCTCGGCACCGTCGTCAAAGAGGCATCCATGTGCGGCCTGGGCCAGACCTCGCCGAATTCCGTCCTCTCGACACTGAGATATTTCTTGGACGAGTACGAGCAGCACATAAAGTACAAAAGATGCCCCGCTGTGGTGTGCAAAGAGATAATATCCTCTCCGTGCCAGCATGTTTGCCCAATCGGCACCGAGGTCCCCCTCTATGTTTCATTGATTGCACATGGCCGCTTCGAGGAGGCATACAATGTGATAGCCAAGGACAATCCCCTGCCGTCCATATGTGCCAGGGTTTGCAGCCACCTGTGCGAGGGAAAGTGCCAGGCAGGCAAATTCGGCGACGCCATAGCCATAAGGGCGCTCAAGAGGTTCGCCACTGACTATGCCATGAAGCGGAACCTTAGATACACGCCAGAGAAGGGGAAGCCGAAGAAGGAGAGAGTCGCAATAATCGGCTCTGGCCCGGCCGGGCTGACCGCAGGCTACTACCTCGCTTTGCAGGGTTACAAAGTGACAATATTCGAATCATTGCCCATTCTCGGAGGCGCCCTTGCCCTCTGCATCCCCGAGTACCGCTTGCCAAGGGCAATACTCAGGCATGACATCGAGAACATCCAGCGCCTGGGTGTGGACATAAAGAACAATGTCACCGTGGGCAAGGATATATCCTTCGAGCAACTGCAGAAGGAATACCAGGCCATCTTCATAGCCACAGGCGCCCGCAAGTCCATCAAGCTGGGGATACCCAACGAGGATGCTGAGGGCGTTTACTATTCCATGGAATTCCTCAGGGACACGAGCCTCGGCAAGAAGGTCAATATCGGCTCACGCATCGGGATCATCGGCGGCGGTAATGCCGCTGTGGATGCCGCCAGGATGGCAAGCCGCATATCCAGTTTCGAGGAGGCAACATTCAGCGCCGTGATGGACGCAGCCGGGATGGTCAGCCGCATGAAGGGCTTCGAGGAGGCCACTCTGATTTACAGAAGGACGCAATCTGAGATGCCGGCATTCGAGGAGGAGGTGAGGGCATGCATGGATGAGCGCATCAAGATGCAGTTCCTCACAGCGCCCAAGAGGATATTGGTGAAGGATGGGAAGGTAGCTGGGCTTGAGTGCATAAGGATGAAGATGGGCGATCGCGACGATACAGGAAGGAAGAGGCCCATACCAATTGAGAACTCGGAATTCATCATCGAGCTGGACACGTTGATAATCGCAATAGGCGAGCAGCCGGACCTTTCGTTCCTCGATAACGCCGAAGGATATGTCGTTGGCAAGGGTAACACCCTCAAGGTGGACAAGGAACTGTTCACAACGGGCATACCCGGCGTCTTTGCTGGCGGCGACGTTGCCACGGGGCCAAACACGGTCATCGAGGCAATGGCCTCCGGCAAGGTTGTTGCTGGCTTGATTGACAAGTACCTGCAGGGAAAGCCAGTTGAGAGGGAATATGAATTCACCCGCCCATCGATGTACATCGAGCCAGTCGAACTTAGCGAGGAGGAGGTCGCGCAGGCGAAGCGCCCGGCCATGGAATGCAGGCCTGCCGATGAGAGGAGCCATACATTCGAGGAAGTCGAGCTGGGCCTTACAACCGATGCCGCCGTCAGGGAAGCGAGGCGCTGTCTGAGATGCGACCTGGAGACGGAGGAAGGAAAGAAGCAATTTGAGAAGAAGGAGGGTGCTTAGAATGGTATCTTTCAGGATAGACGGCCTTGACGTGCAGGCAGAAGAGGGATGGAGCATTCTGGACACCTGCAGGTTTTATGGCATTGACATCCCCACCCTTTGCCATGAGGAAGGTCTCACGCCCTACGGCGCGTGCAGGCTATGCATAGTTGAAGTGGGCGAGGGAAAGAATGCGAAATTGACCACATCATGCACGACCCCTGCCCAGGAAGGCATCAGGGTCAGGACCCATTCCCAACGGGTCGTGACCGCAAGGAAGATGATAATCGAACTGATGGTCGCCAGATGCTCCAATTCCAAGACTGTTCAGGACCTAGCATCGAAATACGGCGTTCAGCAAGTCAGATTCACGCCGAAATACGAGGAATGCATCCTTTGCGGGCTTTGCGTCAGGATATGCAAGGAACAGATGATGTCCGGGGCAATTGATTTCGTGGGCCGGGGCAAGGACAGGCGGGTTACAACCGCGTTCGATGAGAAATCCGACATATGCCGCACATGCGGCGGGTGCATGTACATCTGCCCCATATGCGAGTTGAGATGCCAGGGTCCGGACCCGCCAGGCCTGATTTGCGGCGCCTGTCTGGAGATGCAGCCGACATGCCTGGATTATTATGATGACGCGCAATGTTTCATGGCCGAATCGGGCTGTGGGACATGTGTCAGGGAACCAAAGAAGGTAAAAGAGAAAGAGGAGGAACGATAAAATGTCGTATACTAAGATAAACGCAAGCGCAGCAACGCTGTCGAAGAACAGGACCGAAGGAACAACATCGAAACTGAGCGGCCTGTGTGCCACTTGTGTGGACGGATGCATCGGAATGTGCGAGGTCGGAAAATCGGCCTACAGGGGACATGAGGTCATCTATCCGCAGCCTTTCGGAATAATCACGTCGGCCTGCGAGAAAGATTACCCGGTGGACCTGTCTCACTTCACGATAATCGGAGGCATCGAGGGGGCCATGGGTATAGAGGCGGACAGCGACAAGGCCCTGTTCTCCAATGTGAACATAGAGCAGAAAATCGGCTGCGGCAAGAAGATCAAGACCAAGCTGCCCTTCATAATCCCCGGTCTCGGCTCTACCGCCATCGCGAAGAACAACTGGGAAGGGTTGGCAATAGGCGGCGCACTGGCGGGCATACCCGTCACCGTGGGCGAGAACGTCTGTGGCATGGACCCCAAGTCAAAATTCTCCAAGGGGAAGCTGATACATTCGCCCGAGCTCGAATGGCGCGTGAAACTGTACAAAGACTGGCAGCAGGACGGGTACGGCGCCATAGTCGTCCAGGCGAATGTGGAGGACACGAACCTGGGCGTGCATGAGTATGCCATCTCCGAGCTGGATGTCGATGCCGTGGAACTGAAGTGGGGCCAGGGCGCGAAGAACATCGGCGGGGAGGTCAAGATCAAGGACCTCAAGAAGGCCCAGCTCCTGAAGGAGAGGGGATATGTCGTCCTGCCCGACCCGGACGACCCCGTAGTGATAAAATCCTTCAATGCTGGCAACTTCAAGGAGTTCGAAAGGCACTCGAGGGTGGGCATGGTGACCGAGAAAGGATTCCTTGACAGGGTCAAAGAGTTGAGAAAACTGGGCGCAAAGCACGTCTTCCTGAAGACTGGGGCCTACAGGCCATACGCCCTTGCCCAGGCATTGAAATATGCGTCCAAGGCGAAGATTGACCTGCTGACCGTGGATGCGGCGGGCGGTGGGACCGGCATGAGTCCCTGGCGGATGATGATGGAATGGGGCATACCCGAAGTGGAGTTGCACTCTCTACTGTACCAATATGCGGACAAGCTGGCAAAGAAGGGCGAGTTCGTCCCGGACATTGCCATTGCAGGCGGTTTCTCATTCGAGGACCAGCTCCTGAAAGGCTTTGCGATGGGCGCACCCTACGTCAAGCTGATAGGCATGGCAAGGGCGCCGTTGGCGGCGGCCATGGTTGGGAAGACCCTCGGAAAACGCATAGATGAGCATGATATGCCAGTATATGTCGGCAGGTTCGGCGACTCGAAGGAGGAGATATTCGTGACTGGCACCAAGCTCAAGCAGAAGCTCGGGAAGAGGTTCGACGAGCTCCCCACCGGGCCCATGGGCCTATACACCTATCTCGAACGCCTTGACCAGGGCCTCAGGCAGATAATGGCTGGCTGCCGCAAGTTCAAGCTGGAACATGTTTCCCGCGACGATATTGCCGCGCTGACGAAAGAAGCATCCGAGATTAGCGGAATAAAATATGTGATGGACATAGACAAAGCCGAGGTTGAAAAATTACTGAACAAATGAGATTTCTGCGTTTCAACGGAATGCAGGCAAGAGAAAAGGTGTGTACATGGTAATCGAACAAGTGATTGAAAGGGTTGTCAGCAGGGACCCGGACCAGAAGGAATTCCACCAAGCTGTGAAAGAAGTTTTGGAATCAATAGAACCGGTCCTGAAGAAGAACCCGCAGTATCTGAAGGCCAAGATATTAGAC
>JAWOHM010000144.1:0-3489 GCA_046485165.1 Thermoplasmata archaeon
TGGCCGATGAAGCAGATAACAGTCATAAGCGGCAAGGGCGGCACCGGAAAAACAACCGTGACCGCGGCATTCGCCTCGCTGGCGAAGAATGCCGTGCTGGCAGATTGTGACGTCGATGCAGCCGACCTTCATCTCATCCTCAACCCGGAAATCAAGGAGACCATGGATTTCAAGGGACTGAAGATTGCCAAGAAGGACGCTGAGAAATGCATCTCCTGCGGGAAGTGCCTGGAGCACTGCCGTTTCAATGCCATTGACGAGAATTTCGACATCAAGAACACAGGTTGCGAGGGTTGCGGGGTGTGCGAATACATCTGCCCCACTAAGGCGATAACGCTGGTGGACAGGATATCCGGCCATGCTTATCTTTCTGACACGAGGTTCGGCCCGATGGCCCATGCCGCACTGAAGACCGCGGAGGAGGCCTCCGGCATGCTTGTGGCCCTGGTCCGGGAGAACGCCAAGCGGCTGGCCAGAGAAAGCAATCGAGAACTGATAATCATTGACGGGCCCCCGGGCATCGGCTGCCCGGTCATTGCGGCCATCGCAGGTGTTGACCTGGTGCTGATAGTGGCCGAGCCCACGGTTTCCGGGGTCCATGACGCAGAGCGCGTCATAGGCGTGTCAAAGCATTTCAGGGTCCCTGCCATGCTGCTGGTCAACAAGTTCGACCTGAACCTGGAGATGACGAAAAAACTGGAGAGGTTCTGCCTGGAGAACGGCGTTGAACTTGCTGGGCGGCTGCCTTACGACAATGTGACGACCGATGCCATGATAGCCCAGAAGACAGTTATAGAGCATTCGGATAACTCTGAGATATCACAAGAATTGAGGAAAATCTGGAAAATGATGGAAGGTGTGTTGAATGGCAGATGAAAGAGCACAACAGATGAACGGAACGATGAAGATAGGTATCATCATATGCAACCGTTACAGAAACTGCGCCGGCGGAAAATGCTTCAGGGCGCTGGCCAACCGCGAGGGCGCCTTTTCCATATACGGAAAGGATGAGGAAGTGGAGATTGTGGGATACACTTCCTGCGGCGGATGCCCGGGCGGGAACGTGGAATACGCCCCTGACGAGATGGTGAAGAACGGCGCTCAGGCGATACACCTGGCCACCGGCCTCATCGTGGGATACCCGCCCTGCCCGAACATCATGCGTTTCAAGAGCTACATCGAGAAGAAGTACGGCATTCAAGTGGTCATCGGCACACACCCCATACCGCAGAAGTACTATCTGGTGCATGAGAAGCTCGGGACCTGGAAATCTGCAGAATGGCAGGAAATGATCAAGCAGGTAATGTCCGATGAAGCTGAGCGTCGAGCATACGATTGATGTGTGATTTCCTAGCTGCAAGACAATAATACCCGGACGGTGAACGCGACTTCAATAATATGCCGGTAAAGCGTTCGCCCATGGCCCGGAATCAATTACAAACAGAATACAGGGGCCATGCTGCTCACTCCATTCTGCAAACAAACGGTGAGCGCATTGCTAAATGAAAACAATCAGGAGCGCTCGCCCTGAATCACCATTCATTCGGCAAACAGATTCACCGTGTGTGAAATTTCCGCAAAATTTCAATACCATCTGGCATAAATTTTGCGGGGTTACACCCCGACTACCAGTCCCTCACCGTTCACCCTGAACTCCTTGGACTTGCCTTCCTTCTTCTTGTCGGCTATTTCCTGGCGGATGGTGTCAGCTAACCTCTTAATGCCTGTGTCTATCTCCTCATCCGTGGCATAGGTGAAGTTCAGTCTGAGGGTGTTCTTGCCGCTGTGGTCCGCATAGAATGACGCGCCATGAACATAAGCGACATTGTTGTCCAGTGCCCTGCTGAACATATCCTTGGTGTCTATGAACTCCGGGAGCGTGACCCAGATGAACATGCCGCCCTCCGGCCTGGTCCATGTTGCCTCGGCCGGAAAATGCTTGTCCATTGCAGCCAGCATGTGATCTCTCTTCCGTTTGTAAAGCGACCTTATCTTCTCGATGTGCTCGTCAATATAGCCCCGGTTCAGGTACTCGGCCGCGATATGCTGGCCGAAGGTGTTGGTACAGAGGTCGGCTGCCTGTTTCACGATTATGAGCTTGTTCAGAATGTCCCTGTCCGCGATGCACCATGCGACCCGGAATCCGGGTGCCAGCACCTTGGAGAATGTTCCGAGGTATATGACCCGGCCGTCGTCATCCATGGTCTTCATGGGCTTTATCGCCTCGCCGCTGTACCTGAGTTCCGAGTACGGCGCGTCCTCGATGACCAGCATGTCGTATTTTCTGGCGACTTCCAGCAACTGTTTCCTCCTCTCATGCGAGATGGTCACGCCCGACGGATTCTGAAAAGCCGGTATCAGATAGAGAAGCTCGGCGCTGCGGCCGTGCATCTGCAATTGCTGAATCTTCTCCTCCAGAAGCACCGGGTCCATTCCATTCTCATCTATCGGAACGCCTTCCATCACCGCCCCGTAGGACTTGAAGGCATTGGTTCCGCCCAGATAGGTGGGGGCGCCGACTATCACCGTGTCATCCGGGTCCAGAAAGGTCTTGCCAATGAGGTCCAGCGCCTGCTGGGAGCCGGCCGTTATCAGCACGTTGTGGTAATTGATGTTCATGCCCTTCTTGTTCATCCTTTCCGCGATGGCGTGCCTGAGCTCGGTAACGCCCTCGGTGGTGCCGTACTGAAGGATGCTGGCACCCTTTTCATCAAGAAGATGATTGCATATCTCCTTGACCTTGTCCACCGGAAAGGCGTCGGGATTCGGAAGGCCGCCTGCAAAAGATATTATCTCTTTACGTTCGGTCAGCTTCAGAAGCTCCCTGATTTCCGATGCTTTCATCTCTCTGGCATTTCTGGAGTATAGGTGCGAGAACTTGCTTACCATTCATTTACCTCCTTGGGCACATGCGGAGACCTGGAATGCTTCGGCCACCCGCGCTAACCGATAGGCGTTTTATGGTAATATAGATGTCGGAATGAACCGCATTGCTTCCTGTGCCATCTACAAGGTTGAGAACGCTGTTTGACAACCGACCGGCGTCTGTTTTATTTATCAAGAAAACAATAGGGGGCACCATGGGCCTCAGGGAACTGCTGAACATGAAAGAGCCCGTCGACTCCAGGGAGGGAAAGCTCACCGTCCTGGCCCTGTTGATGATGCTCTATGTCATCGCCATGTTCGCGTCGATTGCGGTGCATGAGATATTAGGCCACGGCTTGTTCGCGGCACTTCTGGGAGGCGATTTCTATGCGGTTTACGTGTCGCCCAGCGGCGGTTTTGCATTGCTATGGCTGCCCCAGACGATGAGCGCCGGAAGCCGCGGATTGGTGTTCATGGCCGGGATAATGGCCCAGCTGGCCATTGGAACCGCGGCGCTCCTGATGGTGCCGAAAATCAAGAATTTCACACTCGGGCTCTTCAAGCTGATGTTCTGCATAGGGATGCTGGTGCATTCCTCCCTGTATCTTTTCATGGGCTATTACT
>JAWOHM010000092.1:0-9225 GCA_046485165.1 Thermoplasmata archaeon
TGGCCGAGTTCCCTCTCCCTCCCTATCACCCGCCCAGTATTCGGTATCTGTGGCCGCATGAATGGCTCGTCCGCCCGCCCGGAATCCGGGGGAATGGCCACTCGCCCGTCAGAGCAGAGCAGCGCCAGCCGTGCCATGTCCGGCGGTTCCTTGAGTGTGTTGAGGAGATTCTCGAAGGAGCCGGAGAATCCAGTCCCGTTGAGCATGGTCGCTTCGATTGGGGTGTGAAGCACCCGGGCTTTGATGTCCCTGGCCGCATTCAATCCGGCCGCAGTGAGAAAATAGCATTTTCTCTTCCTCTTCTCCGCCTTCACCCTGGACAGGTGTTCCTCGACGGTGCCGCGGTTCCTTGCGAAGTCCAACGATGCCGAGACATGGCTGCGCCTGACTCCGAGAGTCCTTGATATCCCGGCCTGGGTCATCTCGAGCGGAACATCGCCCTCGGGCAGGTGCTTCACATGGCCAAGCAGATGCAGGAGTATTGCCTCCTCAACTGTCAACAGCCTCTTCCTCGCCATCGGCACATGATTCATCCGGGACCACATAAGATTAACTATGGAATCTTGACATGTCAAAAATAGGATAATACCCCGGGGAGCCAATGTTATCCATGCGGGAAACCGCAGGAGGACATAACATGAAGAAGGCATGGATGAAGAAAGACGAGGGTGTGTCGCCGGTCATAGCGACCATTCTCATGGTGGCCATCACGGTGGTGCTGGCAGCAGTGCTGTACGTGATGGTGATGAACATCAACCCACCAGACCCGGGCAAGATCCCGATGGGGGTTGTGAAGCACGGAAGGACCGCGGACAGCGTCAGCATACTGATAGCGAAGGCGCCGAGCAACGCTTTGGTGCATGGCACCCAGATATCGCTGAGCAGGGACGGGTTGCCTACCCAGATAAGCAATGCAAGCGTCTATGATTCGGCTGCTGCGCTCGGGGCCTGGTACACGCCGGCCGATGGCTGGAATTACGGCGCCGGGTACGAGCGGGACACGCTGAAGTTCGAGGAAGGGTCCGTGCTGATAGTGTGGTCCGATCCAATCGAGAACGGGGACATAATCACCATAAGCTCGTCCGACAACAACTTCGGCATAACCACATTCAATGTGAACTAGGTTCACACCCCTTTTTTCTTTTTTTTAATTTTTTAAGAGGCCATGAAATCCTTTATCTTGCATCTGCCAGTCCTCAGGTTGGTGATGATTATCTTGCCCGGGTCGGGGTGGAAGTTATGCATCTTCTGGAACGGGGTCTGGGATTGCCATGCGGAGGCGTTGAGCAGGGTCATGCCGTTGAATGGATGCACCGCGGTCCTGTGCACGTGCCCGGTCACCATTATGTCTGGCACGGGGTTGATTATCATGTAATCCTTGGCTTCCGGCGCCAGTGGGGTCTTGCCGCCGTACGATACTGCCAGCAGGCGGCGCTTCAGCATCTCCAGCATGGGGGGGATGGGGTCCTTGTAATTGACCCCGGGTATGGAGCCCACCAGGTCGTCAATGCTCCTGCCGTGGTAGGAGAGTATCTCCACGCCCGCTATGCTGAAGTAGCATGGATTGCCTATGAACCTGAAATTGGGGCTGAAATTCGCCCTGAACTTCTCCGCTATGGCTGGCTGTGGCTCCGCGGGGCGCACGGCATCATGATTTCCCGGCTGCATCAGCACGGTGATATGCTCCGGTATCGGTTTCATTATGTGGGCCAGTTCCTCGTACTGTTTGTTGATGTCCTGTATCAGAAGCTCTTCGTCCTGATTGGGATATACGCCGATGCCGTCAACCAGGTCCCCTGCCACCACTATGTATCTCACGCCCTTCGCTTCGGGAGAGGCAATCCATTCCGAGAACCTTGACCAGGCATCCGACAGGAAGTGGGAGCTGCCCACATGGATGTCAGACATGAAGACCACGTCCAGGTCGGCTGGCGAGCGCCTCTGTGTCCGTGTGACAGGGAGCTTGGGCCTGTGGATGGATGCGGGGATGAACATCTCGCTCTTCTTCTCATGATCGCCCGAACCCCGTGGGCGGGACGCAATCTTCCCGATGAAGCCAAGGACCTCATCCTTGAGTATGGACTCGCCGATGAGCTCGCTGTCCTTGTGTATCAGGACAAACAATTCCCCGGTGTCATCCTCGACGGTGATGCCCAGGTGGCCGTTCTTGGTCTTGTTGACGTCCACCACCATCCCGATGATCTTGGCATCCCTGTCCATGAACCTGGTCTGGGCGATTTTCATCGGCGTGCTCATCTCGACATGGCTCTTGATTATCCTGCGGATTATGCGGAACCGGTCGCGAAAGAACTGCGTGAAATTCTCAATGGATCCGTCGCATGTGCTGGCTCCGGTCACATCCGATATTATCTGCAGTTCGCCGGATGCGGATGCGGGCACCGGACGCAAGCGTTGTTTCTCCCCGGATTCCCCGTCCATGCCGGCAAAGGTGACCTGCATCTCCTGGGCCTTGGGTGTGGCAGACGGTTCCGGCGCATCGTCGGAAAAGCTCAGAACAGATTCTGTGCCCCTGATGTCCTGCAGCTTCAGCACCAGTGGGAGATTCTTCCGGCTTTCGAGGTAACCCCGGATGAAGGCCACTGGATCCTTCTGGGACAAGATGAAATTAGCGGCATCCGGCTCGACAAGAGTGCCATGGTCCAGCAGGACCTTCAGAACCTTTTCCCTCATGACCCACGGAGTATGGGGATTTGGATTTTAAAATGTTTGATTGTAAATTGAGGGTTCAAGCAACCCCGCATTGCAGGTACTATCATTTCGGTTAATAAATTACAGTGGCACCATCGGCTTCTGTACATTTTTATAAAATCGGAGAGCCGAGGGGGAGATTTGAACTCCCGTATGCGGATCTGCAGTCCGCCACATAGCCACTATGTTACCTCGGCGTGAAGTGTTGGGTTGTGAACATTCATCACGGGGGCGTTCCGGACTATTCTGGTTCGTTCGAATTGCCCATTCGCGCAGCGCGTGAATCGCTTGCATGGATATGAACATTGGTATTTAATTTTGTGGATTTGGCCTATGCCTGCTTAGCTACAAAACATCCATATTTATTTGTATCATTGTCGCTATTATCCTCTCAAAATCGGTGCTGTGAAAGTGATGGGGAGGAATCACGGGCATGGAAACAAAAAAAGGTGGGCTGAAAAAACTCAAGGCGCGGTTCGAAGCAGTCAAAAAGCAGATAGATAGGGTTAAAAAAGATGGGGCAGACGTCAATCTAGCCATTTCTCTGCTCGGCGAGGCGGACGGATATCTGAAAGGGGGAGACGAAACAGAGTCCGCAAGAATCCTGGACAACATAGACATTATCATCAAGCAGGCCAAGGTCAAAAAGAAATACGAGATGATGATTTTCAATTCCCTCCCGATGATTGAGAAGGCCAAGAGGGCGGGCGCAAACGTGGATGCTTCCGAGGCCTTCCTGACCAAAGCAAAGGAGCTCTTGGATATGGGCGAATTCGGGGACGCCCATGAACAGATAAAGATGGCGAGAAGGGAGGCCGACAACGCGAAGCATTTCATGACGGCAAAAGCGCAGATCCAGAGGGTGACGCCGCTGGTCGAGGCTGCGAAGAAGAGGGGGGTGAACGTCCGGGATGCCACCAATGTCATCCTTGAGGCCTGGGAAGCGCTGAGAGGCGGGAACTACGACATGGTCGCCGACCTGGTGAAGAAGACCGCCACGTATCTGAATATTGCCGAGGAGCAGAAGAATTATGAAATCTCAATAAAGGACATGGAAGCCAGAATATCCGCTGTGGCCGAATCCGGGGTGGATGTGAAGGAGATGGGAGCGCTTCTCGGGGAGGCGAAACTGGCCCTGGAGCAGGAAAACTACGGGGATGTCAGAACACTGGTGAACAAGATCCGCAGGGAGATTGAGAAGATAATTCTGCGGAGGGAGGCTGGCCTCACTGTCAGGACCATTCAGCAATTCGTCAGGGAGACGAAACGAGCCGGAATAAAATCGGACGAATTGGAGGACATGCTGGAGAAGGCATCCGTTGCAATGAAATCCGGGGATTTCTCCCAGGTGCGCTCCATAGAGTTGAGCGCGAAGCAGGCGGTCAAGAACCTGAAACTCTTCGACACGCTCAGCGCGGGCGAAATCGGAATGGTGGACAAGGAGCGGGAGGAAGGATTCATAACTTTGATAGGGGAAGAGCTCGCAGATTCCAAAAGAGTTGTTGAAAGGGCCAGGGCCGGCGGGATTGATGTGTCCGAGATTGATGCGCGGATAAAAAGCGCAGAAGATGCGCTTGGAGCCGGCCATTTTGACAGAGCTTTTGAGTTTGTGAGGCAGCTGCGCAAATTGATTCAAGACGATAACTCTGGATTCCAGAACGTGGAAGCGAAGAAGAAACTGGAGGATATCAACATAGTAATCGAAGAGGCGAGGGCCATCGGGATTGACATGTCTGAAATAGAGGCACTCATAACCCAGGCAAGGGGCTTGGCAGACGGGGGGCACACCGGTGAAGCCGCTGAATTGGCCATAAAGGCCTCGGCCGCATTGGAGGAAGCCATAACAAAAGGAAACGCGGGCAGGCACCCGCGGTTGAAAGTGCGAATTCATTCTGACGGGTTCGAAGCCCAGAAATGGAGCAGGGCCAGTGTTGAGCTCAGCAACATTGGAAACAGCATCGCCAAGAACATAGACGTGGGCTTCTTTGGCGATGTGGAAGTGAAGGATTGGCAGACAATCCCAAAACTCCTTCCTGGGCACAATGACCGCCGAGAAATTGCATTGAAATCGTTCAAACCGGGGAAACAGCCCCTCGATATCACCGTGAACTATGAAAGAAGTTTCGATGACACTAAATTCCAGCTTAATGACATGAAAGAGGTGGATGTCGCTGAACCGGGCGCCTTTCTTGTGGAGGATGCGTTTCTCATACACAACAACGGCCTGTTGATATCAAAGCATACCAGAAGAATCCGGGAAGAGGTTGACGGCGACCTGTTCAGCGCAATGCTCACCGCGATTTCGCAATTTGCGAAAGAGTCCTTCAACCTAGAAGAGAAGGTCGCGCTGAACCGGCTTGAGTTCGGAGATAGCCAGGTGTTGATTGAACGCGGTGCGGCATTTTTTGTATCCGTCACATTGCGGGGCGAGGAATCCGCGTACATGCCTTTCTTCGTCTCGGAGATCGTGAGGGAAATAGAGGAAAAATATGGTGAAATCCTCGAATCCTGGAATGGTGATGTGAAATCCTTGGAAGGCATCGATGAAATCGTAAAAAAGCTTCTGCTGATAAAGAACACTGAATCTGGCATTCCGGATTTCCAGGACAGCGCCCTGCACCCGGCGCTGCAAGCGATGCGGAACGGGACTGCCATCCCGGACCTTGAAAAGAAGATGAAAGAACTGCTCGTGTCCTTCGAGGAAGAGATGATAAGCGGGGAGATGGCTGAGAGCGATGAACTTGTCGATAGGATAAAAGAAACTGTTGGCGGGGAACTTCAGAGCCCGGATGCCGCTGGCGAGGAGGAGAAGAGAAAGGACAATATGCTCCGGGAAAGCATCAGGCATGAAATCGAGGTCGTTCGCCGCCAGATGGCTAAAGCCGCAGATACCGGCGCGGACATCTCAAAGGAAGAGGCGATGCTCGCAGACTCGCTCACAATGTTGGAAAGGCGCGAATATGAGAAGGCCAGAGGGATGTTGATTGAAATAGAGGGACTTCTGAGGAACATGGAGATGTCCATGTCCACTGAAGCATTTGCAAAACGGTTGGAAGAGTTGAAATCCGCCCTGGCCGTCGCCTCGAAGATGGGCATCGATGTCTCCGATGTCGAAGGCATGCTTCGTGAAACAGAAAAAGGCGTGGCTGATGGACATGAAACAAACAGCGATGCCGCGTTCATAAAAATAACGGACGCGCTGGGCCAGAAGACCGGGGAGTTCATGGCCGACAGACATCCGAAACTGCATGTGGAAGTTGATGCGGGGGGAGCTCACGAGGCGGGCAAATGGTCCAGGATGGATGTGGTGGTGAGCAACAGGGGAAACACGCCAGCCAGGAACATCGACCTGAACTTTTCGGGTGACATAGAGGTCAAGGATGCGGAGCCGGTGGACATCGTAGAATCGAACAGTTCCAGGAAGACGGAACTGTCGGTCAAGCCGGGCAGGAGCGGAATGCTTCAGATGGAAGTTTCGGCTTCGTACCAGCGGTACTTCGACGACACAAAGTACCAGCTGAACGACATGAAAGGCCTGGATGTCCAGATGCCTGGCAGTTACCTGGTCGAGGATGCGTTCCTCATTCACAACACGGGATTGCTCATAGCGCGTGAGACCAGGAGGATTAAGGAAGAGGTGGACAGCGACCTTTTCAGTGCCATGCTGAAGGCTCTCACGGATTTTGTCAGGCAGGCTTTCAACATCTCGAAGAAGGGGGGGCTTGACCGCATGGAGTTCGGCGGCAAGAAACTCTTGATCGAAAAGGGCAAGTTCGTATTCCTGGCCATCACCATCTCCGGGGAGGAATCGAAATACCTTCCTTTCTTCATGGCGGAGCTGGTTGGGGACATCGAGAATAGATACGGGGCAACGCTTGAGGATTGGAACGGGGAGATGAAACCCCTCGCTGGAATCGGGGAGATGATCCAAAAGATCATTTTTGTCAAACAGACCGGCGAGGGAAAGATCCCCATATTCAAACCCAGCATTCTGGCCCCCGTGCTTGAAATGGCTTCGGGAGACGGGGTTGGTGCCCCCCAACTTGCGGATATCGAGGATAAGGTGGCGAGGATTGCTGATGTGATAGAGGAGAATGGCTTGGAAGCGGCCCAGAATTACCTGGCAGAGATGGTGGAGATGGTAAAGGGAGTGGTGTCCGCACCAAGCAGCGGAAAGGCCGAGGCCGGGGGCGTGGATGCGGACAGCCTGAAAAAGAGAATGTACGAAATAATGGTGGGCGATGGCCATATTGACAAGGACAGCGCGCTCATGGACGCGCGGCTGAACAATTACATGGAAGTGGTCGGCAGGATGTCTGATGCTGTCGCTGAGCTCAGAGAGGGCAACGGCATACCGGCAGAGCAGACACTGGCCAGTGTTGTCATCAAGCATCCCGATTATGAGCGGTGGAGCGAGGTGCTGGGGAATATGAGGACGCTCATTCTCGAGCAGGTGAACGCAAAGGACGTTCGGATATTAAGAACGCATGACATCTGGGATGGGCTTTTAGCAGCGGTGAACATCGATGAGGAGCATATTCGAAAATCCTACAAGCACATCGCAAAAAAGATCATCAGCGTCCTGAGGTACATGCCGCCGGATAAGTTGCTGGCTAACATCCAGAGGGGAACTTTCACCATCGGTGTCGAGGGCCAGCAGGTCTACATAACTGATGAGATGGTTTCCATCGATTTCTCCCTGCCGCCCAGCGCTTTCGAGGGAACGATTGATTCCGGCACAATCTACATCGAGCGGATGAAGGCGGAAGAGGCAAAAGCCGACACCGCGGCGAACATGCTGATAGGCAAGATAATGGCAATGAGAGAAGAACTCGAGATAGAGGAAGGGGCAAAGATAGAGGTCCAGATACTTGCCAGTGACGCTCTTGTTGAAAATTTGGAGAGGGCGAAGGACTCGATAATGGGCAAATGCGGCGCACACGATGTCCTGTTCCCACTGGATGACCCGTTCGCCAGCGGGGAGTATTATGTCGGCGAGCTCGAATTGGAAGGCGAGACCTGCAAGATCGGAATCGTGCAAGTGGAGTTCGAGAGTTGAAATCGTCTTTTTAACAATGTATTAATATTCCTAATATATTCTTCTCCCGTTGGTGAGTTGAGATGCCCACGAATATTGTGAAGAAGAACATAGTGCTGCTGGGCGATGCTTCTATCGGCAAGACCAGCTTAATCAGGCGCTTTGTGGTCGACCAGTTCAGCGACAGCTACATCACAACCATCGGCACCAAGGTGACGAAGAAGGAACTCACCCTGACAAATGGCGATAAAACCACAGACATGACCTTGATGGTGTGGGACATCATAGGGCAGAGGGGTTACAGATACTCTCAATCCATATCGTTCCATAACATGCACGGCGCGCTTCTGGTCGCGGACCTTACGCGCAAGGAGACGCTGGACAGCCTGCGCAGCTACTGGATCCCGCTGTTGCTGAGGATGACAGGGCCCATCCCGATGATATTCTTGGGAAACAAGGCGGACCTGGAAAGCGAAAGGCAATTCGATCTGAGAGAAATAGAGGAGGTCGCCTCGACATGCACCGCTTTCGGCGCCCAGGACATCTGCTATCTTGCCAGCGCGAAGACCGGGATGAGCGTCGAGGAGGCTTTCAAGAACGTGGCAGACCTGTCAAGGGTATCCAGGCCCAGGGTCAGCATGAACCTGCAATGGGAGTTGATGAATCCTGAGGAGGTGGGCTCTCTGAAGGAAGCGCTGGACCACATAATCGCCGATTTCTCGGAACAGTACGGCGGCATAGAGAATGCCACGCCGGTGATCAAGCACCAGATGGAGCTGTCTGAGCTGAACCTCACATCGCCCAGCGAGGTCGCGGTGATGAAGTTCATAGACAGGCTGTCGAACATCGAGATATGCTTCAAGCCGCCAAAGGAAGTGGAGCAGAACAAATTGATGAGGCTGAAGCTTTTCGGCTATAAGGATAAAAAGTAGTGCGCGATTGATGGCATTGTTGGGCAAATCCCCACCCCAAACCTTTTATCACACTCCAATATATTGCGGATTGAGATTCATGGTGCTGGAAAAGCTGGGCGATTCCCTGAAGAACGTCCTAAAGAAGATCGCAAACGCATCCCATATCGACCAGGACCTGGTCAAGGAGATAGTCCGCGACATACAGCGGGCGCTCCTGCAGGCGGATGTGAATGTCAAGCTGGCCCTCAAGATCACCAAGGACATAGAGAACAGGGCGCTGACAGAGAGGCCGAAGGCCGGCGTCAATCCAAAGCAGCATGTCATCCGCATAGTCCATGAGGAGCTGGTCAATTTCCTGGGGGAGAAGCGGGAGATAGGCCAGAAAGGCCAGGTCATCATGATGGTGGGGCTGTACGGCTAGGGCAAGACCACGACCACCGGGAAGCTGGCACGGTTCTTCAAGAAAAGAATCGGCGGCAGCGTGCTGCCGCCGATCGTGCCCGAGAGCGCGGTCTGCACCAGGCGGATGGCCGGGACGAGCTTGAAGTCGCCGCTGCCGGGCGG
>JAWOHM010000105.1:0-6176 GCA_046485165.1 Thermoplasmata archaeon
GCAACGACAATATGGCAAATCAAGGAGTCATGGCAGTATAGAACGATTTCCCAGCAATTAGTGGATTCGTGAACGATGTCACATCGAACGCGAGAATCCGCTGTGGGTAGTCTCTATCCAAACAGGGATTCCCAAGACGTTGGCCGGTAATCGACAATCTGCAAACGATGAGATTACCGGGGAAAAGGGAAACGTACGAAATGGATGCATCTCCATCCATTGAATCCACCGCCGCTTCCCGCTTCCCGTTATTGCATTAATCCAGCAGGTTCCCGCTTCCCGCAATTACAATATTCAATCAAATTCCCAATTCCCGCAATCACAGTAACCAATCAGATTCCCGCGTTGCGGTTCCCCATTACGTACTCTTCTGCCCCTTCAAAAATAGCATCAGGTTGATCTCCTCGGGGGAAAAGCTGGTATGCTGCCGCAACTCCTTCTCGTTGCCCTTTGCCAGCAGCTTCAGCGTCGGCGGCTTCCCCCTGGTGAACAGGAACAGCCTCTTCAGCGCATCCGGGTCGATGTCGGGCGTGCCCAGCAGGGTCCTGCAATTCTCGATGTCCAGTCCGCGGATGTGTACTTCCCCGACCGTGCCGTCATGCTGGTCGATTATCGTGTAAAACCGGTTGTAGGCAGGCGTGTTCTCCCGGGCCGTTACCAGCATCTTGAATCCGCTTGTTGTTTTGATGGCGCTGACCATCCCCACCAGGAATTCGACGACCTCTTCCGAAGCTTCGTAATAGCAGTCCAGCACAAGAATTATGTTCTTTTCGTTCAGCGCCTGGGCGATATTCTTGGGGGTGGCCTGCCCCGGTTCGAGGCCGGGAACAGCCTCTGTCAGGGTATCCATGAGTGATTTCCTGAGTTCATCAATCTCTTTGCACATGTTCACCCATGCCACAGACCATTTCCTGGCTGATTCTCTGGCAAATTGAGCCGCCAGGGCGGAAGCGCCGTACCCCTGGCTTCCGTATATCACCATCAGCTTGTTCTTTGGGTCCTCCAACATCTGCCCGAGTTCCTCTAGCTCATGCTGCCGGTTGATGAATCCTTCGGTGGGCGGTATCGGCCCCGCCAGGCGCCGCTCGGCTTTCGGCGCGGCAACGGGTTCGCCTGCCAGTTCCATCAGGACGGGAAGAACCGGCCCTCTGCGGCCTGCCAGGATGTCAGCGACCCTGGTCCCCGAAACCACAACGTTTTCCAGAAATCTGAGAATGGATTTTGCCTCCGCCAGGCCACTCTCGGTCAGAAAATACACCTTGTATCTGCGTCTCTCCTCAGCCACATGGCCTTTTGTTGAGCTCACCAGCTTCCTGTCCTCCAGGTTCTTCAGGGTCCTGGGGACATGGGTCAGCCGCATGCCGGTGGCATCCGAGATGCCCTTCTGTGTTATGGCCTGGGGGAATTCCCGGTCGTCGTCATGGCAGAGATTGTCCTTCAAGTGAATCAGCACCCGGTCGGGGGCGGTGATGGTCAATCCAGGTTCGGAGGTCATCGGATTATGAAGGATAATCTACATTTAAAAACTATTGGTAGCATACGATTGCATTCAACAAACCCGGGAACCTAATTCTGGTTCCCGTTGCCCATCGTCGGCGGGACAACGTTTGCGTTTTCCGGTAATCTCATCGTTTCTCAAATGCTGATTACCGGCCATACGCATTGGGAGTGTTTGTTTACATAATGACTACCCAGGGCAAATGCTTCTTTTCTCTGCTATTCTGTTTTCGCATTCACCAATTGTTTCCTTATCGCTTGTTTTAAGGTGCTGGATTCAGCAATAAATCGATTCCGCACCTTGGTCGAATGCCATGCTGAAAAATATTATTTATGGCATTCAACAAACCCGGGAACCTAATTCTGGTTCCCGTTGCCCATCGTCGGCGGGACAACGTTTGCGTTTTCGAGTTTGGAATGTATCTTGACAGACATGTTGTCCCCTACGATGCTGGAGATAAGTGTGACGTCCTCCTCTATCTGGCAGTTGCGCGATATGACGCTGTCCGATATCCGGGTCTGCCACCCCACCTTGCTGCCGTCCAGGATGATGCTGTTCTCCACCTTTGCATCCCTGTCGATGAAAACATTGTTGTAGATGCAGGACCTTTCGATCACAGAGCCAGCGCTTATGTACACGTCATCCCCGATGTAAGCCGGGCCGATTATCTTCACGCCTTTCTCGATGGCGCAATTCTTGCCCATCATTATCAGGCCCTTGGTCTTCACCTTGTCAAGGGTTATCTTCTGGCCCTCGCGCTCAACTATGTCCAGGCTGGCCTGGAGGAGATCATGCGGCTTTCCTATGTCCCGCCACACACCTTCGACAGCTCTTCCGTACAGCGCTTTCTTGTCCTCCAGAAGCTTGGGGAATACCTGTTTCGAGAAATCGTACATCTGGTTGTCCGGGATGTAATCCAGTATCTCCGGTTCGAGAACGTAGATTCCGGCGTTGATTAGATTGGAGAACACCTCCTCCTTCTTCGGCTTCTCCAGAAAACGGGTGATGCGCTCCTCCTTGTCCAGGCCCACTATGCCGAAGTCGGTAGGGTCCTTGACCTTGGTCAGGGCCATGGTTGCAATGGCATTCTTCTTCTTGTGATAATCGTAGAGAGCTCCGATGTCTATATCCGCCAGGACGTCACCGCTTGCCACGACGAAAGTCGAATCCAGGAAATGTGAAACCTTCTTTACTGCGCCAGCTGTCCCGGCCGGCTCCGCCTCGAACGAGTAGAGTATGGAAGAGCCGTAGCTGTTGCCGTCCCCAATCCGTTTGATGAGCGTGTCCGAGAGGTAGCCAGTTGTTATGATGTGCTGGTCAAAACCTCCCTTCACGAGAGACTTCATCACATAATCTATGCAGGGTCTTCCGGCAACCGGGATGAGCGGTTTCGGTCGGTACTCTGTGAGCGGCCTAAGGCGTTTGCCAACGCCTCCCGCAAGTATCACGGCCCTTTTCAAACATTCACCTTATCTCTAGCTTGCCCTTCTTGAGAAGAGTCTCGAGCGCATCCTCTGCTGCCGCCTCAAGTTTCTTCTCATCGTTTAATGCCATCTTCACGGACTTGTTCTGCTGGATTATGAGCTGCCTGGATTCCCTGATCTCATCCCTCTTGATGTTGCGCATGGCCATGAGCTTCTCCCTCATCTCGGAAGCTTTCTGGTGATACGAATCCGCCCTCTCCTTCTGCTTGACATAGAGCTCGTGATTTTTGTTGGCCTCGGCGATGAGGTGGGTGATTGACTTTCCCATGAGCGTGATGCGGTCGTGGACCTCCTGCGACTGCTTGGACAATTCCACAACCTTCGCATGTTCCTCGTCAGCCATCTTGAACAGCAGCGTGATCTTCTCGTCAACGTCCTTGACCTCGGACAGTATGGCATCCTGCTCTCCGAGAACCGATTCAAGCCTCTTTATCTCCGCATACTGCTTCTTGAGGTTTTTCAAAAGCTCGTTCTCTTCCTCGATGGTGAGCACGGTGGTCTGCTGCTTGAGGTCTATCATCTTGACCTCGGCCCTGAGAGACTCGATATCCCTGTCCAGGTCCTTGTGGACACCCTTTCTCTTGCCCTTCTTCGTCTCGATAAGGGCCTTGGCCTTGTCCTGATAGCCGTTCCTCTTCTTCTTATGCTCCCGCATCTTCTTGACAATCGCGTCCCTGTCTTCCCTCAGGTCCCTGATCTCCTCGACCAGGTCCCTCCTCTCCTTGTTGAGCGTGTCCCTGGCATCCGCGAATTCCCTGGCCTGGTCATTCAACTCGTTGCGCTTCTCGATAATTCCTCTGTATCGAATTTCTGCATTCTCTTCTTCTGTGATTTTATTTTTCTGCATTCGATTGGCCTCTTGTAAGGGAGTGGGCATAACATGGTTGTATAAATAAGATTTTCGCTGGAAACGAGGGCCCCGGTTCATAGACATGAATTCTGTCACGTCACAGATTTGACAGCCATAACGACCGCTATCCCCACTATCAGCGTCCTGGATATCCCCGCCCAGAGATTGGTCAACACGAACCAGTTTCTCTCAAAGACCTCGCCGTCCTTGTTCAATATGGAGAAAACATATAGTGGAACTGTGTCCGTCATCATCGGGATGCACATGACCAGGAACATGGCCATGTATCCGTACTTGGCGCAGAACCTCTCCACCCTGCCGAGCAATCTCTGGAACCAGCCCCAGCTGAGGTATTTGTTCATCAACTTTTCAGCTTTTATGCCTATGATGAAGACTATCCATGCTCCGATGGCCTTGCCTATCCCCATCACAATGGCTATCAACACGAATGCCGCAGCAACGCCCAGCCCCAGGAATTCGCTGTTCGGCTCGATAAGGTAATAGATGAACCCCGCCAGGACGGCCTCCACGGGTATCGGCAGTATCACCGCGGCAAGTATCGAGAATATCAATATGAAAATCAGATATCTTGCGGGGTCGGTGACAAGGGACATGAGCCAATCCGCCATCTCCTGGAACATTCAATTTCCCCCAATCTTCATCTTGCTCTTGTCCGTTCCGAGAAGCACCACCCTGCTCGGGCTTTGTTCCGCAAGGATTGTGCGGCCGGTCTCGGTGGCCAAGCGTTCCGAGAATTGCATCACGCGCTGCTGGCTTGGCATGTTGGTATTGTGCATCCGCTCCCGGGAATACCCGACGAACACATAACCCTTTGGTTCGATGAAGAGAGGGTCGGCCAGATTGTCGAGTCTCGCATACTCCTTCTCCCAGCCGATGTTCCAACCATCCACCAGGGTGTGGCGGACCACTGTCCTGGTATCCAGGCTACGCAGCAGTTCCAGGGTCCTGTTCAACCTCTGCCAGCCGTCTTTCAGCAGCGGCACACAGAGCTTCTTGTATATCTCCTCGGTCGGGGCCGCGACCGTGACATATAGTTGCCTGGGAAGGGGGTCCAGGTTCTCCAGGACTTCCGGCATGGTGCCGTTGGTCACCAGGAAGGTCGTCATTCCGCGTTTGTGGCATGCTTCTATGAATTCCCCGAGGCGGGAGTACATGGTTGGCTCCCCGGACAGCGAGATGGCCACATTGGTCGGGTCCTGAGTCTCAGCCCATCTCTCCGGGCTGCATCTGGGGTCGCCCTTGTACCCGGTCGTGAGCTTTCTCTGCCCCTCTATGGCGCCCTGGAGGATTTCCTCAGGCTCATCCTCCTGCGGGATGGTTGTCTCCAGAAGCCCCTGGTACCGCCAGCAGAACAGGCATGACTGGGTGCAGTTGTTCACCGCCGGGGACATCTGCAGGCACCTGTGCGACTCAATGCCGTAGAATGATTCCTTGTAACAGGGCCTGGAGCGGAGCAGCTTTTCCCCGAGCCAGTGGCATAATTTCACGCCCGAGTGCTCGCCCACGATATGGTAATGCTGCTTCTCGAGTATCGCTTTTATGCTGCTGTCCACGCCATCACCCGAACTCGAACAGGCTCTTCTGCTGCTGCTCATCTTTCTTCGGTTCCTCTGCCTCCTCTTCCTCGGGTTCAGGCTTCCTTCTCGGCCTTGGTTTGGTTTTTCGCTCTTCGTCAGCATCCTCTTTTTCATCGCTTCCGACCGGCTCGCTCCTCGAAACCGCATCCACCTTCTTCATGGCATCGAACACATGCCTGACCTGATGCGTGTCCGGCTTCGCATCCAGAAGGAACCCCACATCCTCTTCCGTGAGGTTGAGCCTTCGGGTCATTGACATCCTGAATTCCAAATCCTGGTTGTAAAGCTGCTTGAAATACGGGAGAACATCCTGAAGCGCCACCTTTCCCCCGACATGTGCCAGCCTCCCCAGTTTGGAGCCGAACTCATCCCGAATCCCCCTCTGGCCTTTGCTTCTGGACATCTTGATAAGGTAAGGCGGGAAATTGTAATTGATGTGCCCCCTGTAATCCTTGGACTTGGCCAGCGAGACGCCGCAGCTCATCATGTCCCGTGCGTAAGCCCACAGCCCGTAGTTCTGTCTCCGTTTCACCCTCCCCAGGAAGATATCCGCCCTGGAAAGCGCCTCGAATGCGGAATGGACATCCGCCGGATTCCTGTAGGCTGTTGGTATGTTGTGGTCTATCCAGAGAATAAGGTTCTCCGGGTTTTCGTCCAGATTCATAGCCGTGTCCCTTGAGCGTTTGCAGTTTCCGGTCTGGAAGATGATTTCCACAGATTTGAAGATGCCCAGGGACACATCTCTC
>JAWOHM010000165.1:0-8832 GCA_046485165.1 Thermoplasmata archaeon
TAAAGTGGTGAATATTATAATTAATATTTATAATTATGCTTGAAAAACATATATTTAATGCACATGAATCGACTGGCACTCACTCCATTTCGGCCGCAAATTATATATGACTAAAATGAGGTATGGGGACTCTCAAGGAGGAGTACAATGAAAGTCAACCGAATCAAGACATACGTTAAGGGACTGGACGAGGTCATGCAGGGCGGTATACCGGAGGGCTCGGTCATACTTGTCGCCGGAAAGCCAGGCACCATGAAATCCTCATTCGCGTTCAACATACTCTATCACAACGCCAACAAGGAGGACATGAGCGGCGTCTACGTCACGCTGGAGCAGAGCCGGGACAGCCTTCTCACAAACATGGACGGGCTGGGCATGAAGCTCGGCGGCCTGGAGAAGGAGATCAGCGTTCTCGACCTGGGCATGATACGCAAGAAGCTCGTGCAACTCACCAACCAGACCTGGATGGAGGTCTTCAAGATGTACCTGAAGAACCTCAAGAAGAACATGAACATCAACCTGGTGGTCATCGATTCGCTGCCGATACTGGAGGTCATGGCCAAGTTCCAGAGCCCCAGAGAGGAATTGTTCCATTTCTTCGAATGGCTCAGGGACATGCAGATAACCGCATTCCTCATAACCGAGATGGAGCAGGGCTCGGAGAAGTTCTGCCACAACAGCGAGGATTTCCTGTCAGATGGCATCATACACCTTGACCTGAGGCGCGACGAGACCGACGTCAAGCTCTGGCTCAGCATCGTCAAGATGCGCCAGACCAGCCATAAAAGGAATTATCTTCCTCTGATATTCGACAAGGACGGGTTCGAGGTTGTCACGGATTGACGATTGTAGAGTTACGATTTAACGATGCTGGCCGTCAATAACGGCCAGATAATCATACTTCACGTTGGACATTTTCCAAGCAACAATCTAAGATCTAAAATCTAAGATCTAAAATCATTCGATTTCCAGTATCTTCTTCACAATCGGTCCGAACGTTATCTCCTTCATGGTCACGATGCTGGGTATCATGTATTTTGAAGTTTCGGGCATCTCGGCCAGGTAATCGTTCTCCTTGAGATACTGCACCATGTGCGTGTAATCATCCCTGTAATCCTCATAATCCAGGAAGGCAGATATGGCGATGCACTCGTACTTCCTGGCCGCCAGCAGTACGGTGGATGGGTTATGCAGAATCCCGGTTTTCAGCAGGTCGTCGTCCAGGGGCTTCCTGGGATTGAACTTGATATGGGACAGCGTCATGACCTTGAACCCCAGCTTCAGCAGGTTCGGTATCCTCTTCTTTATGATGAGGTTCTCGGCCTCCAGCATCTTCCTGGACTTGGACACGATATGCCTGGAAATCTTCAGGTGGCTCGCAAGGTCCTTGTCGTTCATCTCCGGATTCGATACCAGGCCGTGCATCACGATTTTCTCATTTTTGGTCAGGTCTATCTTCCCGTGAGCATCCGGGATTCCCATGAAAAGGCCATCAGGGAGTTCCAGGCCCATCTTGCTCGCGAGCAACGGCGCGTGGTCCATGAATCTGGGGATATGGCTCATGCCGAATGGGAAGAGAACGTCTGTCGGATGCTTCTGGTCGAGGATGCCGGCCTTGGCAAATGTGTCTATCCTGATGTCGTTGATCCTGCATATGTCGGAGTAATTCCTTGCCATGTTGAGGGAGAAGCCCTTGTGCGTCTCGCCCACCGAGTAAACCAGCTCGTCAAACACCTCTATGGTTTTCCTTGTGAGGTCCGCGCGCTCGTTCACGGAAATCGCCGGATTGAACATGGTGTATATCACCGCGAACATCTCCGCGCCCAGCCTCTGCAGCACGGGGACTTTGATGGTGGAATAGTAGTCGTTGTCCTTCAACTTCTTCCGGACCGTGCAGAATGTGGAATACCTGAGGCCCAGCCCGGCTGCCAATTGCTGGTCGTTGAGGGCGGGGAAAGCCACCAGCCCCCACAGGACAAGCTTCTCGTTCTTGGAGAGTTCTGAAATCATCAAGCGGAGAAGGTAGAGAGGGCATAAGTATCTTTCGATTGCTTTTTCACTATTTTACATCATCGGCGTGAATTACTCGTAATTAATTAAATTATTTATTGTGAATTATTGATATTATTACTTAAGCGTTGGCGCATATTCATAAAATAGTAATACTTATATACAAAATCAACTTACTCGTTCGCAACCCGTTGAAAAGGAGGAGGAATCTAATGGGAAAATCCCTGACAAGAAAGATACTTGAGAAACATCTGGTAGTGGGCGAGTACGTGCCCGGGAACGAAATCGGAATTAAGATTGACCAAACACTGACGCAGGATGCCACCGGAACGATGGCTTACCTGCAGTTCGAGGCCATGGGCCTTGACCGGGTCAAGACGGAACTTTCCGTGAGCTACGTGGACCACAACACAATCCAGGTCGGCTTCGAGAATGCCGATGACCACAAATATCTCCAGAGCGTGGCCGGCAAATTCGGCATTGTTTATTCCCGCGCCGGAAACGGAATATGCCACCAGGTCCATCTGGAGAGGTTCGGCAAGCCCGGCAAGACTCTCGTGGGCTCGGACAGCCATACCCCGACTGGCGGCGGCATCGGCATGATAGCCATCGGCGCCGGCGGGCTGGACGTTGCGGTCGCTATGGGCGGCGGCGAGTTCTACATCACATGCCCCAGAGTCTACAAGATAAATCTGAAGGGCAAGCTCCAGCCATGGGCCAGCGCCAAGGACGTTGTCCTCAAGATGCTGGAGATGTTCACAGTGAAGGGCAATGTCGGCGTCATAATGGAATATGCTGGGCCGGGCGTGAAGAGCCTGTCCGTGCCGGAGCGCGCGACCATAACCAACATGGGCGCGGAGATGGGGGTGACCACATCAATATTCCCCTCGGACGGGGAGACGCTGAAATTCCTCAAAGCCCAGGACCGCGAGGCAGACTGGGTCGAGCTGAAGGCAGATGCCGATGCCGAGTATGACAAAGTGATAGACCTGGACCTCGGCGAGATAGAACCGCTGGCAGCGGCGCCGCACAGCCCCGGCAACATCGTCAAGGTGGCTGACATGAAGGACATGAAAGTCGACCAGATTATGCTTGGCTCCTGCACGAACTCATCCTACAAGGACATTGCCACCGTGGCCAAGATCATGAAAGGGAGAAAGATCCATCCCGATGTCTCGTTCGGCGTTGCTCCCGGCTCCAGGCAGGTGCTTCAGATGGCAGCCAAGGACGGGCATCTCGGCGACCTGCTTGACAGCGGCGCGAGGCTGCTGGAGAGCGCCTGCGGGTTCTGCATCGGCAACAGCCAGAGCCCGAAGACAAAGGCGATTTCCCTGAGGACCAGCAACAGGAACTTCGAGGGCAGGTCCGGCACGAAGGACGCGCAGGTCTACCTGGTCAGCCCGGAGGTGGCGGCGGTCGCAGCCCTCACCGGCAAGTTCACGGACCCCAGGAAATCCGGCATCGAATACCCGAAGGTCAGGATGCCGGTGAAATCCCTCATCGACGATTCGATGTTCATATTCCCGAAGGATGTGAAAGGCCCGGTCGAGATAGTCAGAGGGCCGAACATCGGCACGCCGCCGACCAATGACCCGATGCCTGAGAACATAAAAGGCCAGGTCATGATAAAGGTCGGCGACAAGATAACGACCGACCACATAATGCCCGCCGGAGCCAGGCTGAAATACCGTTCCAACGTCCCGAAATACTCGGAATTCGTCTTCGAACCGCTGGACACCGCATTCCCGAAGAGGGCCATGGATGCGAAGGCGAAAGGCATCCACAGCGTTGTCGTCGCCGGAGAGTCATACGGCCAGGGAAGCTCCAGGGAGCATGCGGCGCTCTGCCCCATGTACCTGGGCGTGAAGGCAATCATCGCGAAATCGGTGGAGCGCATACATGCGGCCAACCTGGTGAACTTCGGCATAGTGTGCCTGAGCTTCAAGAACATGGCCGACTACGAGAAGCTGGAGCAGGGCGATGAGATAGAGATGCCCGACATCAGGAAGAAGCTGAAGGACAGCGAACCGGTCATCCTGAAGAACAGGACCAAGGGCATCGACATCGAACTTGAGTACAGCTACTCCCAGAGGCAGAAGGACATTCTGTTCGAGGGCGGGCTGCTGAAATACACAGTGAAGAAGTGATTGAAAAGGAGGATGAAGAATGGCACAGAAAGCGATAAGGGAAGGCGACGGCAAGAGGATGATGGCCCGCCTGCTGAAGGAATATTCCGGCGGAAAGTTCTCGGTGGAGGACAAGTACGTCACCGTGGGACCGGACACCGACCTGGCCAAGTTGCCGAACCAGTACAAATGGCTGACCAAGGAGAAGCTCGTGGTAAAGCCAGACCAGCTCATCAAGCGCAGGGGCAAGAACAAGCTCATTCTCGTGGGCGCGAACTACGAACAGGCCAAGAAATGGATTAAGGAGAAATCCAAAGGCCCCATAACCATCTACGGGAAGTTCGACGCCAAGGGCAAGCCCGCGGACAAGGGCACCAAGGGCCAGCTCACCCACTTCATCATCGAGCCCATGGTCCCCCACAAGGAATCGGACGAGTGCTATGTCGCCATCATGTCCAACAGGGACGGCGACCAGATACTGTTCTACCACCAGGGCGGCGTGAACGTCGGCGATGTTGATGCGAAAGCTTCCAGGCTGCAGGTGCCGGTCGGCACATTCCCGTCTCCGCAGGATATCGAGAAGAAGCTCCTGGGCAAAGTGCCCGCAGACAGGAAGAAGCGCGTGGCCGGTTTCATAGAGGCCATTTTCAAGTTCTACGCGGACCTGAACTTCGCCTACCTTGAGATAAACCCCATAGTGGTGACCAAGAATGCGGTCATCCCGCTGGACCTGGCCGCAAAGCTGGACAGCACCGCCGACTTCGAGAGCGGCAGGAAGTGGGGCAAGATCGAGTTTCCTGTTCCTTTCGGCCGCAACCCAACCAAAGAGGAGGCATACATCGAGAGCCTGGATGCCAAGACCGGCGCATCCCTGAAGCTCACGGTCCTCAACCCGGAGGGAAGGGTCTGGACCATGGTCGCAGGCGGCGGCGCGTCCGTCATATTCGCTGACACAATCACCGACCTGGGTTTCATGAACGAGATGGCCAATTACGGCGAGTACTCCGGCGACCCCAACGAGGAGTTCACTTACCTCTACGCAAAGACGATCCTCGACCTCATGACCCGCAAGAAGAACCCGAAGGGAAAGTTCCTCCTCATCGGCGGGGGCATCGCAAACTTCACCGATGTGGCCAAGACCTTCAAGGGCATAATCAGGGCTCTCAAGGAGCACAAGGCCAAGCTCCAGGAGAACAAGATAAAGATATACGTTCGCAGGGGCGGCCCCAATTACAAGGAAGGGCTGAAGAACATGAGGGAGCTGGGCAAGGTTCTCGGGGTCCCGATCGAGGTGTATGGGCCCGAGACGCACATGACCCGGATA
The DNA here is from genome assembly GCA_046485165.1 of Thermoplasmata archaeon. Taxonomy (GTDB): domain Archaea; phylum Thermoplasmatota; class Thermoplasmata; order SG8-5; family SG8-5; genus UBA147. Next base: position 5,461 of record JAWOHM010000165.1, read on the forward strand.
GTGTCATTGGCACTCAAGGGAGGTAATTAAGATGGCAGCAGCAAAGAAAACCGCAAAGAAGGCCGCGCCCAAAAAGCCGGCGGCAAAGAAGAACCCCAACGAGCTTTTCGACAGGAACACGCAGGCGTTCATCTACAACAACCAGGTGAATGCCACCCAGAGGATGCTGGATTTCGATTACGTGGCCGGCAGGGAGACGCCATCGGTTGCTGCAATAATCAATCCCACAGGCTCTGACAGTCTCTCGAAGTTCTTCTTCGGCAAGAAGGAGATACTCATACCCATGTACAAGACCATAGAGAAGGCCGCGAAGCTCCACCCGAATGTCGACGTGATGATAAACTTCGCATCCTTCAGGTCTGCGGCGGCATCATCCGAGGAAGCGCTGGGCATTCCCCAGATTAAGACAGTCGTCATAATAGCGGAAGGCGTCCCGGAGCGCAGGATGAAGCTCGTCACCGAGAAGGCCAGGAAGCTGGGCAAGGTCATCATCGGCCCTGCTACGGTGGGCGGCATCAAGGCCGGCTGCTTCAAGATAGGCAACACCGGAGGGACCATCGAGAACATCATCGAGTCAAAGCTACACAGGCCCGGCTCGGTGGGATTCGTCTCGAAGTCGGGCGGACTGAGCAACGAGGCCTATTACACCATAGCCATGAACACGGACGGCCTCTACGAAGGAATAGCCATCGGCGGGGACATGTACCCCGGCTCATCGCTCCTGGAGCACCTTCTCAGGTTCGAGAAGATACCGGACGTCAAGATGCTGGTGTGCCTGGGAGAGGTCGGGGGCAGCGGCGAGTATGATATAGTCGAGGCGCTGAAGAAGAAGCAGATAACCAAGCCGCTGGTCATGTGGGTCACAGGGACCTGCTCCAAGGCCTTCAAGACAGAGGTGCAATTCGGCCATGCCGGAGCCAAGGCAGGCTCGGAAGCCGAGACCGCGGACGCAAAGAACGCGGCCCTCAAGAAGGCCGGCGCCATCGTCCCCAACTCCTACGATGATTATGACAAGAAGATAAGGGAGACATACCAGGCGCTGGTGAAGAAGGGCGCCATCAAACCAAAACCGGAGCCGGAGGCGCCCACAGTCCCCATGGATTATGCAAAGGCCATCAAGGAAGGCGCCATCAGGAAACCCGCGAATTTCATCAGCACCATCTCCGACGACCGCGGCGAGGAGCTGATGTACGGGAACATGCCCATCTCGGAGATATTCAAGAAGGACCTGGGCATCGGCGGCGTGCTGAGCATACTCTGGTTCAAGAGGCTGCTTCCCAGATATGCCACAAAATTCATCGAGATGACCATCATGGTCACTGCTGACCATGGCCCGGCCGTTTCCGGCGCGCACAACACCATTGTCGCCACAAGGGCGGGCAAGGACCTGATATCCTCGGTGGTGAGCGGCATGCTGACCATCGGCCCAAGGTTCGGCGGCGCTGTCGACGGCGCGGCCCAGATGTTCTCAGATGCTTACGACCGCGGACTCACGCCGCAGCAGTTCATCGACGAGATGAAGAAGAAGGGCCAGAACATCCAGGGAATCGGCCACAGGGTCAAGAGCATCCACAACCCGGACATGCGTGTAACTGTCATCAAGGAATACGCACTGAAGAATTTCAAGAAGGCCGACATACTGAAATACGCGCTTGAGGTGGAGAAACTGACCACGTCCAAGAGGGACAACCTCATCCTGAACGTGGACGGATGCATAGGCATCTGCTTCGCCGACATGCTCCGCTCGGAGATGCCGAAGAAGGAAGCGGATATGTACATCCAGATGGGCGCGCTCAACGGGCTGTTCGTCCTGGGAAGGAGCATCGGCCTCATGGGCCACCACCTGGACCAGAAGCGTCTCAAGCAGGGGCTGTACAGGCACCCGTGGGACGATATCGCCTACATGCTGGATTGATACATCAATGACCGAAGGAGTGAGACACATGGTTAAAAATTCCACGAAATCGAACAAGAAGGCCAAAGCATCGAAGATAATCTACACCAAGGTGGACGAGGCTCCTGGCCTCGCCACCCATTCCCTTTTGCCAATAATCGAGGCATTCACCGGGGCTGCTGGCATTGTGGTTGAGACCAGGGACATCTCCCTGGCAGGAAGGACAGCCGCCAAGTTCCCGGAGCGCCTCACGAAGGCGCAGTTCGTCCCGGACGACCTGGCTGAACTGGGGGAGCTCGTCAAGAAGCCGGAGGCGAACATAATCAAGCTGCCATGCATCAGCGCTTCCATCCCCCAGCTCAAGACCGCCATCAAGGAACTTCAGGGGAAGGGCTATGACCTGCCGGACTACCCGGAGGACCCGAAGACCGACGAGGAAAGGAAGATCAGGGTGATATACGACACGGTGAAGGGCAGCGCGGTGAACCCGGTGCTCAGGGAAGGCAACTCGGACCGCAGGGCGCCCGGCTCTGTCAAGAACTATGCCAGGAACAACCCCCATTCCATGGGCGCATGGTCGCCGGACTCCAAATCTCACGTGGCGCACATGAGCGGCGGCGATTTCTATTCCAACGAGAAATCCGTGGTGATAGATGAGTCAACCGCCGGGGTCGCTCGAATAGAGTTCGTTGCGGAGGACGGCACGGTTACGCCCATCAAGGAGAAGCTGACGCTGCTGGCCGGCGAGGTGATAGACGGCACCTACATGAGCCAGAAAGCCCTGAGAAGATTCCTGGCAGAGCAGATGGACGATGCCAAGGCCAAGGATGTGCTGTTCTCCGTTCACCTGAAGGCCACCATGATGAAGGTCTCGGACCCGATATTGTTCGGCAACGCGGTCTCAGTTTTCTTCAGTGGCGTTTTCGAGAAGCATTCAGCCACTTTCGCGGAACTGGGCATCAGCCCCAACAACGGCCTCGGTGACCTCTACAACAAGATTAAGTCCCTGCCGGCAGAGAAGCAGGCGGAGATAGAGGCAGACATTCAAGCGGAATATGCGAAGAGGCCGGGGCTGGCCATGGTGAACTCGGACAAGGGAATAACCAACCTTCACGTGCCAAGCGACATAATCATCGATGCCTCGATGCCTGCTGCGATACGCACTTCCGGCCGCATGTGGAACGCCAGGGGCGAGATGCAGGACACGAAGTTCGTGATACCGGACAACAGTTATGCCGGCGTGTACCAGGCAGTAATCGACTTCTGCAAGGAGAACGGGGCATTCGATCCCAGGACCATGGGGACAGTGCCGAACGTCGGCCTCATGGCCCAGAAGGCGGAGGAATACGGCAGCCACGACAAGACCTTCCAGGCCACTTCGAATGGGTCCGTGAAGGTGATAGCGGCAAACGGCCAGGCCATCATCGAGCACGCCGTGGAGAAAGGCGACATATGGCGCGCCTGCCAGGTCAAGGACC